>DASTZF010000330.1:0-37906 GCA_035764445.1 Burkholderiaceae bacterium
CAGCGGCACGCTGATGCGCCCCACCTTGTCGTCCAGCGCGTCGAGCTCGCGCGCGACGTCGGCCGCGGCCTGCGGCTGCGCGTGCAGCCGGGTCTCGATCTCGCGCAGCTGCCCGTACCAGCGGAACACGCGCGAGCGCACGCGAAACTGGTACAGCGGCGGCACCACGCGCGACAGCGGGATCAGCACCGCGACGATCGAGATCAGCACCACCCACATGCGATCGATCAGGTTGGCCAGCCAGAACGGCAGATAGCGCTGCAGCAGCGGCAGCCCGTCGCGATAGAAGCGCGCCGCTTCGCTGGCGATCGGCAGCGAGGTGTTGCGCGTGTTCGGAAAGTCGCCCTTGTGGCGAAACCAGCCCGCCGTGCCGTGGATCTGCGCCGCCGCCTGCACCAGCAGTTGCACCAGGGCCGGATGCGTGCCTTCGCGCGCCACCATCATTGCGGTGGGCGCGACCAGGTGCACGTCTTGCGATGGCTGGTCGCTCGCCAGATCGACGATGCCGCGCGGCAAGGTCACCGGGCTCAACGACGGAAAGCGCCGCGCATACGCCTCGGACTGCGCGAAGTCGAACAACCTGACGCCCGGCGTGCGCAACAGCATCTGCACCATCAGCGACTCCGGCGCCGAGACGAACACCACCGCATCGATGTCGCCGGCGAGGAACGACACCACCGCGGGCGTGGTGGGCTGGTTGAGCAGCGTCAGGCCGCGCGGATCGACCGCGTTGGCCTCGAGCAGCTGGTTGACCATCGCGCGCGCGCCGCTGCCCTCGGTGTCGCCGTTGACGCGCCAGCCCGGCAGTTGCGACAGCCGCGTCAGCGTCGGCTCCTTCAGCAGGCGGCGCGCCGACTCCTCGCGATAGAACAGCCACACCGGCTCGTAGAACAGGCTGCCCAGCGATTCCAGATCGTCGTTGCCCGAGCCGTCGTTGGGCTGCCCGAGGCCTTCGATGCCACCTTGCACGAAGGCGACGTCGACGCCCGACGTCGCGTCACGCAGCAGCGCCAGGTTCTCGATCGAGCCTTGCGTGTTGCGCAGCTCGACCTTGATGCCCTCCCTGGCCAGCAACCTTGCATAGCGTGTGCCGAACTCCGCATAGGCGCCGCGCTGCGAGCCCGTGGCCAGCACCATGTGGTCGGGCGGCGTCGGCTTGAGAAGCCAGTACGCAACCACCAGCAGCACGAGCGTGAGCACGATCAGCGGCCCGCCGGTGATCAACAGGTCGCGCACCGACACCAGCGTGTGCTGGAACCTCTGCGGCATGCGCGGGCGCTTCACGGCCCGGACGATACAACGACGCGCACGACGCATCCGAAAGTGCCAGCGCGGCGTAACAGCGCCGGTGTTCGAGCCCGGTCATCACACCGCACAGGAGAGTCCCATGAACATCAGCCATCGTCGTCTGTTCCTCGCCCGCTCAAGCCAGCTCACGCTGTCGGCCGCCGCCGTCGCAGCGCTCGCCGGCACCGCCACCGGCGCCGCTCGCGCGGCCGATCCGGCTAAGGACGTCGGCATCCTGAACATCGCGCTCGCCCTCGAGCATGAAGCGATCAACGCCTACCAGCTCGGCGCCGGCAGCGGCCTGCTGCAAAAGCCCGCGCTCGACGTCGCGGTGATGTTCCAGTCGCACCACAAAGGGCACCGCGATGCGTTGATCGCCACCATCCAGAAGATGGGCGGCTCTCCGGTGGCCGAGAAGCCGCTCGACGAGTACGCCCGGGCGCTGAACGCCGCGTCGCTGAAGACCCAGGCCGATGTGCTGACGCTGGCGGCCAAGCTCGAGCTCGGCGCCACCAACGCTTATCTCGGCGTGATCCCGTCGTTCGCCGACAACAAGCTCGGCCAGGTGGCCGCACGCCTGGCGGCCGACGAGACGATGCACTGGACCGCGTTGTCGTCGGTGCTCGGCCGCATGCTGCCGGCCAGCGCGCTGAGCTTCGGCGCCTGAGTCGGCGCGACCGGGAGGCCGCGGTGCTCGCGCGCTGCGCGGGCACCGCCTCAGCTGCGGCCGCCGCGAAGGTGGTCGCTGTGCAGTGGGTGGCGGCTCGAGCCTCGGTGACGCGTGGCTGTCGACAGCCGCTAACCCGCGAATGGATGGGCCGATGTAGCACCGTTGACTGCGGACAGTCGCCAGTCATCGCGGCTCAACCCGAACGCCAGCGTGCCGAGCGAGCGCCGCAAGAGGACTAGCTGCGTACGGCTCTCGGCGTCCCGGCGACGCCTATCGCGCACTCCAGGCGTCGATCCCAATTCGAAAGGTCAGCGGCCGCACGGTAGGTGGTGCTCAGAAAAGCCAGCAAGGCCACGTCAGGATCTGCTGCCTTCCTGACGGCATCGTAGGGCAGCAACCACTCGCCCAACGTATCGCTCCACAGCGCTTCTGTGGGCTGGACGGTCGCTTGCGCAAACCCAGCGGGGCTCGGGTAGGCATAGGAGAAGAACGCCGGATGGGGATGCATGTCATTGCCGGGCCAGAAGCCGGCACTGCTGACTTCATGCGAGTACGCTTCGCGCGTCACCGAGTCCGGCAAACCGGTGAAGCCTCCCGGATGCAAAGGCGCGGGGCGGCCTGAGAAACGCGTGACGGCCAGGTCGAAGCTGCCCCAGAAGAAATGCACCGGGCTGCACTTGCCGAGGAAGCCGGTCCGGAACACCTTGAAGATGCGGTCGATCTGTACCAATGCCTGCCAGAAGCGATGCACGGCATCCGCGTCGTATGACGCATGCAGCTCGTCATCGGGGAATCGAATCGCTGCCGGCACCTCGTTGGGCATCACGTTGATCGTGACGGCAACGCCGGCGGCCTTCAGTTCGCTCATCAGTTGCCGGTAGAACGATGCGACCGACATCGGTGCCAATGCGAAACCGCGCTCCGGTCCCTCGGACGTGCGCACGACGAGACGGTGGTCGACGAAGTCGAAGTCGATCTCGACGATGCCACCTGCGGCATGGATGGCCGACGTGCCGAGCCCACGGGCGTTGACATACAGCGGCACCTGCCAGCCGTGATTGACCCAGGGCGACAAGGTCAGACGAACCTTGCCGACGATCTGGGTCCACAGGTGCAGCGTCTGGAGCGTGTCTCGCCACGGCGCGTAGTCGAGGGCCGGCCAAGCATTCCGGAGGTGGCCAGCGTGTTGCATGGTGATGGCTCCTCGTTTGCGGCATTCCGCACTCGTGACGGCTCACGCGTCGGGAACCAGGCGCCGCTCGATGCGGCGGTCGGGCACCAGCCACAGCAGCGCCATGCCGCCGTACAGCGCGCACGAGATCCACGGGCTGACGAACGCCAGCCCGATGCCCGCGATGTAAGCCAGCGGCGACAGCTTGCCTTTCCAGTCGCTGCCGATCGCGCGCGCCAGTGTGGACTGGGCCCCGTTGACGGCGATGATGCACTGCTGCAGCAGCCAGTAGGCGATCGCCGACATCAGCAGCACGCCGCCGTACAGCGCGGTGGGCAGCGGCGCGAAGTGGTTCTCGCCCATCCAGCCGGTGGTGAACGGGATCAGGCTCAGCCAGAACAGCAGATGCAGATTGGCCCACAGCACGCCGCCGGTGACGTGATGGGTCGCGTGCAGCATGTGGTGGTGGTTGTTCCAGTAGATGCCGATGTAGACGAAGCTCAGCACGTAGCTGAGGAACACCGGCCACAGCGCGAGCAGGGCCGCAACGCTCGGGTCGTGCGGCACCTTCAACTCCAACACCATGATGGTGATGGCCACGGCGAGCACGCCGTCGCTGAACGCCTCGAGCCGACCCTTGCCCATCCGCAAACTCCTTCCGGTGCTGGCTATCATGCCGCGTCGCGCACGCGACGCCAATCGACCGCCATGACCCTGCGCTCCTTCCTGTGCCGTGCGTGGCTCGGCGCTCTGGCCACCGCAGCGAGCCTGGCAACGCACGCTGCCACGCTGCGCGTGGCCAGCGCCTTCGACCCCCAGACGATGGACCCGCACGCGCTGGCGCTGCTGTACCACTCGCGGGTGGCCTTCCAGATCTACGACAGCCTGGTCACGCGCGACGAGCAGTTCAAGCTCGAGCCGGCACTCGCGCAGTCGTGGCAGATTGTCGACCCGACGACGTGGCGCTTCACACTGCGCGCCGGCGTCAAGTTCCACGACGGTTCGACCTTCACCGCCGACGACGCGGTGTTCTCGATCGAACGCACGCTGGGGCCGACCTCGCAGCGCTCGTTCGCGCTGAAGGGGCTCGCCTCGGTGAAGAAGATCGACGAACGCACGATCGACTTCGTGCTGTCGGCGCCCGACGCGGTGTGGCCCGAGAAGCTGCAGAACGTGGCGATGATGAGCAAGGCCTGGTGCGCACAGCACGGCGCCGAGAAGTCGCAGGACTTCAACGGCAAGCAGGAGATGTTCACGGTGCGCAACGCGATGGGCACCGGGCCGTTCAAGCTCGAGCGTTACGAGCCCGACGTGCGTGTCGTGCTCAAGCGCCACGACGGCTGGTGGGGCTGGTCCGACAAGCGCTCGGGCAACCTCGACACGGTGACCTTCACCAGCATCCGCTCCGATGCCACGCGGCTGGCCGCGCTGAGCTCGGGCGAGGTCGACCTCGTGCTCGACCCGCCGTTCCAGGACGTCGAGCGATTGAAGAGCGATGCGCGCCTCGCGGTCGCCACCACCGGTGACATCGGCACCCAGTACTTCACGTTCGATCAGGCGCGCGACGAGCTGCTCTACGGCGACGTCAAGGACCGCAACCCGTTCAAGGACATTCGCGTGCGCAAGGCGGTCGCGCACGCGCTGAACGTCGACCTCATCGTGCAGAAGGTGCTGCGCGGCCAGGGCACGCCGACCGGCAGCCTGGTTTCGCCACGCGTCGACGGCTACGACCAGTCGCTCGACAAGCGGCCTGCGTACGACCCCGCGAAGGCCAAGGCGCTGCTCGCCGACGCCGGTTATCCGTCGGGCTTCGGCGTCACGCTCGACTGCGTCAACGTCGGCTACCGCGAGGCCGTGTGCCAGGCCGCGGCGGCGATGCTGACGCAGGTGGGCATCCGCGTGCAGGTGCGCAGCTCGCCGACCAACCAGTTCTTTCCGCGGCTGTCGACCGGCAACACCAGCTTCGTCGAATACGGCTGGACCCCGGCACCAGACCCCTGGACCACGCTCAACGGCCTGTTCCGTACTTTCGATCCGAGCGGCATGGGCACCTTCAACGCCGGCCGCTACAGCAACCCCAATCTCGACGTGCTGATCGATGCGGTGCGCACCGAGCCCGACCTGACGAAGCGGCGCGCACGCGTCGGCGTGGTGCTGCGCATGCTGCACGACGACGTGGCCTACATCCCGCTGTACCGCCGCCACCTCAACTGGGCGATGAAGAAGTCGGTGTCGGTCGCGATGTGGCCCAACGACACGATGGAGCTGCGCTGGGTCAAGGTGCGCGACGGCAAGTCGGACTGACGACGGGTCACTCGTCACCGAGCGTGTCGCCACGGCATGCGCGCCACAGCGCAAGGTCGTAGGCGATCTTCAATGCGCCGCACGCCACCAGCGGCGCCGCCAGCCAGCCGGTGGCCAACAGCGCACCACTCAACGCCGGACTGAGCGCCGCCGCCAGGCTGCGCGGCACCGCGGTGAAACTGGCGGCTGCCGGCCGCTCGGCCGGCGTGACCACCGCCATCACGTAGGCCGAGCGCGTCGGCACGTCCATCTGCGACAGCGCGGCGCGCACCGACAGCAGCAGCAACGCCAGCGGCAGATTCGGTGCCAACGCGGCCAGCATCAGGCACAGGTTGGCCGGGATGTGCGTGAACACCATCGTGTTGAGCAGCCCGAAGCGGCGCGCCACCGCCGGTGCCACGAACTGCGACGCCGCGCTGAGCGCTCCGGTCCAGAAGAAGAACGTGCCCGCCTGCGCGAGCGTCAGCTCGAAGCGCTGCAGCAGCCACAGCGTCATCAGCGAGTTGACGATCAGGCCACCCGCGAAGGCGTCGACGCTGAACAGCGCGGCCAATCGCACGACGATGCGCCGCGACGGGCCGAGCGGCGCGGTCGGCGTCTCCGGCGCTGGCAGCCCTTGCGGCGCGCGCCGCCGATACAGCCACCAGACGGCGACGCCGGTGGCCGCGTACAGCAGGAACATCGCGCGCAGCGCCTGCAGGCGCGGCCAGCCGGCATGGTGCTCGAGCAACTCGGGCACGCCGGCGGCCAGCGCGCCGATCGCCGCGCACAGGGCACCGATCACGCTGTAGCGCGCGAACAGCGCAGTGCGCGCCGAGCCCGCGGCACTGGCCGCGATGCGGGCATGCTCCAGCGGCAGGAATGCGCTGACGTCGCCCGCGCTCGGGTTCAGCGTGCCGACGAACGCCACCACCAGCAGCGGCCAGAACGACGCGAAGCCGGCGAAGCCGACACCGGTGGCCAACATCAAGCACGCCATCGCTCGCAGCAGTCCGCCCGACGCGAAGCGGTGGCCCCAGGCGCCGACCGCGATCGTGACCAGCGCCGAACCGAGCAGCGTGGTGGTGGCCAGCACACCGACCTCGACCGTCCCGAGCCCGAGCGCCAGCAGATAGGCCGGCAGCAGCACGGCCATGTAGCCGTCGGCCAGCGCGCGCAGGCCGCGCGCGGCGAGCACGCGCCAGACTGCGATGTCGCTGTCGGCTGGCAACAGCCAGCGCGCCACCGTGGCCGTGCGCGCACCGACCGATGAGGACTCGGGCATCGCAGGGCTCGACGCGGATCAGGGCCCGTAGGCGAACGCGTCGAACAGCGTGACGCTATCGGCCTTGGTCCACACGCCGGCCTTGCCGGGGCCCGCGATGTGCGTGTCGGCAAGGTCGATGTAGACCTTGCCGTCGAGCGCGATGCGGATGCTCGAGCCTTTGAAGTCGACGCGCAGCGTGTGCCACGCGTCGCCCGCCACCGGCGCGTCCTTGTACTGGATCGTGCGCCGCGAGCCGGCCGTCGTGTGATACAGCGACACGTTGTTCTCCAGCGCATTGGCGCGCGCGACGTAGTAGTTGTCGCCGTCCTTGAAGCGCCAGACGACGCCGCCGGCCTGGTCTTCACGACCCGCGAGCGGCCGGAAGCGCACCTCGACCCAGCCGTCGGTGAGCGCGACGTCGTCCTTCACGCACCACGGGAACGCGGCGCGGCCCGACTGCTTGAGCACTTTGTGCGCGAGGTCGGCATCGGATTCGATGGTCCACTTGGGCGTGCCCTTGCCGGTGGCGCCGCACGTCCAGCCGGCGGGCGGCTGACCGAGGGGGTAGGCGTCGAAATTCATCGGTTCAGCTTCGCATTTCAGCGCCGCCGACAGCAGCGCAAGCGACCACCACCACTTCATCGAAGTCTCCTTGTGCCGCCCGCGGGGCGGCGCAACAGCGCGTCATGGCACGTCCCCGTTCGTTGCGCGGATCAGCCGTACGCCTTGGTCTTGCCGCCGATGGCGCGCCACGCCGCGTGACCGCCCAGCATGTACTTGGCGTCGAAGCCGGCATCGCGCAGGGCCATCGCCGTGCGGCAACCGACGTGAAAGCCGTAGACGCAGAACACGACCACCGGCTCCGATTTCGAGAGCTCGCCAGCCCATTCGTGCACCCGCTCGGGGTCGCGCCAGGTGGCGCCTTCCATGATGTCCTGCGTGCGCGACACGTAGTGCCGAGGCCGCGCATCGACGATCTGCAGCGGCTCGCCACGAGCCAGCATCGCACTGACCTGCTCGACCGTGACGCCGGTCAGATCACCGAACTCCGGCTGCGCCAGCGGCCGCGGCGAGGCGACCTGGCAGGCATCGTCGTAGCGAGCCTGCACGGCCTTCCAGTCGATGTTGCGCATGTAGGCGTCGATGTAGGCCTTGGCGTTGGCACCGAAGTCGATGTGGTAGGCGTGCTCGTACATGTCGAGCGCCAGGATCGGGATGCCGCCGCTGATGGCCTGGCTGTGCTCGGCCGCGAACTGATTGATCAGGCGCTGGTCGCGCGGCACGTAGGTCAGCAGCACCCAGCCCGAGCCACCCGCCAACGCGCCGGCCATTGCGACGAACTCGTCGCGCCAACGGTCCACCGAGCCGAAGTCGCGCGCCAGCGCCTGCGCCATCGCGTCGGCGGGCCGGCCCTCGCCGAACGCCAGACACGCGAAGTACAACTCGTGCAGCAGCGTCGAGTTCAGCGAGATCAGTTCCTCGCGCTTCAAGCCGTTGACCACGTTCGTCGGCGCGGTCTTGAAGTCCAGCGCCTCGAGCTGCGCATTGATCGCGTTCAGGCGCCGCAACGCGCCGCCGTAGTTGTTCTCGTAGTGGCTTTCGATCAGCTTCAGCGACAGGCCGTTCAGGGTCCACGGACGGCAGGGGATGGGGGTTAGCGTGTAGCGCATCGGCGCCTCCTGTGACAAAGGGAATGAAGGAACGGTCGGCCGTCGCCGCAAGCGGCTCAGGCGCTGGGCAGCGGCCGCTTGTCGGCCGCGCCCTGGCAGGCGCGGCACCACGCGTACAGCGCGTCGTACATCACCAACCCGTGGCGCAGCATCTCGTGGTCGTCGGCGTACACGCGCGACAGGCCTTGCGAGATCGCGTACAAGCCCGCCGATTGCGGCGTCAGCTCCAGCCGCGAGGTGTCGGCGCCGCGCACGATGGCCGCCAGCTGCGCCAGCGCCGGATCGTCGAGCCGGTACTTGGCGAGAAACGCATCGAAGCTGCACAGCTCGCCGACGTGCCCGAGCTCGACACCGGGCACGTCGTACGGCGTGGCACCGGTCTCGTGCGCCACGCGAGCGACATCGGACGCCGGCACGTAGAGGAACTCGGGCTCGCGATCGATGAAGCGCGCCACCAACCAGGGGCAGGCGATGCGATCGATCTTCGGGCGTTCGCGGGTGACCCATTTCATGTGTGACTCCCAGGCTTGGGCTACGGCGCCGGCGCGCTCGTCATCCGTCGGATGACGCCGCGATAGACGGCATAGCGGTCGTCGTGGTACTCGACTTGATCGCCGTGCCGCAGCACGCGAAAGCACAGCGGTCGGTCGGGATCGATCTCCGGCTTGAGCAGGCACAGCCGATCGTCTTGGACCGACCAGCGGCCGGCCTTGTGGCGTCCGCTCTCGGAGCGCTCCAGGCGGCCATCGGCGAAGTACTTGTGTTCCCAGTGGCGCTCGTCGCCCACGCTCTTGCCTGCGATGGCCGCGCGAATCTGCGGCCCGGTCAAGAAGCCCTCCTGCGCAGCGCCGGCTGCAAGCGCGTTGCCGCCCATCGACAGCAGCGCAAGGGCCACCACCGCAACGCGAGAGCCGCGGTTGTTGTTCACGCACTCACCGCGCATCAGGCACGCCGAGCCGCCTCGAGCCGCTGCGCCACAGCGTCCCATTGAACGTTGCGGAAGAACGCATCGATGTAGCGCGCGGCCGCGGCGCCGAAGTCCATCTGGTAGGCATGCTCGTACATGTCCATCACCAGGATGGGATGGGTCGCTGCGGGTCCGTGGGCGTGGTCGGCAAGCCAGTAGTTCTCGAGCTGGCGCAGATGCGTGTTGAAGCCCAGCACGACCCAGCCCGAGCCGCCGCCCAACCCCGCTGCGATGCGGCGAAACTCCGCCTCCCACGCGTCGGCGCTGCCGAACGAAGCGGCAAGAGCTTGCCGCTCGGCAGCACCAGCTTGGCCGCTGCCGCCGAGGTTGCCGAAGTACAGCTCGTGGAAAACCACCGAGCCAGTGCGCAGCAGGTGTTCGCGCTTGAGGTCGTTGTAGATATAGGGTGGCAGGTCCTTGTCGGCCTGCGCTTGCGAGAGCCGCTGCTTGACGACGGCCAGCGCCTTCACCGAGCCGCCGTAGTTGTTCTCCCAATGCGAACGCAGCAGTTTCTCCGACAGGCCGTTGAGCTTGGCAGGATCGAAAGGCAGCGGCGCCAACTCGGCGCGCGCTTCGAATGCGGTCATGGCCATGACGGGTTTCTCCTTGGCAGGTTGCGCAACGCTGGGTGCAACCACGGCGCTCAGCACGGCGCTCGACGCCGCGGCAGCAAGCACCACGCGTCGCTTGGGGTTTTCGTGGTCAGGCATGGTCAACTCCAATCGGTGCAGGGGCTGGCGTGCAGCAAGTGACGTGCCGATGGGCCTGCAGCGCGAACCCGATTCATCGCGGCTCGACCGGCAAGCGCGCGACCACCGTCGGCTGCGCGGCCTGCTGCCACGCCGTGATGCCGCCGTCGAGATGCCGCGCGTCGATGTTCATCGCGCGCAGCGCAGCGGTCAGGCCCTGGCTGATTTCGTGGCCGTGCGCGCAGTACACGACGACCGGCGCACCTGGCGGCGCCATCGCGGCGACGCGATCCTTCCAGTCGAGCCACAGCGCAGGGTCGAGCCAGGTCGCGCTTTCGATGTCGCTGCCGTCGGTGGCGCGCGCCTGCGCGCGTCGCACGTCGAGCAACTTGAACGAGAAGCCCGCGCGGCGCCACAGCGCGAGCTCGGACACGGTGATCCGGCTCATAGCAAACCTCCAGTCACGTGGCGGCGGATCAGGTAGACGGCGAGGCCGGCCACCGCGCAGGCGGCGATCACCTCGATCACGCCACGCTTGAAGCGAAACAGCGCGACCGCCGCGGCCAGCGCGATCACCGCGGCCGGCCATTCGAAGGGCCCGCGGGCGCCGTGCGGCCACAGCACGTGCCAGCCGAAGAACAGCGCCAGGTTGACGATCACGCCCACCACCGCAGCCGTGATCGCGGTCAGCGGCGCGGTGAACTTGAGGTCGCCGTGCGTGGCCTCGACCAGCGGGCCACCGACGAGGATGAACACGAACGACGGCAGGAAGGTGAACCAGGTCACCAGCGTCGCTGCCAGCGCGCCGGCGACGAAACGCTGGTCGGGCCCGAGCAGCGCCGCCAGGTCGCTGCTCTGCCAGCCGCCGACGAAGCCGACGAAGGCGACCACCATGATCAGCGGACCGGGCGTCGTCTCGCCCAACGCGAGGCCGTCGATCATCTGCGTGCCGCTGAGCCAGCCCTGGTGCAGCACCGCGCCCTGATAGACGTATGGCAACACCGCGTAGGCACCGCCGAACGTCAGCAGCGCCGCCTTGGTGAAGAACCAGCCCATCTGCGGCAGCGTGCCCTGCCAACCCTGCCACACGGCGACGCCGGCCAGCGGTGCAGCCCACAGCAGCACACCCGCGACGATCACGAACCCCAGCCGCGCCGCGCTGAAGCGGGCGTGCGGGGGCGTCGGCGTGTCGTCGTCGATCAGCGCGCGCTCGTGCGTCGCCTGCTTCGTCGTGTGCGCCCCACCGACCCGAAAGCGCTCGGGCGCGGCGCGTCCGCCGACGAAGCCGATCACCGCCGCGGCGAGCACGATCAACGGGAACGGCGCGTCGAGCGCGAAGATCGCGACGAACGCTGCCGCCGCGATCGCCCACAGCCAGCCATTCTTCAGCGCCCGCGAGCCGATGCGATGTGCGGCATGCACGACGATCGCGGTCACCGCCGGCTTGATGCCATAGAAGAGGCCCGCCACCAGCGGCTGCTCGCCGAACGCCATGTAGATCCACGACAGCGCGATCAGGATGAACAGCGACGGCAGCACGAACAGCCCGCCGGCCACGACACCGCCCCACGTGCGGTGCATCAGCCAGCCGATGTAGGTGGCCAGCTGCTGTGCCTCCGGACCCGGCAGCACCATGCAGTAGTTGAGCGCGTGCAGGAAACGGCGCTCGCTGATCCAGCGCCGGCGCTCGACCAGCTCGGCGTGCATGATCGCGATCTGCCCGGCGGGACCGCCGAAGCTGATGAAGCCGAGCTTCAGCCAGAAGCGAAAGGCTTCCCAGAAACCGATCGGCTCGGGCGCGGCGGTGCCGGCGGCAGGTGTGGTCACCGCACTCACCGCGTCCCCTTGGCCCTGCGGGCCGTCCCCCCGCGGGGGAGTGAGCGCTTGCGGAACGGCCGGGCGGCGCTCATGCCGCGTTCTCCTTCTCGAACGCGACCAGCAGCCCTTCGAAGACGCCGGCTGCGGCCCTCAGCAACTGGTCGTCGTCGGCGATGGCATCGCGCATGCCTGCCAGCACGCGCTCGACGCCGGCAGCCTCCGGTGGCAGCACGCCGCCGGCATCGAGCCCGTGCACCAGCACGCCGAGCCGCAGCAGCGCCGGCGTGCGCAGGTCGAAGCTGGCGAGCAGCGTTTCGAAAGTGACCATCGCGCCGACGTGGCTGAAGGTGGCGCCGTCGAAGTCGAAGCCGAGCGCGCGCTTCGGGCACTCGGCGGGCGACTTCAGCCACAGGAAGCGCGCGTCGCGATCGATGAAGCGGCGGATCAGCCAGGCACTGGCCAGGCGGTCGATCCACGGGCGCCGCCGCGTGGCCCAGATACGACCCTGGTAGTCGGCGCTGTCGAGCCGCTGGATCGTCTGCGACACCGCGTGCGGCTCGTCGGGTGCCGCGGCGCGCACGGAGTCGGCCTCCAGCGCGGCCAGCGCGGCATCGGTTTGGCGCTGCGCCTCGCCAGGATAGAAATCGATCGCTACCAGCTGCTCGAACGCCCTGCGCAGCTTGCGCGCCTGCTTGACCACCTGCGCGGCGGTGTCACCGTCGAGCGCGGCGCGGCAGTTGCCGATCTCCGCCAGCAGGGCACCGAACTCGGGCCCGCGGTCGAACAGCGCGCGCGGATCCTGCGCGTCGGCGAAGTCGCCGGCGAACAGCTGTGCGTCGCCGCCGCTGCTGCGCACGTCGTCGGCCACCGCACGCAGCGTGTCGGCGTGCGCGCGGCCGTCGGGCAGCAAGTACACGCCATCGCGCAGCACCGCGGCGCCGGCAGCCTTCAGCGAACGCCACGCGCGCATGCGCGCGGTGGCGTTTTCGGTGGGCAGCGACAGCACGAGCAAGCGCCAAATCACGATGTCGAATACTCTACATCATGTTGTATACGCTACACAATCAATAACCCAACCGTCCGTGGGGTCACGCCGTCCGGCGGCTGAACGCGCACTACGGGGCCGGCACCACCGAAGTCGCCACGGTGCCGGACGGGCGCCTGCGCAGGCGAACTGGCGCGACCGGCCGGTGAAGGTCAGCGCTTGCGGTAGGCGGTGAAGAGCGCCACCAGCAGCACGGCGAGCGCGATCATCAGGCTCAGTCCCGCACGCGCGGTGGCATCGTGCTGCCAGACGGCCTGGCGCCAGAAGTCGCTCGCCTGCGGCCAGTGGCGCCACACCAGCACGCCCCACAGTGCCACGCAGCCCCACAGCCAGCCGAGCCAGCGCACCGCGCGGAACGCGCGATGGCGCGCTCCGGCGACGAAGGCCCAGAACGCCGGCACCAGGAAGTAGCCGACCCACAGCCACCACTCCGGCTTGCCGTATTGCGCAACGGTGAAGCCGAGCATCAGCAGGCACAGCACGAGGTTCAGGATGCGCAGCACGCGCGCATCGTAGCCAGCGCGTTCAGACGTTGAACCCCGCGACAAACAATGACACCAGCCACCCTGCGAGTAACGTCACGACCACCAGCCAGATCAGCAGCACGATCGCCGCGCCCCACAGCAGGCGCGGCAACTCGTCGGCGCCGGTTTCGGCCTCCGCCAGCCGCGCCTGCCACAGGTGCTGCGGCGTCAGCTTGACCGCCAGCGCGATGCCCAGCGGCAGCAGGATCACGTCGTCGAGCAGCCCGAGCACCGGGATGAAATCGGGGATCAGGTCGATCGGGCTCACCGCGTACGCCAGCACCGCGATCGCCACCACCTTGGCCAGGCGCGGCGTCTCGGGATGACGGAACAGCTTCCACAGCGCCAACAGGTTGGTGGCCAGGCGCGCGGTGTTGGCACGTCGCAGCAGTTTGCCCCAGCGGCTCATTGGTAGTCCTTCGTGCTGCGCACTCCGGAGTTCGCCTTGGGAGCGGCCCGGCGGCTCATTTGATAGTCCTTCGTGCTAGCGCACTCCGGTGTTCGCCTTGGGAGCGGCCCGGCGGCTCACGGCCCGATTCTGCCCCTCACGCGCTGACGATCCAGCCTTCGAGCGGATCGACCTGTGGCGGCAGGCCGTGGCGCGGCCGCTCGAGCGACCACGCCGCCTGCAGCAGGCACAGCACCGCATCGAGCGCATCGCCCGACCCATCGTCGAGCAGCGCTTCGCGCTGCGCGGGCTGCAGGTGCAGGCGCAGGCGCAGCCGCGTGCGGCCTTCGAGCAAGGCGTCGGCGATCGCGATGCGCGCCAGCAGCCGCTCGTCGCCGTGCCTGCGCGCATCGTCGCTCTTGTACGAACGGTTGCCGATCAGCTCGCGCGCCAGCAGTCCCGGATACGCCTCGAGCGCGACGCGGCGCGCATCGCCGTCGTGCGCGTGGGCGGGCAGGTGCAAGCCAGCGGCCAGCAGCAGCGGCACGCCGGCATGCAGCATGTAGGCCACCGGCGGGTTGACCCACTTCATCGAGGGGCTCGAGCCCGCAGGCCGGTCGCACGCGCGGTGTGCGAACTTCGACCCCGCCGGTCGCGCGGCGCAGTAGGCCGCGAAGGTGTCGCGGATCTGCGGCCGCGTCAGCGCCGCGTAGTGCCGCATGCAGGCCGGCCACGCGGTCGGCCAGCCGAGGTGCTCGACCAACGCACGCGGCAGGCCGAACGGGAAATCGAAGCCGCCCACCCAATGCCCGGATTGCTGCAGCCAGTGGCCGAACTCCTCCAACGCGGCATGACGTTGCAGTGCAATCAAGTGCACCGCCTCGCCGAGCCGGTGTCCGAGCGCGACCACGATCGGCTTGCGAGCGCTCGGTCGGCTCGAGAAGTCGACGCCGACCGACAGCGGCGCGCCGTCGAGCGCGTTCACAGCGCGTCCTCGGGCACCAGCGGACCGATCAGGTTGAGCCACAGGCGCTGCCACCACGTGCTGTCGGGTTCCTCGGTCAGCACCTGCGTGCTGCCCTCGGCGCTGGGCAGGTGCCACTCGAGCTGACTCTTGTCCTTGGACAGCATCACCCGGTAGGCGCCCTCCGTCTGCACCAGCTCGGCCATCTTCATCAGCTGTGCGGTCAGCTCGGGGCTGCGGATCAACAGGCCGAGCTCGGTGTTGTGCTTGTCCGAGCGGGGGTCGAAGTTCAGCGAGCCGATGAACATCACCTTGCCGTCGACCGCCGCCGCCTTGGCGTGAAAGCGCCCGAGCGAGCGCCCGAACGGCCCCAGGTTCTTGGCCTGCGTGACGCGGCTCGGCACGATCTCGTACAGCTGCACGCCGAGGTCGAGCATCTCCTTGCGGTAGCGGCGATAGCCCGCGTGCACCAGTGGCTCGTCGTTGGAGGCCAGCGAGTTGGTGATGATGACGATCTGCAGCCCCCACAGCCGCCCTTCGCGGATGTCTTCGATCACGTCGGCGTTGGGCACCAGGTACGGCGAGCTGACCAGCACCTCGTGGCGCGCCAGCAGCAGCTCGCTCATCAGGCCGCGGCGCACGGTCTTCTCCTCGCGCTGCGGACTGCCGGGCCAGCGCCGCGTGTGGTTGATGACCTTCTCCGGCGTGTCCGCAAACGCCTCGGCGGGCCCCCAGATCAGCGCGACGCGACCGCTGGCCAGTTCCTCGTGCACATGCGGCTGCTCGAGGAGATCCTTCGCGCCGGGCTCTGGCGGTGCCGGTGGCGGCGCGCGCGCCGGGTCGGTCCACTCGTCGAAGCGGTGCTGCCGCTCGGCGATCGAGTCGTCGTCGAAGACGATCGACGCCAACGGGTAGACGAACTCGCTGTTCCAGTACTGGTCGAACAGCGTCGCCAGCTGCGGCACCACCGGACCGATCGCGAACACGTCGAGGTCGATGTAGTTGGCGTCGGTGCCGACCATGAAGTATTCGTTGGCGATGTTGCGGCCACCGGCCACCGCCATCACGCCGTCGGCAATGAACAGCTTGTTGTGCATGCGGTGGTTGACGCGGCCGAAGTCGAACAGCGACGCGGTCAGCCGCGCACCGAGGCTGCCGCGGCCGACCGGAAACGGGTTGAACAGCCGCACCTCGACGTTGGGAAACGCCGCCAGCGCCGACAGCACGGGGTCGCTGCCCGCGGTGTAGAGGTCGTCGAGCAGCAGCCGCACGCGCACGCCGCGTTGTGCGGCGTCGCGCAGCGTGCGCATCAGCAGGCGTCCGGTCTCGTCGTCGCGCAGCTCGTAATACTGCAGGTCGAGCGAGCGTTGCGCGCGTCGCGCCAGCTCGATGCGCGCGTACAGCGACTGTGCCGACCACGACAGCAAGCGGAAGCCGCTCGGTGCGGCGCCGTCGGCTGCCGCCCTCTGCGCCGCCGGCGTCGAGGCCTGCGCGATGCGGCCGAGCTCGGTGTCGCCGGCCGCTGCGATCGCCTGCGACGGCAGGCGCTTGACGTCGTGCGGCAGGCTGGCGCAGCCGGCGGCCAGCGCCACCAGCGCCAGCGCCGCCACCCGCGCGAAGCCTCCCCAGCGAAGCGCCGCGGTCATCGCAGCCGCGCCGTCATGCCGCGTTGCGCGTGTCGACGTCGAGCCGCTCGGGATCGCTGGTGATGGCGGGATCGCAGCGTCGATGAAGCGCGCTCATGCGCGCAGTCTAAGCGGCGCGCCGCCGTGGGCAGGGAACACCCTGAGGAAGCAAACGCAGCGGTCCCGCGTAATACGCCCTCCAACCAACCTGAACGCCAGCTGAAGGAGTCCGCCCCATGCGCATGCCCCGAGCCCTGACCTCGACGTCGATCGCCGCAGTCCTGCTTGCCGCGTGCGCTACGCCGCCCAGCACCGGCCCGATGAGCTTCTTCATCACAAGCACCGGCAGCGGCAAGGGCGCCGACCTGGGCGGCCTGGCTGGCGCCGACGCCCAGTGCCAGCGGCTGGCCAGTGCGGCGGGCGCCGGCGCCAAGACGTGGCGCGCCTATCTCAGCGTGCCAGGCACCTTCCCGCAGGGCAGCACTCCCGGCGTGCAAGGCACGCACGCGCGCGACCGCATCGGCAGCGGCCCTTGGTACAACGCCAAGGGCGCACTGATTGCCCGCGACCTCACCCACTTGCACAACGGCAACAACATCGACAAGACGACCGCGCTCGACGAGAAAGGCAACCCGGTCAAGGGGGCCGGCGAGAACCCCAACGAGCACGACATCCTGACCGGCTCGCGCGCCGACGGCACCGCGTTCGCGCCGCAGACCGACACCACGTGCAAGGCCTGGACCAGCAGCGGCGATGGTTCGGCAATCGTCGGCCACCACGACCGCAGGGGGCCACTGAACGACAACTGGTCCACCAGCTGGAATTTCTCGCACCAGTCGGCCGGTTGCAGCCAGGAGGCGCTGGTGCGCACCGGCGGTGCCGGTCGCTTCTACTGTTTCGCCGCCAGCAACTGAGCGCGACGGCCACGCGGCGACGCATGACAGCGCGGCGGTGACCGCGCCTAGCGCGTCGCGCGCGCGCCGCGGCGTGCGCTGCCCCAGGTTTCGGCCCACGACCACAGCGGCTGCAGCGCCGACAGCAGGGCGCGGCCGTCGGCGGTCAGCCGATAGCCGCCGTCGTGGTCGACCAGGCCGGCCGCGCGCAACTCCTTCAGCCGCGTGTTGAGCAGCGCCGGATTGGTGGCCGCGGCGTCCTGCAGCGCACGAAAGGTCAAGGGCTCGCCGCGCAGCTCCCACAGCACGCGCATGGCGCCGCGGCGCCCGAGCAGGTCGAGCACCACCATGATCGGGCGGCCGCTGCGCGAGCCGCGCGCCGATTGGCCGACGCGTGGTGTGGTCATCGCCGTGGAGGTGCTTTACTTTTCATAGCACGTGCGCTACGCTGCGAGCACGCTATGGAAATGGTAGCACTGCCGATCGTCGAGCGAGCCATCCGGCGCGCACGGTTGCCGGTGCGCCGACCGCCCGGAGAGCCCATGACGCCCGTGACGCCCCCTGCCCGCATCGACCCCGCCCAACCGCCCTTTGCCCCCGAGGTGCAAGCCTGGCTCGACCGCACGATGCCGCCCGGCCAGCCGCCGCTCGTGCTGTTCACGACCCTGGCGCGCGACACCCGGCTGTTCAACAAATTCTTCTCGGCTGGCCTGCTCGATCGCGGCCATCTGACCTTGCGCCAGCGCGAGGTGGTGATCCACCGCACGACGGCGTGGTGCCGGTCGGAATACGAATGGGGGGTGCACGTCGCGATCTTCGCCGAGCGCGTGAAGCTTACGGCCGAGCAACTGCGCTCGACCGTGCACGGCGGTGCCGACGACGCCTGCTGGAGCGACGAAGACCGGCTGCTGATCCGACTGTGCGACGCGCTGCACCAAGACGCGACGATCGGTGACGCGCTGTGGCAATCGTTGCGCGAGCGCTTCAGCGAAGAGGCGCTGCTCGAACTGGTGATGCTCGCGGGCTTCTATCGCACCGTGAGCTACCTGACCAACACGCTGCGCCTGCCATTGGAGCTCAACGCCGCGCGCTTTCCGAGCGCGGCGCATTGACGCGTCAAGGCGGTGACAGCGTGATGCGCCCGTCGGGCCGCACGGTCCAGTGCGGGTTGTAGGCGACCTCCCACTTGTGCCCGTCGGGATCGGCGAAGTAGCCGGTGTAGCCGCCCCACTGCGCTTTCTGCGGCGGCTTGACGATGGTGGCGCCGTGGCGCTTGAGGTGTGCGAACAGCGCATCGACCTCCTCGACGCTGCGCAGGTTGTGCGCCAGTGAGAAGGCTTCGTAGCCGCCACTGACCACCGGCTGCGCGAGTTGCATGTCCTGCGCCAGATCGGCGTGCCCCCACAACGCGAGCACAAAGCCCCCAAGATCGAAGAACGCGACACCCGGCGGGCGCTGCGCGACCTTCCAGCCGAGGACGTTCTCGTAAAAGGCCACCGCGCGGTCGAGGTCGGACACGCCGAGCGTGATCAGGCTCACTCTGGGTTCCATGACGCGACCGTATCGCGAGCGCTGTTCCGGCGCTCGCGCGTCGTCAAATGACCTTGGCGCCGCGTTCGGTCAGCAGCGCCCGCAGCGCCGAGCGGTGGCAATGCGCCTCGTCTTCGCAGTAGCAGCCGACCGCGAAGTTGGTCTGCCGCGACAGCGCCGCCAGCACGTCGAGCGCGCGCGACGCCTCCGGCGCCGCCATCTCGGACTTGTACTTCTTGATGAACGCTGCCCACTGCGCGGGCGTCTGCGCCGCCTGCCCGAGTCCCATCGTCGCCGCCGAGGGCGCCAGGTTCGGAAACCAGACGTCGTACCAGTTCTGCGACGCGAACTTCTCCTTCGGCACACCGCGCGGCGGGCGCCTCACGGTGCCGATGCGCAGCCCCTCGTCGGGATCGCGCGGCGTGCCGAGACGGATGATGCGAACGGCCACGCGGGTCTCCTCTTGAACTCAGTCGCTACCGCGTGCGGCGCGCTCGAGCGCGCGCCGCGCATCGATGCGCCGCTGCCACCTCACAGCGGCCGGATCTCGACCTTGCGGAACTTGATCGTGCCGGCACCCCATTGCAGGCCGATCGGGCCACTGGCGAGCTTGGAGTCCTCGACGTCGACCGTCTTGACGCCGTTGAGCAACAGCACCAGCCGATTGCCCTGGGCCGTGATCTCGTAGGTGTTCCACTTGCCACCGGCCTTGGGCATCGGGTTGGGCGCCTTGGCGACCTTGACGATGGCGCCGGTGCCGTAGGTCGGGTCGGGCCGGCGGTCGAAGATGTTGGCCTCGTAGCAGTTTTCGTCGGTCAACTGCGCCGGGTTCTGGCAGCGCACGAAGACGCCGCTGTTGGCGTCGTCGCTGGCCCAGAATTCGACGCGGATCGCGAAGTCCTTGTACGAGCTCTTGGTCACGAGATACGACGGCGCAGTGCCGCCCTTGGTGGCCTGGATCGCACCGTCGACCGCAGCCCAGTCCGCCTGCCCGACGACGTTGAAGTTCTCCATGCCCTTGGTGCCGTCGATCAGCGTGGTCCAGCCGCCGACCCCGAGCTGGGCGCAGCCACCGAGCGCCAGCGCACCCAAGGCGAACATCGATGCGAGTCGTTTCATGGTGTCTCCTCTGTCGTTGGGGTGTCGGGATCGCGGCGCGAGTGTGCCCCAGTTGCGCAGTGGGAGGGATTCGGGATTGCTTGCACGGCCGCGCGTCACTGGGCACCATCGGCAGCCCTCGATCCACCCCAGGAGACCCCGATGATCAAAGTCAGCGTGATGTACCCCAACACCCCCGGCAACCGCTTCGACCACGCCTACTACCGCGACAAGCACATGCCGCTGGTCAAGGCGCGCATGGGCGCCGCGTGCAAGACCTACACGGTCGACAAGGGCATGGCCGGCGGCGCCCCCGGCAGCGCGCCGACCTACGTGGGCATGTGCCACATCTTCTGCGACTCGGTCGAGGCGTTCCAGGCCGGCTTCGGGCCGCACGCCAAGGAGATCATGGCCGACATCGCGAACTACACCGACCTGCAGCCGGTGATTCAGATCAGCGAGGTGGTGGTCGGCTGAAGGTCACGGCTGCGCCGCCTCGCGCGGCTGCCGGGTCGCCAGCTGGCGGCGCTGCCGCTCGTACGTCGCCAGTTGTCGATAGGCCACGACCTCGCGGCCGCGATAGCGCGCGTAGTCGGCGACGAACGCGGCCGCGTCCGCATACGGCCCGGCCAGGTGGCCCGGCCGCTTGGAGTCGCCGAACACGTAGAGCCGCCCGTCGCGCTCGAACGTGGCGACCCAATGCCGGCGCAACGTCTGGCCCGACAAGGTCGCCGGGTCGAACTCGATCATCAGGTAGCCTGCCCTGGCCTGCGGGTCGATCGCGCGCAGCGACTCGACCGCAAAGCGTGCGACATCGACGCACACGCCGCGCGGCACGGCAAAGAACGCCGCCGGCTCGTGGATCGGCAGCCTGCCGCTGCGCGCACGCTGCGTCTCCGACAGGCGCAACGCGCGCGCGGTGTCGTATTCGAAATGCTCACCGAGCCAGCTGCTCAGGTCCTCGGCGCGCTGCCAGGTCTGCAGCGCTACCGTGTACGAAGCCGGAGCGGGCGCCACACCGCGGATCGCGGACTGTTGCTCCGGTGCGTCCGAAGCCGGATCGGCGCGCTGATCGCCGGGCCAGGCCATCGTGGCGCCCAGCAGCAACGCGATCGATGCGATCGATCGCGCCGCGCTCACATGGCTGGATCGTAAGGTCATGTGCACGCCTCGGGTAACCCTCACACCTGTCGCGGATCGAGCGCGTCGCGCAGCCCGTCACCGACCAGGTTGAACGCCAGCACCAGCAGGAAGATCGCCAGCCCCGGCCACACCGCCATCCACGGCGCCTGGTCGACGTAGTTCTTCGCGGTGTTGAGCATGCTGCCCCAGCTCGGGTCGGGCGGCTGCTGCCCGAGGCCGAGGAACGACAGGCTCGCCTCGGCGATCACCGCGGCAGCGATCGCCAGGGTGGCCTGCACGATCAACGGTGCGGTCACGTTTGGCATCACGTGGCGGATCGCGATGCGCCACGGCGGATTGCCGAGCGCGCGCGCGGCTTCGACATAGTCCTCGACCTTGACGTTGATCACCTGCGCACGCGTCAGCCGCACGAAGATCGGCGTCGCCGACACGCCGATGGCGATCATCGCGTTGGTCAGGCTGGGGCCGAGGAACGCGGCCAACGCGATCGCCAGGATCAGGAAGGGACACGCCAGGAACGCATCGGTCACTCGCGAGATCAGCCCGTCGACGAGGCCGCCGACGAAGCCGGCGGCCAGCCCGATCGGCACGCCGAGCATCAGCGAGATCGACACCGACACCACGCCGGCGAGCAGCGACGCCCGCGTGCCCCAGACCACGCGCGACAGCACGTCGCGCCCGATCTCGTCGGTGCCGAACCAATGCGCCGCGCTCGGAGCTTTGCGGATCGCGCCCCAACTCGTCGCGACGGGATCGTGCGGCGCCACCCACGGGGCGAACACCGCCAGGCCCACGAACAGCAGCACGATCAGCAGCCCCACCACCGCCGGCCGACGCCGCAGCAAGCGCCGCAGCGCGCGCCGCCACGGCCCGGCATCGCTGGCACGGGGCGCAACATCGCGGGCGGACAGGACGGCAGCCATCTCAGTGCCCAACGTGACCTTCGAGGGTGCACTCGATCGCGCTCATCCGTGCTGCAACCGCGGGTTGACGATGAAGTACGCCAGATCGGCCAACAGGCTCAACACGATGTACGCCGTCGCGGTGACCAGCACGACGCCCTGCACCACCGCATAGTCGCGGTTGAACACCGAGTCGACGATCAGCTTGCCGAAGCCCGGAATCGTGAACACCTGTTCGGTGAGCACCGCACCGGACAGCAGCGTGCCGAGCTCGAGCGCGCCCAGCGTGATCACCGGCGTCAGCGCGTTGCGCAGCGCATGCTTCAGGATCACCGTCCGTTCGGACAGGCCCTTGGCGCGCGCGGTGCGCACGTAGTCCGACGACAGCACCTGCAGCATCGCGCTGCGCGTGTGACGCATCAGCACCGCGGCCAGCGCGTTGCCGAGCACGAACGCCGGCATGATCATCGACGCGAGGTTCGCGCGCAGGTCTTCGAACGGACTCACGTAGCCCGACGCCGGCAGCCAGCCGAGCTGCACCGAAAACAGCAGGATGAGCAGGATGCCGAGCCAGAAGTTCGGCGTCGAGATGCCCCACAGCGCCACCGCGTTGGCCGCGCTGTCCCACCAGGTGCCGCGGCCCACCGCGGCGACGATGCCGGTGGGGATGCCGATCAGCACCGCGATCACGAACGCCATCGTGCCGAGCTGGATCGTGACCGGCAGCTTTTGCAGCACCAGCTCGAGCACCGGCTGCTGCGTGCGGATCGATTCGCCGAAGTCGCCCTTCAGCACGCCGCCGACCCAGTATGCGTAGCGCACCGGCAGCGGCTCGTCGAGGTGCAGCTTGACGCGCAGGTGCGCGATCACGCTCGGATCCTGCTCCTCGCCGGCCAGGATCTTCGCAGGGTCGCCGGGCAGCAGCTGCTGCAGCCCGAAGATCAGCATCGACACGAGCACCAGCGTCGGCACCACCTGGGCCAGACGCTTGAGCAGGTAGTCGGTCATCGATGCGTCGGCGATCCCATCGTCACGGGCTGCCGTCGCCCAGCTTCAGCCCGGCAATGCGCAGCAGCCCGTCGGGCACGCTGCGCATGCCCGAGAGCTTGGGCGTGGCGGCGTACAACCAGTTGCGGTGGTACAGGTAGATGATCGGCCGCTCCTTCATCACGCGCGCCGCGATCTGCTCGTAGGTCTTCTTGCGCTCGGCCGGGTCGCGCTGCGTGCGCGACTGATTCAGCAGTGCCTCGGTCTCACTGTTGCAATAGCCGGCGTAGTTGAGCGGCTGCTTGCAGCCGTAGAAGCTGAACAGGTTGCCGTCGGGGTCGGCGCGCCCGCTCCAGGCTAGCACGTAGGCGTCGAAGTCGCCCTTGTCGGCCAGGTTCAGCGAGGTCGCGAACTCGGTGGCCTGCACCTTGACGTCGAAGCCGACCTCGCGCGTCATCGCCTGCACCACCAGCGCCAGCCGCTGCGTATCGCTGGTGGTGGGCGTCATCAGCGTGACGGTCGGATTGGGCATGCCGGCTTCCTTCAGCAGCGCCTTGGCGCGCGCGACGTCGCGCTTCGGGATCGGCGCGTTCTTCGCGTAGTAGGCGTTGTTCGGCGCCACCCATTGGTTGCCGACCGTCGCCTCGTTGTCCATCACCACCTGCGCCAGCCCCTGGCGGTCGATCGCGAGCTCGAACGCCTCGCGAACGCGCGCGTCCTTGCCCAGCGCGTTGGCCTTGGCCTGGTCGCTCTTGCCGACGTTGATCGTGATGCCCTGGTAGCCGATCTCGGTGATGCGCGTGACCTTGAATTTCTTGTCGGCCTGCAGCTTCTCGACGTCCGACGACGCCACGCGCTCGATGATGTCGAACTGCCCCGACTTGAGGTTGGCCAGCCGCACCGTGGAGTCGACGATCGGCGTGTAGGTCACCTTGTCGAAGTGGATGTTGGCCTTGTTCCAGTAGCCGTCGTAGCGCTCGAGCACGATGCGGTCCTGCGCGACGCGCTCGACGAACTTGAACGGCCCCGAGCATACCGGCCTGGTGCCGAAGTTCGCGCCGGCCGCCTGCGCGGCCTTGGGGCTCACCATCATGCCGGCGCGGTCGGCCAGCGCGGCCAGCAGCGGCGAGAACGGCGCGCTCAGGTTGAGCTTGACCGTCATCGGATCGACGACGTCGACGCTGGCCAGCGGCGCGAGCTCGCCGCGCCGGTTGGAGCCCTGCATCGTCTTGTGGCGCTCGAGGTTGAACTTCACCGCCGCGGCGTCGAGCTTCTCCCCATCGTGGAAGGTGACACCGGGCCGGATCTTCATCGTCAATGTCTTGTTGTCGGCCGACCAATCCCAGCCGGTGGCCAGCTGCGGCACCATGTTGAGCTTCTCGTCGATGTCGATCAGCTTGTCGCATAGCGCGGCGAACACGATGCGGCCGACGAAGGTGCGCGCCAAGCTCGGATCGAGCACGTCGGGGTCCTCGGCCAGGCCGACGCGCAGGGTCTGCGCCGACGCCGCGGCGGCGGCGAGCGACAACAGCACGGCCGACAGGGATCTGTGGAGTGGGTTCATTCGTCAGGCTCCGAGAAAGTGAACTCTTGTCGATGGACCCACGCAAAACTCAGGCCGCGCGGGACGCATGGAATGCCTCGATGCGCGCTTCGATGCGCACGCGGTCGAGCTCGCCCGCCGGGTCGTGACGGCCCGGCAGGCATGCGATGAAGGGCTGAAAGCGCTGCAGGCTCACCGCGTACAGCCGGCGCAGCTCGGCCACCGGCTCGACATGGTCGTCGACTCGGATGTCGAGCTCGGGGTGGTCTTCGTCGCCGTGCACGCGCAGCGCGGCCGATTGCTTGCCGCGCTTGTCGCCGCCGGCAGCCTCACCGGCACCCAGCGCCGCAAGCAGGCGTTCGGCCAGCGGCAGCTTCGCGTGGGCGGTGTAGGCCTCGACCGTCGCTTGCAGCACCTGCGGTCCGGCCAGCATGTTGCCGGCGACGCTGAAATCGTCGCCCACGTGATGGCCGCACCAGTCCACGCACTGCTCGCCGGTGTGCGCCGCAGCGCAGCCGCTGGCGCCGATCAGGTGCAGTTGGCGCTGTGCGCAACCCGGGTCGGCCGCGGTCAGCGCGGCGATGATGCCGGCCGGCGCCTCACCGGCGGCCAGCCGCAACAGGCCGGCCGGCCCGTACAGCGGATTCATCAGTGCCTGTGTGGCCACCGCGCCGACGCCGCGCCGCGTGTGCACGCACAACGCCCCGACCGCGAAGAAGCGGCTGGCGATGGCCACGCCGAAGCGGCCCTGGCCGTCGCGCGCGAGGATGGACCATGTCATGCGATGCGGGACTGTGGTATGCGAACGGTGGTGCCCGCGCTCGGATGCGCTGCGCGGGCGGATCGCTGCATCCTATTGGATGCGTGGCCGCACTGTGGCGCATCGGGGAATCCCAGTGCGCCGACTCCGCCATTGGCCCCATCGGGCGCAGGACACCTTTCGCGCGGCACTCTGAGCGGCGACGCCTCAGCGCGACAGCAGGTTTCTGCCGAAGCTCGCCGCAGCCGCGTAACGCGCGCGTGCGCCGAGTCGTTCCTCGATGCGCAGCGCCTCGTTCCACTTGGCTGTGCGCTCGCCGCGCGCGAACGCGCCCACCTTGAGCTGCCCCACGTGCCAGCCGATCGCCAGGTGCACGATCGTCGTGTCCTCGGTTTCGCCCGAGCGCGCCGAGACGATGCCGGCGTATCCCGCTGCGCGGGCGGCCTGCCAGCAGCGCAGCGTCTCGGTCAGCGTGCCACGCTGGTTGGGTTTGAGCAGCACGGTGTTGGCAGCGCCGGCCGCCGCGGCCTGGCGCAGCAGCGCGGGGTTCGAGACCAGCAGGTCGTCGCCCACCACTTGCACTTTGCCACCCACCGCGCGCGTGAAGCGTGCAAACGCCTCGAGGTCGTCTTCGGCCAGCGGGTCCTCGATGCTGACGATCGGGTACTTCTCGATCCAGCGCACCAGCAGCTCGATCATGCCGTCGCTGTCGAGCTCGCGACGCTCGAGGCCGAGCGTGTAGAGGCCGCCCTTGCCGAAGTCGCTCGCCGCGACGTCGAGCGCGATCGCCACCTGCTCGCCCGGTACGTAGCGCGCGCGCTCGATCGCCGCCACCAGCGCCTCGAGCGCCTGCTCGTTGGTGTTGAACACCGGCCACCAGCCGCCCTCGTCGGCGACGCCGAAGCTGGCGCCGCGCGCATGCATCAGCAGGCCTGCGTGGCGATACACCTCGGCGGTCCACTCGATCGCCTGCGCGAAGCTGTTGGCACCGGGGCACACGACCATGAAGTCCTGGACGTCGGTGCGCCGACCGGCGTGCGCACCGCCGCCGAAGATCTGCACCTGCGGCGTCGGCAGCAGCGCAGCGTCGGGACCACCGAGGTATTGGAACAACGGCACGCCATGCGCGGTCGCGGCCGCGTGCGCCGCCGCCATCGACACCGCGAGCAGCGCATTGGCGCCGAGCCGCGACTTGTTGGGCGTGCCGTCGAGTTCGATCAGGCGATCGTCGAGCGCCGCCTGGTCGTTCGCGGCCATGCCCATCACCGCGCGCGCGATCTCGCCGTTGACGTGCGCCACCGCGCGCTGCACGTCGAGCCCGCCGTGTGCGTGGCCGCCATCGCGCAGCTCGAGCGCCTCGCGCGTGCCCTTGCTGGCGCCGGCGGGCACGATCGCGCGGCCGACCACGCCGCCGAGCAGCCGCACTTCGGCCTCCAACGTCGGGCGGCCGCGGCTGTCCCACACGCGGCGCGCGTGGACGAAACGGATCTCGCTCGGATTGTTGGGCCCGCTCATTGCACTAGCCTGCGCGCCTCACCTCGGGTTGAGCGCCTTGGAGCGGCCCTGCGCGGTCATGACCGAGGCAGCTCCCCACGCCACGCCTGGCTCACATCGAGCAGGCGCGAGCGCGGATCATGCAGCAAGGCGCCGGCGCAGCGGCGCACGAGCGCACGCTGAGTCTCGTCGGTGACGTACTCGACCGGCGACTTGCCGTCGACACGCGCCAACAGCAGGCCCGGCAGCAGCCGCGCAGCCCGGCCCTCGAGCGCCTCGCGCGGCTCCCAGCGCACCTGATCGAAGTAGGCATCGACGAGCGCGGCGAAACTCTTCAGATAGCCGTCGCGTGCAGCTGGCGTCCACAGGCACTTCAGCAGCAGGTGGTTCAGCACGAACGCGAGGTCGAACGCGGGGTCGCCCCACCACGCACACTCGGCGTCGAGAAAGACCGGCCCGCGCGGCCCGACCAGGATGTTCTTCGGACTCACGTCGCCGTGCACCAGCGCGCACGCGTGCGACTGCGTCTGCTTCACCAGCGCGTGCAGCGCTTCGGCGTGGGCTGGATGCTTCTGCGCGGCGGCCAGCAGATACGGCTCGAGCCGGATCGCGAAGAAGATCGCGTCGGTGTCGAATTGCGCGGCGAGTTCCGCGCGTGCTGCCGAATGCGCATGGATGCGACCCAGCGTCGCGCCCACCGAGCGCGCCATGTTCGCATCGGTGTGACCGTCACGCAGCCGCTGTTTCCACAGCGCGTGGTCCTCGGGCGTGAGGTAGCTCATCGCCAGCACGCCGAGCCGCTCGTGCTGGCCGAGCACGCGCGGTGCGCAGCCCTGCACCGCCGCGTTGGCGATCTGCATCCAGCGCGCTTCGTAGCGGTTGCGCTCGATCGGCGCCAACCATTGCGCCGCCACACGCAGTTGCGGCAACGCGCGCTTGGCGCACAGCGGGCCGCGCGCGGTGTCGATGCGCCAGATGTCCGACGATACACCGCCGGCCAGCGGCTCGCCGGTCAGCGGCTCGTGCGCGCCGGCCAGGCCAAGCTCGCGCAGCGCGAGTTCGAACTCGGGTGGAATGGGTGGGCTCGGCGGCATCGCGCGCACATTGTGCGCGGAGCACTGTGCGGCGCTATGGCGGCGGGCGCCCCGATTCGACCAGCTTGACCAGCGCGTACAGCGCCTGGTTCACCGGTGTCGCGATGCCATGCTTGGCGCCCAGGCGCACCACGGTGCCGTTGAGGTGGTCGATCTCGCTGCGCTTGCCGCGCGCCATGTCCTGCGCGGTCGACGAGAGCTGCGCCGGCATCGCCGGAGCGATGCGCTCCATCGCCTGCATCGCCTCCGGCAGCGACAGGGCCACCCCGGCGGCGCGCGCCACCGCGACCACCTCGTGCACCACCGCGCGCTGCAGCTGCATCACCTCGGGCAGCGCGGCCATCTTGCCGTAGGGCATCTGGGCCAGGCCCGAGATCGCGTTGTACGCGCAGTTGACCAGCAGCTTGCTCCACAGCTCGGCGCGCACGTCCGGTGACACCCGCACCGCCACGTCGGCGCTTGCCATCAGCTCGACGACGCGCTGCAGCCGTTGCGCCACCTTCGGCTCGCTCGCGACGGCGGAGTCGACCGTTCCGATCACCAGGTCACCGCGACCGAAGTGCTGCACGACGCCCGGCTCGGGCATCGCGGTCGCCACGTAGACCGCCGCCGCCAGCACGGTGTTGGGCAACAGCGCGGCCAGCGTGTCGGCGTTGTCGACGCCGTTCTGCAGGCTCAGCACCAGCGCATCGGCGCTCAGGTGCGGTGCCATCGCGCGCGCCGCGGCGTCGGTGTCGGTCGACTTCACGCAGCACAACACGACCTCGGCGCCCCGCACCGCCGCGACGTCGGTGCTCGCCTGCAGGTGCACCGCCTCGACGGTGCCGCCCTTGTGCAGCTGCAGGCCGCGCTCGCGGATAGCGGCCACATGAGGTGCGCGCCCGATCAGCGTGACGTTGTGGCCGGCACGCGCCAGCTGCGCGCCGTAGTAGCTGCCGACGGCGCCGGCGCCGAGCGCGGCGATGGTGGTGGTCGATGCAGTCATCACAGATTGGTTGCAGCCGATCGAACGCGCAGCGGCGTCGCGCTGCAGGGGCAAGCGTAGCGGCAAGCCGCGGCGTCGTCAGGCACCGCCGTCGGTGACCACGCACAGCAGCGTCTCGCCGGTGGCCACCAGCTTGTCCGCACCCGCCTGCTGCGCATAGAGCTCGCAGTGCGTGAACACCTGCTGCTTGCCCGCGCGAACCACGCGCGCCTTGGCGACGAATCGATCACCCACCGCCGGCCGCAGGCAATTGACCGAGAAGTGCGAGGCCAGCACGCGCGCCCCGACCTGGGTGGCCGCCGCGTAGCCGCACGCGGTGTCGATCAACGCGCCGACGATGCCTGCGTGCAGAAAGCCGGCGTACTGGCCCAACTCGGGGCGCCACGGCATCGCGACCTCGGCGCTGCCCGGCTCGGCGTGCTGGACCTCGAAGCCGCACCAGCGGTTGAAGGCCGCGCGGTCGTTGATCGCGCGCAGGAGACTCACGGGGTCACTGGTCGTTTGCATGGTGGGGTCCTCGTCGCTCGTTGCGCCAAGTTAGAACGTCCGCCCGATCGGCGCTGTCGTCGCCGCGACAGCGAGCACTCGCGCTACAGTCGCTGCATGAATCCCGTGCTCGTCGAAGCCACGCGCGGTGGCATCGTCGAATCGTCACACCGCGGCGCGTTGGCGATCGTCGATGCGCGCGGCGCCACCGTGCATGCGCTGGGGGACAGCGAGCGCGCTGTGTTCCCGCGCTCGGCCGTCAAGGTTCTGCAGGCGCTGCCGCTGGTGGCCAGCGGCGCGGCCGACGCCTTCGCGCTCACCGACGAGGAGCTCGCGCTGGCCTGCGCGTCGCACAACGGCCAGGCCGAACACGTGGCCACGGCCGCCCGCGTGCTGGCCAAGGCCGGGCTCGACGAGGCGGCCCTCGAGTGCGGCGCGCACTGGCCGCAGCACGAGGTGGCACAGCGCGAACTCGCCGCCAGCGGCGTGCCCCTCAGTGCCCTGCACAACAACTGCTCGGGCAAGCATGCAGGGTTCCTCTGCGTCGGTTGCCTGATGGCGCGCGCGCAGGGACGCGAGGCGCGCGAATTCGTGCGTGGCTACGTGCGCGCCGAGCATCCGGTGATGCGCGAGGTGACGGCGGCGCTGCAGGCGGCCACCGGCTGCGACCTGTCGCGCGCGCCCAGCGGCACCGACGGCTGCTCGATCCCGACCTTCGGCATCCCACTCACCCACCTCGCGCTGGCGTTCGCTCGCGTGGCCACCGGCGTCGGCCTCGGACCCGAGCGGGCGCGCGCTGCCGCGCGCCTGCGTGCCGCGGTGGCCAAGGCGCCGTTCCATGTGGCCGGCAGCGGGCGCTTCGACACCCGTGTGATGGAGCGCCTGGGCGAGCGCGTGTTCTGCAAGGTCGGGGCCGAAGGTGTGTTCTGCGCCGCACTGCCCGAGCAAGGTCTCGGCGTGGCGATCAAGGTCGACGACGGCAACAACGCTCGCGCCGCTGAAATAGTGATGGCTGCGGTGATCGAAGCGCTGGTCCGCCTCGACGACGACGAGCGGGCGTTCATGCACCGGCTGAGCGACGTGACGTTGAAGAACTGGAACGGCATCGAGGTCGGCGCCCTGCGCGCCAGCACGGCGCTGCGCGCGTCGTTCGCCCCGCATCCCTAGCCCGCACCCCTCGCGTCGCGGGATTCGTTGAACCCGGCCACTCGGCCGGGCAACCCAAGCTCATGGCAACCCGCGGCCGGCCTCGCAGCCACCCGCAGCGGTTGCAGACGCGAGGAGCTGATCATGAGCAAGCATTCCAGGGTCTCGGTCTCCGTCTGTCCCCTGCTGTGGCTGGCGCCGCTGCCGTTCGTGCTCGCGATGTGCCTGCCGCTGGAGTTGCCTGGCAACCCGACCGAGCCGCCTCACATCGACCGCGTCGCGGCCGCACCGGCGGCGGCGCAAGCGATCGAGCCCGCCGCGTCGGCGCCCGCCGCCGCCCGCTGAGGCGACCACGGCCCCGTGAGGCCGTCGGTTGAACCGCTCCCGCAGGTGCTGCAACACAGCCTCGATGCCGGCTCGTTTGGTGGGCCGGCGCAGGAGAACTCGATGAACCGCGCCAAATTGCTGATGCTGACCGCCCTGACGATGGCCTGCGCAGGCTTCCTGATGCTCAGCCAGTCGGTGCACGCCGAGCACGACGGGCTGCGCACGGCCGAGCTGGGCCTGGTGCTGACCCGCTGAGGTTGCCCCGACATGTTCGCGCCCACCGCCTGCACGACGCCGACCCGGCTGCCCACGTTGTGGTGGACCCTGGCCGTCGCGGTACTGCTGCTGAGCGCTTTCGCGCCCGCTTTCGCTGCCGAAAGCCCCCTGCGTGATGCGCCGAGCGGCGACGGCGAACGACTCGAGGCCGGCAGCTGGCGCGTGCTGGGCTGGGACCAACTGATGCGCGCAGCGCTGCTGCGGCGCGCCGACCCTTCTTATGGACGGATGCTGCCGCTGGCCGTGCTGCCGTCGCAGCGCAGTGCGCTGTGGGTCGGTCTCAGCGCCAATCGCACCACCGGCGCGCGGATCGAGTTGCGATGGACGGTGCCGCTGGACGGCGGCGCGCCCAACCTCGGCGCCCTCGGCGGCTGACCCGGACCCCTACTGCAGCTTGTATTCGGTGAGCTCGAAGGTCGTCGACTCGCGCAGCCTGCCGCCCGCGAAAGCCAGCACCTGATACTTGACGATGCGCCGCACGCCCGGTGCGTACCAGACCACGTACTCCGCCCTCAGCGGCCCACCGCCGCGCGCACTGCCCGCCTGGCCGCGCAGCACGAGCTTCTGGGCGCGGAAGCGCCCGGCCCCCACGGTCACCTCCTCCTCGGGCTGCCAGCTCGGTTGCAGCGTCATCGGCACCGCATCGATCGCCCGGCGCTGTTCGCCGATGGCAGCAGACGCCCCGGGCGGCACGTCCGAGGCCTGCAGATAGGGCGCAAACTCCGGCGGCGCGACGCTCCAGTCGGGCAATGGATTGAACCCGGGTTTCAGCGACACGCGCGTCGTGCGCACCTTGGCGTCGACCGTGGTGGTCCAGGTCTCGGCCACAGAGTCGTCGCTCACCGCGTCGACACGCGCGGTGACGAACAAGTCACCGAAGCGGAACTGGTCGATCACGCGGTAGCGCCAGGTGTCTCCCACCCGCGGCATCAGTTGCGTGCGCGAGCCGGCGCCCGCCACCACCGCCGACAGCTCGTTGATGCGTGCCTGCGCCTGCTCGGCGAAGCGGCCGTTGGGATATTGCCGCCGATAGGCACGAAAGTCGTCGGCCCGCTTGCTGTCCTTGATGCTGTTCCACAACGCGACCTCCGCGCCGCCGTCGGACTCGGCGGCCTCCCTGCTCTCGTTGACGCCCGGCACGAAGGCGAACTCGCCGAGCAGCGACGAGTGTTCCCATGGCACCTGCAGCTGGCCCGATTCGCGCACCACACCCTCGCGCACGCGCTTGAACATCAGCTCGATCGGCAGACCCGGCGTGAGCAGGTTCTGCGCCAACTGCGCGGTGTAGACGCTGTTGCCGCCCTTGCCGATGCCGTCGGGCGCTTTCTTGCCGGGCGCGGTGGCGTAGGCAAGCAAGGTGCCGATCGGTGCGTCCATCTGGGCCAGGCCGGCGGACAGCGTCGGTGCCCGCTTGGCGAACGGGTTGTCGCGGCAGGCGTCGAGGATCACCACGTTGACGCGACTCTTGGCGCGCGACATCTGGCCGAGCACGTAGCCGAGGTCCATGCCCTGGATCGCAACCTCGTCCTCGGTGCGGATCTCGGCGTCCACCGGGATCATGAAGTTGTGATCGCGCAGCTGCAGCGCGTGGCCGGCGTAATACATCACGGCCACCGTGTTCTCGTTGAGCTGCTCGCCGAACTCGCGCAGCGCCGCCAGCATGCCGGCACGGTCGAGGTTCTCACGCAGCGTGACCTTGAAGCCGGCCTTGTCGAGCGTGCGCTGCATCAAGCGGGCGTCGTTGACCGGGTTGTCGAGTTCGTCGCGCTTGTAGTCTGCATTGCCGATCACCAGCGCCACGCGCTGCTCGGTGATTGACACGCCGCGCATCGCCTGCGCATTCGACGGCGTCGGCGCGGCGATGGTCAGCGCGACCAGCATCGGTGCGACCAGCGATGCGACCCAGCGCCGCAGCGTCGATCGAACGGTCGGCCGCGCAGGCCCGTTGCAGGACTCCACGCCGCACATCGTAGCGGTGGCGCAACGCGGCGACGAAACGTCAATCATCTGCCGGCGCGGCGCGCAGCAGGGCGTCGAACGCGGCACCGGCCGGCAGCGCGGTCGCCACCACGAAGTCCTGCCCGTCGCGCGCGCCCTCGCACCACCACACGCAACGCAAGCCCGGGTTCGCGTCGCCCAGCTGCTGCGCAAGCCGCATGCCGGCGTGCGCTTCGACGCGCCGCTCGCCGTGCAGCGGCGGCATGTCAACCGCGGCGCTCTCCAACGCAGCCACGTCGAACGCCGGGTCGAGCACTTGCCGCGCCAGCGCATCGGCGGCATCGAGCCAGTTCTCGTTGGCCAGCGCATCGACCAGCTCGTCGCCACCGGGCGGCATCGCAATGGCCAGCGTGAACGGAAAGTGCCGTCCGACGCTGTCGACGCTGGGCATCAGCACGCCGAGCCAGGCGAGCGGCGTGAGCAGCTGCGGCGCCAGCCAGAAGCGGCGCACCGGCGCCACCAAGTAAAGCTCCAACCAGTCGGCGTCGCCCAATGCAGCGCGCGAGCGCACCAGTTCGTGCTGCAGCCAGCCATCCCAGGCGTCGATCCACGCCGCGGGCAGGCGGCGCGACGCGAAGTCGCCCAACGCCGGCATCTTGCCGAACCAACCGGCCGCGTGGTCCGACGCGGGTGCCTCGAACATCGTCACAGGCGTCGCGGGCACTGGAACTGCTCGAGCTCGGGCAGCGCGATGGCCAGCGGCCCTTGCGGGTTGTGCGCCTCCAAGCGGGCCTTGCGGCCTTCGACGTCGAACACCAGCACGACGCGGCCACCCGAGCCAGGCTCGATGCGCACGCGCTCGAACAACCGCAGCAGCGACCAGGGCCCTTCGAACGTGAAGCGCGTGCCGCCGGCGCCGCCCGGCGCACTCGCCTGCAGCTGGATGCGGCCGGCACCGCCGGGCCCCGGCCACTGCAGCGTCTGCATGTGGCGGGAGTCGCGCGCGAAGCGTACCGCCTGTCCATCGACGTCGATCGTCAAGGCGCCGATGCCGGGGTCGAGGTCGAGCAGCCGCAGGTCCATGCGCACGCCAAATTGGCGTCCACCGTCGCCGAAGAACGCGGCGCGGATCGCCTGTGCACGCTGGAACGGCAGCAGCGCATCACCCCACTTGCCCTGCGCGGCGCCGCGCACGCCCCAAGGACGTGTCGACATGTCGACCCACCCCGCCAGGTAGCGCTGGAAGAAGCCGTCGATCACGCCACCGCTGGCGAAAGCGCGCGCGAAGTCCTCGCGCGCGACCTCCGCCGTGCTCTGGCGCGTGAACGGGTAGCGGCCGTCGACGACGCGAGCACACGCCGGCGCCACCTCGACGGCGAGTTGTTGAGACCACAGTTCGCGCAGCGTGCCGAAGGCCAGTGCGGCGTCGGCCTCGCCCAGCTGTTGCCACAACGTGCGCAGCGGCTCTGGCGTGCGCGCCGTCGCGATGGCCAGTTCCTGCCACGCGTCGGCGGCCGGCGGGGCGGCCTTGCGCGTCGCCGCGTCGTCGATCGCCGCCAGCTGCGTCGCCACCCGACCGACCGCCGCGTGCACCACTTCGTAGCCAGCCGGCGTGCCGAGCGTGTACGCACGCAGTGCGTTGAGCCGATCGGCCTCGGCCGACAACGACTCGTTGACCGGACCCGAGGCGGTCGGGCCCATGTCACGCAGCAGCGCCGCCAGCCAGGCATTGAGCGGCGAGTCGGGGCGTGACATCACACGCGCCTGCTCGGCGCCGGCTGCCAGCGACGACACCGGCAGCAGGCGCAGGTCGAACACCAGCGCGTCCCACGCACGCAGCCGCTCGACGGCCAGTTGCGCGTCGATGGCATCGACCAGGCGCGCGTGTGCCGCGACATCGGGCGCACCGGCCGGCATGCCGAGCACCCACGGCGCCTCCTCGTCGAGCTGACGCACGCTATCCTGCACGCGCGCGCGCAAGCCCGTCTGCCCCGCGCGCGCGTACAAGGGGCTGACGCCGCTCTCGAGTGGCACGCCGCTGGCGCGGGTGAGCACCTTCTGCGCGGTGGCCAATGCAGCTGGCTCGATCGACAGCGTGGTCGCGCCTGGCGTGGCATCGCCTTGGCGCAGCCGCGCCAGCACCCGCTGCGCTGGTGCCGCGGTGGTCAGTTGCGCGCGCATGCGCGCCACCAGGTTGGCGTCGGCCATCGACGGCGCACCCACTTCGCCGGTGGCCAGCAGGCGGTCGAGGTGCTCGCGCAGCGCCTTGCGTGCGGCCGCCGAGCCCACCGGCGTTGCGCTGAGGTCCCAATCGGCGACCAGATAACTGCGCAGCGCCGCGGCATCGAAGTGCGTGCCGCCGAACAACATCAGGTACGCCTTCAGGGCCTCGTAGCGCGCGAACAGCGCATCGGCCCCCGTGGCATCGAGGCGCTGTTCGAGCCGCTTGGCCAGTCGCGGCACCAGCGCGTCGCGCAGCACGTGGTGATAGGCATCCTGCGCGGTGCTGCCGAGGTTGCTCAGCGGGTCGAGCCCGAAGGTGACGCGACGTGTGCCGCGCGATTCGCCTTCGCGCGCCAGCGACCACAGGCCGTCGAGCAGCGGCACCATCGCACCGACGTCGGCCGCGGAGCCGGGCGCCTTGGCCGCGGTGGCCTGCGCCTGCAGGCCCGCGATGGCGGGCGATGCGGCGGCGAGTTGCCGCGTACTGGCGGCGTACTGGCGCCACGCCCAGCCCAACGCGACCACGGTCACCAGCACGCTGGCCAGCACGACACCACCGTGCAGCCACGCGCGCTGACGCTCCCATCGCCGGTTGGTGCCCGCCAAACCCGCTTCGCCGAGCACGACCTCGCGCAGCAGGCGCGTCACGAAGTACGAGCGACCGCTCGGTCGCCCGGGCGGCAACACGCGGTGCGCGAGGCCGAGCGCGCGTGACAGCGCACCGAGCGCGCGATCCATCGGCGAGCCCTCCTGCGTCGCGCTGGTGAAGTACACGCCGCGCAGCAGCGGCGTGGTGGCCCCGGCACTGGATTCGAAGGTCATGCGCAACATGTCGCCCAGCGCATCGCGCAGCACGCGCCACTGCTGGGGAAAGCCGAACAGCGTCGAACGGCGCTCGCGATCGCGCTCGTCGTGCAGGCGCGCGATCAGGCAGTCGTGCAGCGACTTCTCGAGCGTCACCATCTCCGCCGACAGCCGCGCCAGCCGCGCCGCCGTGTCGGCTTCGGCTGGCGCCGCGGCCGGCTTGCCGGCAGCGGCAGGCGCCTGTGTGGTGTGCGGCGTCGCATCGAGCGACAACGTCGTGCCCCAGACCTGCGCGCGCTCGTCCTTGTCGAAGTCGGCAAAGAACTCGGCGAAGCCGGCCAGCAGGTCGCACTTGGTGACCATCACGTAGATCGGAAAGCGGATGCCGAGCTGCGTGTGCAGCTCGCCGATGCGCTCGCGCATCTCCCGCGCCAGCGTGCGCTTGCGCTCGGCGTCGGGCTGCAGCAGATCGGTGGCGCTCAGCGTCAGGATCACGCCGTTGATCGGCTGGCGCGGCCGGTGCGTGACCAGCAACTGCAGGAAGCCGAGCCATGCCGCGCGATCGGCCTCGCGGTAGCTGTCCTGCGTGGTGTAGCGTCCCGCGGTGTCGATCAGCACGGCATCGGACGTGAACCACCAGTCGCAATTGCGCGTGCCACCGGCACCGCGCAGCGCCTTCGGGCCCAGCTCGGAGGCAAACGGAAACTCGAGCCCGGAGTTGACGATGGTCGTCGTCTTGCCCGCGCCCGGCGCGCCGATGATGATGTACCACGGCAGCTCGTACACGTAGGGCCGGCGCCGCAGCCAGCCGACCGCTGAGCGCGCGCCCACCTGACGGCGGCGCAGCACTTGCAGCGCCTGAGCGAAGCGCTGGCTGATCACCGCCACTTCGGGCGCACCGGGTGCCGCAGCCTCGGGTGTGCGAGCGCCGGCCGCCGGCAGCATCCCATCGAGCAGGCGGCGGTTGCGCCGCGACGACCGCCAAGCGCGCCACACGAGGTGCAGCACGAACAGCAGCACGACGCCAGCGATGGCGACCGCCCGCGCACGATCACTGGCCAGCGGCGCCACGCCGCCAACGCTGAGCAGCGGTCCGACGAACCACACCAGCGCGCCTGCGGCATACAGGCCCAACGCGATCAGCAACGCGCGCAGATGGGTCGCGAACTCGGGGCGCATCGCTCTAGCGCGGCGAAACCGGCCGCGTGGACGACCGTAGCACGGCGATCAAGGCTGCCATGTCAGCCCTCGGGACGCGGCAGCAACAGCTGCACCTCGACGCGGCGGTTGCGTGCACGCGCGCTCGCCGAATCGTTGGCCACGCGCGGCTCGGTTTCGGCACGGCCCTCGGCACGCACACGCAGCGCCGGCACGCCGGCCTCGACCAGCGTAGCGGCGACCGCCTGCGCGCGCTCGCGCGACAGGTGCCAGTTCGACGGAAAGCGCAGCGACTCCAGCGGCTGGTCATCGGTGTGGCCGACCACCTCGACGCGCCCAGGCAAGCTCGCCAGCGCGCGCGCGATCCGCTGCAGCCGCTCGCGCTGCGCCGGCTGCAACTGCGCGGTGCCGGGCGCGAACAGCGTGTCGGCGGGCAGCGTCACCACCGAGCGCTGAACCTCGTCGTTGACCTCGATCGCGCCGGCGTTCAAGTCATCGGCCAGCAACGGAGCTAGGCGGGGCTTCGCGGCCGCGCCGAGCGGTGGCGCCGCAGCCAGGCCGGCATGGACATCGTGCAGCTGCTGCAACAACGGCTGCGCCTGTCGGCTCAAGTGCGACGACATCCACATCACGGTGGCCAGCACCAACGCCGCGCCGATCACGATGGCGATCCACAGCGGCACCACCGCGAAGGTCGGCGCTCGCCGCGACTCGCCTTTCCAGTGCTGCGCCAGCGTGCGTGCGTCGGCGC
>DASTZF010000331.1:0-3152 GCA_035764445.1 Burkholderiaceae bacterium
CACGCGCGTGAGGCGGCCCTACGCCGCGCCGGCGCCTGCCGAGCGCTCATCGACGCCGATACCTCCAGGCTCACCAACCGGTCGGCGCAGAATCGCCCCATGCTGCTGAACGGCCGGCCCTCCCGCACCATCTGGCCCGCGGCGAGTGCCGATGCGGTGACGGTGCTCGACCAGCGCGCGCTGCCCCACCGTGTCGACACCCTGGTGCTGCGCAACGTCGACGACGCCGTCCACGCGATCGCCGAGATGGCGGTTCGCGGCGCGCCGCTGATCGGGGTGACGGCCGCCTATGGCCTGGCGCTGCAGGCCCGCGTCGATGCCAGCGATGCAGCGCTCGCGCAGGCTGCGAATCGACTCAAGGCCTCGCGCCCGACCGCGGTCAATTTGGCCTGGGCGGTGGACCGCATGCTGGCGCAGCTCGTGCAGCGCGGCACCGGCGCTCGCGCAGCGCTCGCGTGGACCTTCGCCGCGCAACTGGCCGACGACGACGCGTCGGTCAACCAGCGATTGGGCGTTCACGGCCTGGCGCTGCTGCGCTCGCTGGCGCAGCGCCGACCCGAGCGGCCGCTGAACGTGCTGACCCATTGCAACGCCGGCTGGCTCGCCACGGTGGACTGGGGCACCGCGCTGGCGCCGATCTATCGCGCGCAATCGGAAGGCGTGGCCGTCCACGTGTGGGTCGACGAAACGCGCCCACGCAACCAGGGCGCCAGCCTCACGGCGTTCGAGCTGCGCGAGCAGGGCGTGCCACACACAGTGATCGCCGACAACGCCGGCGGTCACCTGATGCAGCGCGGCGAGGTCGATGCGGTGATCGTCGGCTGCGACCGCGTCACCGGCTGCGGCGACGTCGCCAACAAGATCGGCACCTACCTCAAGGCGCTGGCCGCACGCGATTGCGGCGTGCCGTTCTGGGTAGCGATGCCGCTGTCGACGCTCGATCGGTCACTGAGCGACGGCGTGGCCGAGATTCCGATCGAGGAGCGCCGCGCGCGCGAGGTCACGCACCTGACGGGGCGTGCGGGCGACGGCACCAGCGTCGAGGTGCAGCTGGTGCCCGACGGCACGCCGGCCTCAAACCCGGCTTTCGATGTGACACCGGCGCGGCTGGTGACCGCTCTGATCACCGAACGCGGCGTCGTGCCGGCGACGCGCGACGGCATCGCGACCCTGTTCGAACCCGAGGGTGCGGGAGCTCACTGATGGCCGATGATCTCGCACTGCGCGAGCAGCTGGTGGCGGCGGTGCGCCGACTCGACGCGCTGGGCCTGAACCGCGGCAGCACCGGCAACGTGAGCGTGCGCGGCGATGCGGGCGGCTGCTGGATCACGCCCACCGGCATGGGGGCCGAGATCGGCGTCGACGATCTGGTGTGGATGGGCGACGAAGGCAGCGTGCGCGGCGCCTGGCAACCGTCGAGCGAGGCTCCGTTTCATCGCGCGGTCTACGCGGCGCGCGCCGATTTGCGGGGCGTGGTCCACGTGCACTCGGTCCACGCCACCGCCCTGGCCTGCCTGCGCAGGCCGCTGCCCGCTTTTCACTACATGGTGGCGGTGGCCGGCGGCGACAGCGTGCCGTGCGTGCCTTACCACCTGTTCGGCAGCGAGACGTTGTCGCAGGCGGTGGCGCAGGCCTTCGGCGAGCGTCACGCGTGCCTGCTCGCCAATCACGGTCTGGTCGCGGGCGGCACGTCGATCGCGCACGCGCTGAAGGTGGCGGTCGAGGTCGAGTCGCTGTGCGAGACCTACCTGGCGGCGCTGGCGGTGGGTGAGCCCGCCCTGCTGTCGCGCGACGAGATGGCCGCGGTGATCGCGCGCTTCAACGACTACCGGCCGACGCGGCGCTCCGCCCCGGCGCGCTAGCGAGCGGGCGTCATGATCCGCTTCACGGTCGATCCCGATGTGGCGCGCGCCGCCACGCTCGACAAGCGCTTCTACCTCGACGATGACGTCTGGCGGCTGGCGCTCGAGCGCGTCTTCGCGCGCAGCTGGCAGTGGATCGGCGACCTCGGCGACGTCACCGCACCGCTGGCGCTGTCGCCGCGCGTGCAGCTGCCGGGCAGCCTCGACGAACCGCTGCTGCTGGCGCGCGATGGGGCCGGTACGTTGCGCTGCCTGTCGAACGTGTGCACGCACCGCGGCAAGGTGATCGTCGCCGCGCCGGGACGTGCCGAGCCGCAGGGCCTGCGCTGCGGCTATCACGGCCGCCGCTACGACCTCGCGGGCCACGCGTGGTCGATGCCGGGCTTCGACGGCGTGGCTGACTTTCCGCGCGAGGCCGATCACCTGCGCGAGCTACCGTTCGCGAGCTGGCGCGGCCACGGTTTTGCCGCCATCGACCCTGCGGTGCCGCTGGCCGAGGTGTTCGCCGAGATCGACGAGCGACTGCCGTGGCTGGAGGTCGCACGCTGGCAGCCCGACCCGTCGCGCGCGCGTTCGTTCGTGTTCGACGCCCACTGGGCGCTGTACGTCGAGAACTACCTCGAAGGGCTGCACATCCCGTTCCTGCACCCCGGGCTGACGCAGACGCTGGACCTCGGTGGCTACACGTACGAGCAGGGCCGCTGGTGCACGCTGCAGCTGGCGCGAGCCCGCGCCGACGAACCGGCGTTCGCGCCTCCATCCGGTTCGTCCGAACACGGCCAGCGCATCGCGGCCTACTACTGGTGGGTGTTCCCGAACCTGATGCTGAACTTCTACCCGTGGGGGTTGTCGCTGAACCGAGTGCTGCCGTTGGGGCCCGCGAAGACGCGTGTGGACTTCGCCAGCTACGTCGCCGACCCAGCGCTGCTCGGCCGCGGTGCCGGCGGCGCGCTCGACCCGGTGGAGATGGAAGACGAGGCCGCGGTGCTCAGCGTGCAGCGTGGCGTCCGCTCGCGCTTCTATCGTGGTGGGCGCTATTCGCCGACGCACGAGCGCGGCGTGCACCACTTCCACCGCTTGCTCGCGCAGGCGCTCGATCCAGCGTCGGAGCGCCCAACAGCCGTCTCAACGGGGTGAGCCACCGAGCCACGATGTCCGTTCGCGCCGTCGAAGTTCGTGGTAGCGACCAGGAGGCCGCACCATGGTCGAGCGAGTCACCCATGCCTTGGCCGCCCTCGCCCTGCTGGGCTGCGCGCTCGCGCCGCTGACAGCGGTGCGGGCGGCCACGCC
>DASTZF010000332.1:0-2929 GCA_035764445.1 Burkholderiaceae bacterium
GTTGAGGTTTTAGGATAGCCGCCCATGGCCATCAAGCTCAACCACACCATCGTGCATTCGAAGGACAAGCAGGCGTCGGCGCGCTTCTTCACCGAGCTGTTCGGCCTGCCGGCGCCGAAGAAGTTCTACGGCTTCCTCGACGTCGACCTCGGCAACGAGGTCACGCTCGCCTTCCTCAGCGCCGACGGCATGGAGGTGCAGATGCAGCACTACGCCTTCCTCGTCAGCGAGAAGGAGTTCGACGAGATTTTCGCCCGCGTGAGGAAGCGCAAGCTCAAGTACTGGGCCGACCCGGGGATGAAGCAGGAGGGAGAGATCAACCAGCACTTCGGCGGCCGCGGCGTCTACTTCCAGGACCCGGACGGCCACCTGTTCGAAGTGCTGACGCGCTCGTACGGCGCCAGCGACTGAGTGTGGCGGGCGAGCGCCCGGGCCGCGCTCAGCCCTCGCTGGCGTCGAACGGGGCGGGCTGCCGCTTCTCGATCGACCACTTCACCAGCGCGCCCACGCGGTAGACGCCGTGCGCGAACCTGCCGTACGGCAGCGTCACGAACAGCACCATCACCGCGGCCAGGTGCAGCGACAGCAGCAGCGGCATCGTCGAGGTCGTGCGCGCGAGCGCAAGCGCCAGGCCGCTGGTGGCGACGACGAACAGCAACGCGATGAAGCCGATGTCCATGCCGGCCTGCGACGGCTCGCGGTGCAGCGGGTGGCGCACCCGATACAGCCAGCCGAGCCACGCGCTGCCGATCGCCAGCGCGACGCCGCCCGTCGTGCCCAGCAGCTTGGGCAGGCTGGTCCAGTCGTACGGCGCGCGCAGGCTGAGCACGTAGTGGTACAGCGTGGCGACGCAGGTGGCGGCGAAGCAGAGCATGAAGCCGTAGAACACCAGGTGATGTGCGCGCCGCCGTGCGAGCGTGAACGCATCGTCGGCTTCGTTGCAACCCTCGCCGTGGCCGCCGTCGAGGTACTTGAGCGTCAGCGCGTCGCGCGCGGCCTCGCGCGACGCCTCCGGTGGCACCGCGCCCGCGTGCAGGCCCTTGAAGAAGCGGCGCACGCCCACCGCCAGCACGATCACCGCGAACACGAACACCGGCGCGAACAGCGCCACCATCAGGCCGTGCGGGAACACGCGGTAGAAGTCACCCGACGCGCGCACGGCGCTGCCCGGACTGGCCGCCATCAGCATCAGGAACAGCGCCAGCGCGGCCACCAGCAGCAGCGACAACACCAGGCCGTTGCGACGGTACAGCGCGCCGAAGGCGGCCGGCCACGCGTGCGCGGCCCAGGTCTGCGCGCGCACGCGTGCCATGGCGCGCGGCACGTTGACCCCAAACTCGTGCGGTGGCGCGTACTGGCACGCATGCAGGCACGCACCGCAGCCGTGGCACAGGTTGGCCAGGTAGTGCACGTCGCCGCGGCCGAACTCCAGCCGCCGCGTCATCGCCTGGAAAACCGCGCAATAGCCTTCGCAGTAGCGGCAGGCATTGCAGATTTGCAGCATGCGCGCGGCGTCTTGCAAAGCGTCGGTGGGTGGCGCGGCGCCCGGCTGCCCCGCAGCCAACTCGGCGGCCTCGCGGGCCAGTGCGTCAAGCCGCTGCATGCCGGGCGGGCCCCAAAGCCGCGGTGGCCGCACTGCTGCCGGCGATGCGGCCGAACGCGGTGCCGATGCTCATGCCTACACCGGCGGTGTAGCCCTTGCCGAGCACGTTGCCGGCCATCATCTCGCCGGCGACGAACAGGTTGTCGCTGGCGTGTCCACCGAAACGCACGGCAGCGGTCCGATCGGTCTTCAGACCGAGGTAGGTGAACGTGACGCCGGGCCTGAGCGCGTAGCCGTAGAACGGCGGCGTGTCGACGCGCCGTGCCCAGTGCGACTTGGCCGGCACCAGCCCTTCGGTGCGGCAATCGTCGAGCGTGGTGTGGTCGAACGCGCCTTCGCGCACGGCGTCGTTGAACGCGCGCACGGTGTGGGTGAGCCGCTGCTCGTCGAGCCCGAGTTGGTGCGCCAGCTCGCCCACCGTGTCGGCGCGCGCGCCGGCGAACACCGGCGGCATGAAGCGTCCGAGCGCCTTGGCATCGATGATCGAATAAGCGATCTGCCCCGGCTGCTGCGCCACCAGGCGGCCCCAGATCGCGTAGCGCTTGGGCCAGAAATCCTCGCCCTCGTCGTAGAAGCGCTGCGCGTCGCGGTTGACCACGATGCCCAGCGACACGCAATCGATGCGCGTGCAGATGCCGCCGTCGTACAGCGGCGCGCGCGCGTCGATCGCCACCATGTGCGCCTGCGTCGGATCACCCACCGCGTCGGCGCCGGCGTCGAGCATGACCTGCAGCAGCTTGCCGGTGTTGAACCGGGTGCCGCGGATCAGGAAGTTGTCGGCCGGGTTCTCACCGCGTTCGTTGCGGCCCCACGCCTGACGCAGCCAGTCGAGATTGGATTCAAAGCCGCCGGCGGCCAGCACGCAGGTGCGCGCCTCGATGCGCTCGCCGCGCACGTACGCCGCCTCGAAGTGGCCGTTGCGCAGCAACAGGCGATCGACCGGGGATCCGTAGTTCACCTGCACACCCATGGCTTCGGCGCTGCGGTAGTAGGCGTTGACCAGCGCCTTGCCGCCACCGAGGAAGAACGCATTGGTGCGCGCGGTGTGCAGCGCGCCCGACAGCGACGGCTGGAAGCGCACGCCGTGGCGCTGCATCCACGGCCGGCAGGTGCCCGAAGCGCGGATCACCAACCGTGCCAGCGCCTCGTCGGTTTGGCCGTCGGTGACCTTCAGCAGGTCCTGCCAGTACTCCTCCTCGGGGTAAGTACCGATCAGGACGTCCTGCGGCGCGTCGTGCATGCAGCGCAGGTTGCGCGTGTGCTGCGAATTGCCGCCGCGCCACTCGCGCGGCGAGGCCTCGAGCAGCGTGACCTCGGCGCCGGCCT
>DASTZF010000333.1:0-5711 GCA_035764445.1 Burkholderiaceae bacterium
GCAAAGCGCCAGCCGGCCGCCCGCGCCCAGTGCGCGAACGAGCGCGCGTAGTGGCTGCGCGAGGACCCTTCGAGGCCGTGCAGCAGCACCAGCAGCGGCGCCTGCGCAGTGCCGTCGTCGACCCAGTCGACGTCGACGAAGTCGCCGTCCGGCGTGTCCCAGCGCTCGCGGCGCCACGACACCGCAGGAGGCCGGTTTGACGCGAGCGCGGGCCAGATCGTTTGCGCGTGGCCGCCGGGTAGCCAGCGCGGGGCGCGCCAGCCATCCAGCGCGGGCGTGCGCGCGGCGGCCATCAGTGCAGCGTGGTCGGCGCGTCGACGGGATCGCTCGGCTCGGTCGCGCTGCCGGGGCTCGCGTGGTGCGCCACCATGCGCCAGCCCAACGCGGTTTTCAAGTAGACATTGGTGGCCACCACGTAGCCGTGCTGCGGGCCTTCGGCGCTGGCGATCGTGACCGTCTCGACCAGCGTGTGCACAGCGGCGTCGAGCGTGTGTACGCGGCGCACCTGCCCCGGCCGCACCGGGATGCCCCCGCGCTCGAAGATCGACTCGAACGACGCGCGGATCGCATCGACCCCCACCGCGCGCGGACCACCCGGATGCACGCAGACGACATCGTCGTCGTCGGACCACACCGACATCAGCTTCTGGATGTCGGCGTCGCGCAGCGCTTCATAGAACTGTGCCTCGACGTCGTCGGGCGTGGCCATCAGGTGAGCAGTCTGCGGGCGCGGGGCGGGCATCGGCGACCCCACTCAGCGGAACACGACCGTCTTGTGGCCGTTCAGCAGCACGCGGTGCTCGCTGTGCCAGCGCACCGCGCGCGCCAGCACCAGGCTCTCGACGTCGCGGCCGGCCGCGCTCATCTCGTCGGTCGAGAATGCGTGATCGACGCGCGCCACGTCCTGCTCGATGATCGGCCCCTCGTCGAGATCGGGCGTCACGTAGTGCGCGGTGGCGCCGATCAGCTTGACGCCGCGCGCGTGCGCCTGCGCATACGGGCGCGCGCCCTTGAAGCTCGGCAGGAAGCTGTGGTGGATGTTGATCGCGCGCCCGGCGAGCTGCGCGCACAGCTCGGGCGACAGGATCTGCATGTAGCGCGCCAGCACGACGAAGTCGATGCGCTCGCCCTGCACCAGCTCGAGCACGCGCGCCTCCTGCGCGCGCTTGGCCTGCGCGTCGGCCCCGGCGCCCAGCGGCAGGTGGTGGAACGCGATGCCATAGCCGCGCACCAGATCGGCATAGGTCGTATGGTTCGAGACCACGCACGGCACGTCGACGGCCAGCTGGCCGCTTTTCACGCGGAACAGCAGGTCGTTCAGGCAGTGGCCGTGCTGGCTGGCCATCAGCAGCGCGCGCGGACGCACGTCGCGCGCGTGAAAGTGCAGCGCCATGCCGAACTGCTTGCGCGCGTGGCCGAACAGCGCTTCCAGCGTGCCGACGTCGGCCAGCTGCGGCGGTGCCGCGAAGTGAACGCGCATGAAGAAGCGCCCGGTCGCATCGTCACCATCGACGTCGCCGAACTGCTGCGAGTCGACGATGTTGCACCCGGCCTGGTACAGCAGGCCCGACACCGCATGCACGATGCCGGTGGCGTCCGGGCACGACAGCGTGAGAATGTATTCCTTGGTGTCTTTCATCGGCGCGCATTGTAGGCAGCGCCTTCGGGGAGAGCATGGCAGCCACCACCACCGATCGCAGCACCTGGGCTGCACGCAGCCACGAGCTGGCGCAATTGATGTCGCGTTCGGCGCTCGGTGATCGGGCGGCGTTCGCGCGCCTGTACGATTTGACCAGCCCGCATCTGTTCGCGGTCGTGCTGCGCATCCAGCGCGACCGCGCGCTGGCCGAAGACCTGCTGCAGGAGGTGTACGTCAACCTGTGGCGATCGGCGGGCAGTTTCGACGCCGCGCAGTCGCAGCCGATGACCTGGCTGACCAGCGTGGCGCGCAACAAGGCGATCGACAGCCTGCGCCGCGCACAGGCGCAGCCGCTGCTGCAGAGCGTGCACCGCGACGACGATGATGAGGACCGGCCCGATCTCGACCAGCAGCTGGTCGACGAATCGCCGGGGCCGGTCGACCTGCTGTCGCAGGCCGGCGACGCGCGCCGCCTCGACACCTGCATGAAGGGCCTCACGGCGCCGCAGCGCCAGAGCGTCGCGCTCGCCTTCTTCGACGGCCTGTCGCACGCCGAGGTGGCCGCGCACCTGCACCAGCCGCTGGGCACCGTGAAGAGCTGGGTGCGCCGCGCGTTGCTGTCACTCAAAGAATGCCTGGAGCGTGCCGCGCAGCGCGATCAGCGCGACACGGTGGGAGCCTGACATGGACTACGCCAAGCCCGAACTGGCCGATGCACTGGCCGCGCAGTACGTGACCGGCACCTTGCGCGGACGGGCGCGCCAGCGTTTCGAGGCGCTGCTCGGCGCGCACGCGACGCTGCGTGCCGCGGTGCGCCGCTGGCAGGACCGCCTGATCCCGCTGACTGCCGTGTTGGCGCCGCAGACGCCGCCGCTGCGCGTGTGGCAGAACGTCGAGCGCACGCTGTGGCCGCAGCTGGCCACCGTCGCGCCACCGTGGTGGCAGCGGCTGGCGTTCTGGCGCGGCGCCTCCGGTGCGGCCTCCGTCGCGGCGCTCGCGCTCGCGGTGCTGTTGGCGATGCCCGGCGAGCAGGCGCCGCCGATCGTGATCGTGCTGCAAGGCACCGGCGATGCCGCGCAGCCGCCGGGCACCTTCGTCGCCAGCTTCTCGGCCGATGGCCGTTCGCTGGTGACGCGGCCGCTGCAGCCGGTGGCGGTGCAGAGCGATCGCGTGCTCGAGTTGTGGGCGGTACCGCCGCAGGGCACGCCGCGCTCGCTCGGCCTGATCTCGGGCAACGGTGTCACCGTGATCGCGCGCGACAAGCTGCCGCAGAACGTGCTCGAACAAGCCAACACGTCTGCGCTGGCTGTCAGCGTCGAGCCACCGGGCGGCTCGCCAACCGGCGCGCCGACAGGTCCGGTGGTGTTCGCGGGCAAGCTGACGCTCTGATACACGCGCCCCCCGTTGTCTCCGGGGGCAGGTCGCATTCGGCGACCAGGGGAGTCGCCGCCTCATGGCCGGGGGCGCTCGCGATGGCGCACATCTTGCTGCGTTCCGCGCGTGCGCAACGACGAGTTGGTGTTGGCCGTCATCACGGCTGCGGCCGCAGTGCCTGACCTCGATGACGAGGACGGCTGGGCCGAGGCCGACCGCCTGCGGGTGCTGGTCTCGGGCCTGCGTGACGCCGGCTACTGTGTCGGCGCGGTGCTGCCGGCCGACGCCAACCTGCACGAACGCCTGAGCGCGCTGGCGCCCGACGTGCTGGTGGTCGACGCCGAGAGCGGCGCGCGCGACGCGATCGAGCACGTCGTGTGGGCATCGCGCGACCAGCCACGCCCGATCGTGCTGTTCACCGACGAACACGATCCGTCGCACGTGCGCGAAGCGGTGGCGCAGGGCGTGGTCGCCTACGTGGTGGCCGGCATGGCGCCCGAGCGCGTGCGGCCGGTGATCGACGTGGCGATCGCGCGCTTCGAGCACGAGCGCGCGTTGCGCGCGCTGGCGGCGCGCGGCCGCGAGCGCGACAAGGCCCAGGTGGTGGTCACGCGCGCGAAATACCTCTTGATGTCACGCCACCAGCTGAGCGAGCCCGACGCCTATGCACGCCTGCGGCGCACCGCGATGAACCAGGGCGTCACGGTGGCGGAGGTGGCGCAGCGGTTGCTCGAACTCGGCGACCTGCTCGGCTGACGCGCGGTACCTTTTGGCTCCGGCCGGCGTATCGCGCCTTCACTTCGCTTGCGCGAAGTGAGCCTCGCCGAAACGGCCTGACGGCCGTTTTGGTGCGACGCACCATCGATGATCGTCGTGTTGGTGCGCGCGGTCGACGTCGGCGACATGAAATCAGCGGGTTAGACGCGTTGGAGTGTTGGCACGAGGCTTGCACTTCAAGCGCTGCGGTTCAACGGCGAACCGTGTTGTCGCAGTTTCGAACCGACGCGGTTCAGGACAAAGGCGTCCGACGGTCGTGCAGCTCCATGCGCACGGCTGCGGGCGCCTTGCTGTTTCTGCGTTCGGTGGCGCACTCCGGGAAAGGCTCGTTCATGCTTCGATCCGTCGTTCACCGCCCGCAGGTCACCGCGCAGGACTGGTCGCGCCGCCGCTGGCTGCAGGCGGCGTCGGCTGCAGCCATCGGCGCTGCCGCCACCGGCATGCCGCATCGCCACGCGCGCGCCGCCGGCTCCGACAAGCCCGAGAAGGAGGAGGTCAGGATCGGCTTCATCCCGCTGACCGACTGCGCGAGCGTCGTGATGGCGTCGGTGCTCGGCTTCGACAAGAAGTACGGCGTCAAGATCGTGCCGACCAAGGAAGCCTCGTGGGCGGGCGTGCGCGACAAGCTGGTCAACGGCGAGCTCGACATGGCGCATGTGCTGTGGGGTCTTGTGTACGGCGTGCACCTCGGGGTCGGTGGTCCGAAGAAGGACATGGCGGTGCTGATGAACCTGAACCACAACGGGCAGGCGATCACGCTGTCGAAGAAGCTCGCCGACAAAGGCGCCATCGACGGGCCGAGCCTGGCCAAGCTGATGGCCAACCGAAATGGGAATGATGGGCGCGAGTACACCTTTGCGCAGACCTTCCCGACCGGCACGCACGCGATGTGGCTCTACTACTGGTTGGCCAGTGTCGGCGTCAACCCGATGAAGGATGCCAAGGTCATCACGGTGCCGCCGCCGCAGATGGTGGCCAACATGCGCGTCGGCAACATGGACGGCTACTGCGTCGGCGAGCCGTGGGGCCACCGCGCGATCATCGACGGCATCGGCATCACCGCGATCACCACGCAGGACATCTGGAAGGACCATCCCGAAAAGGCGCTCGGCACCACCGCCGAGTTCGTCAAGAAGAACCCCAACACCTGCCGCGCGGTGATCGCCGCGATCCTCGAGGCCGGCCGCTGGATCGACGCCGGCCTGCAGAACAAGAACAAGATGGCCGAGGTGGTGGCCGACAAGGCTTACGTCAACACGTCGGTCGATGCGATCAACCAGCGCATCCTCGGGCGCTACCAGAACGGGTTGGGCAAGACGTGGGACGACCCCAACCACATGAAGTTCTTCAACGACGGGGCGGTGAACTTTCCGTACCTGAGCGACGGCATGTGGTTTCTCACGCAGCACAAGCGCTGGGGCCTGCTGAAGGATCACGTCGACTACCTGGCGGTCGCCAAGCAGGTCAACCAGACCGAGCTCTACAAGGAAGGCGCCAGCGCCGCGAAGGCCAACGTGCCGAAGGACTCGATGCGCTCGAGCAAGTTGCTCGACGGCGTGGTGTGGGACGGCAAGGAGCCGGCCAGGTACGCCGATTCGTTCAAGGTCCGCGCCGCCGGCGCGGCCTGACAGAAGGCCCGACGATGGTCTCCGCCGTGTTTCACTCGCCGCTCGACACCACGCCGGTGCCGCTGCAGTCCAAGAAGGTCGAGCGCGCGGCCACTGCACCGGTGCCGAGCGCACAGGGCGAGGCGATTCGTCCCGCTTCGGCTCCTGCGGCTCGCGTGCCGTTCGACTGGCGAGGCTTCTGGCTCAAGGTGCTGCCACCGGTCGTCGGCGTGGCGCTGTTGGTCGGCATCTGGGAGCTGCTGACACTCAAGAGCAGCTCCTTTCCGACACCCGGTGCGACCTTCGACGCCGCC
>DASTZF010000334.1:0-3199 GCA_035764445.1 Burkholderiaceae bacterium
CGCGCTGCGCGGCCGCGCCGTGTCGGCGTATGCCGCCGCGGCTTGTCGGAGATGTCCGGCAGCGCGATCGGTGGCGGGCGCTGTGACACCAAGATGTGACACCAAGTGTGACGTCAAGGTGACGTCAAGGCCGTCGGCGCCGTCCGACGTGGCGAGAAGCAGCCGGCCGACGCACGCGCGGCGGCGAGCCGCCTACGCTGTGCTTTCACACCGGATGCTCAATTCGCGAAGGACCCAGCATGAAGACGGAATCGAAGCCTGCCGACGCCGGCGCACTGCAATTGGACGAGGCGGCGATCGAAGCCGCCAAGAAGCACACCGGCGACGGTGTCGTCACGCCGACCTACGGTCCGTGGCGCAACGACATCCTGCGGCTGCTCAACGAGGCACTGGCCACCGAGCTGACCTGCGTACTGCGCTACCGCCGGCACCACTTCACCGCGCAGGGCGTCGCGTCGCCGAAGATCGCCGAGGAGTTCATGGTGCACGCCAACGAAGAGCTGGCGCACGCCGACCGCCTGGCCGAGCGCATCGTGCAGCTTGGCGGTGAGCCCGACTTCAGGCCCGAGTCACTGCCCTCGCGCAGCCACTCTGATTACGACGAGCCGACGAACCTGACCGACATGATCCGCAGCAACCTGATCGCCGAGCGGGTGGCGATCGAGGCCTACCGTCAGATGATCGCGCTGATCGGCGACAAGGATCCGACCACGCGCCGCCTGCTCGAAGAGATCCTCTCGGTCGAGGAGGAGCACGCCGACGAGCTGCGTGACTGGCTCGGCCAACGCTGAGGCCGTCGCCTACGCGCCGCGGCGCGGCGCGTACTGCAGCACGCGATCGGCGAGCGTCGGCACGTCGAGCGGCTTGACCCAGTAATCGTCGAACCCGGCATCGCGCGCGAGCGCGATCTGGTGCGGCATCGCGTCGGCCGACACGGCCACGCACGGCAGGCGGGCCAGGGCCGGATGGGCTCGCATGCGGCGCAGCACCTCGTGGCCGTCGATGCCCGGCAGGCTCATGTCGAGCAGCACCACGTCGGGCTGCCATGACGCGAGCACTTCGAGTCCTTGCTCGCCGCTGTCGGCGAGGCGCAACTCGATCTGGCCCGGCTTCAGGGCCAGCGCCTCTCGCATCAGCAGAGCATTGACCGGGTTGTCTTCGATGCACAGCACCCGCACCGCGGCTTGCGGCGTGTAGGCCGCGCCGTCGGCGGCCGGCAGCGGGGTGGCCGCCGACGAGGCCGCTGCGGTGGCCAGCGGCAGCCGCAACACCGCCTCGGTGCCGCGGCCGGGTGTCGAGCGCAATTCGAGCGTGCCTTGCATCGCCTCGGCGAGCTGGCGCGAGATCACCAGCCCGAGGCCATGCCCCTTCACCGTGCCACCTTGCGCGCCCAGCCGGTTGAACGGCTGGAACAACTGCTGCCGGCGCTGTTCGTCGATGCCCGGACCGTCGTCGCGCACGACGAGACTCACCTGCTGGCTCGTCGGCGGCTCGAGCAACAGTTCGACGCGCCCACCGGTGCGGTTGTACTTGATCGCATTGCCGATCAGGTTGAGCAGCACCTGCCGCAGGCGCGTGGCGTCGGCGTTCACGCTCAGGCCGCAGCGCGTCCACTGGCCCAGTGCGACGCCGGCGGCCTCGGCGTGTGGACGCAGCAGGTCGGTCACCGTCTCGACGGCCTCGTCGAGCGGCAGCCCGGTCAGGCGCAGCGGCACCGAGCCCGACTCGACCGCGGCGAGGTCGAGCAGGTCGTCGATCATCGCGAGCAGGTGCGTGCCGGCCGATCGCAGCTGGCGCACCGCCTCGATGGCCCACTGCGGCAGCTCCGCGGCACGCATCTGCAGCAGCTGCGCGAAGCCGAGCACCGCGTTCATCGGCGTGCGCAATTCATGGCTGGCCCGCGACAGCAATTCGCTCTTGGCGCGGCTGGCGCGCTCGGCGGCCTCCTTGTCGCGCAGCGCCTGCGCACTGCGCTCGCGGTCGGTGACGTCGAAGTTGATGCCCACCAGCCGCCGCCCCTGCGCGGTGTCGATGCGGCTGCCCACCGACTGGATGTGCCGCACCCGGCCGTCGGGCCACACGATGCGGAACTGATGGTCGATGTGATCGAAGCGACCATCGATCACCGCGCGCGTCTCGTCGCGCACGCGCACGAAGTCCTCGGGGTGGATGGTGCGTGCCCAGATGCGCTCGTCGATCAGGCCGTTGCCCGCCGGCAAGCCGTACATGCGGTACATCTGCTCGTCCCAGCTGATGCGTCGCACGTCGAAGTGCCACTCCCACGCGCCGGCCCCGATGGCCTGCGTCGACAGGCGCAGCCGGTCGCGCAGCTCGGCGATCGCCTGGCGCGCGGCGTGCGCGGAGGTGGTGTCGTGCGTCAGCCCCGAGATGGCGACCACGCGCCCGGCGCGCCATTGCGCGCGGCCGATCGCGTGCACGTGACGCGCGTCGCCCTGCGGCGTGACGAGGTCGAGCTCGACGTCGATCGTCTGGCCGCTCGCCAGTGCAGCCTGCAACGCGGCGAGCCAGCGCTCGCGCGACGCAACGTCGTACAGGCGCACGAAGGCACGCACGTCGGGCTCGGCCACCGGCGGCAAGCCGTGGATCGCAAAGGTCTCGTCCGACCAGTGCACCTTCTCGGCATCGACGTCGTACTCCCACGCGCCGACGCGGCCAACCTGCCCGGCCTGGCGCATCAACTCGCCTTCGGCGCGCTCGCGCTCGCGCGCGCGGCGGCGCAGCGTCACGTCCTGCAGCACCAGCGCGGCAGCCACGCGCGGCTCGCTCACGTCCTTCGAAAAGGCCTGCACGTCAAACCGCATCCAGCGGCCGTTGCTCACCGGCAGCTCCAGCGCCGACAGCGGCTTGCGCTCGGCCAACGCATGGACGACGCGCAACCAGTCGCCACCGGCGGCGGCAACGTCGATCGCGTCGACCAGGTTGGCCGCGGGCCGCGCCGGGTCGAGCGCCGGCAGCGTCTGCAGCGCGGCGTCGTTGGCCCACAGCACGGCACCGTCGCTGGCCAGCACCACGATGCTCAGCCGCGATCGCCGCAGCACGCCGGCCAGCACGGCGTCGAGTCCGGCGGGACGGTGCTCAGCAGGCGGCTTGGCCATGGTCCCTGCGAGGCGCCGCGCCGGCCGACGCGCGCCTCAGTTGCTGCGGCGCAGTTTGAGCAGCCAGTCGTCCGGCGGCGGCT
>DASTZF010000335.1:0-4277 GCA_035764445.1 Burkholderiaceae bacterium
AGGTGTTCGGCGTCACCGCGACCATCCTGCCGGTCGAGATGCCGTTCGTGCTGCTCGGCAACTCGTTCCTGAGCCGCTTCGCGATGCGCCGCGACGCCAACGTGATGAAGCTGGAGAAGCGCGACTGAGAGTCAGAGGCCCCCACGCTCGCGTTGCTCGCTGCCCCCCGAGGGGGCTGGCCTGCCTTAGGGAGCGGCCCGGCGGCAGGCCGGCCCCCACGCTCGCGCTGCTCCCTGCCCCTCAAGCGGGCCTGCCTTGGAAGCGGCCCCGGCGGCAGGCCGGTCGCGCCAACAACCGCTGACTACTCGCCCAGCTGCAGCCGGGCATCGCAGCGCTCGGCCAGGTGCGGGTCGTGCGTCACCACGACGAAGGCGGTGCCGTCCTCGTGCGCCAGCTGCAGCATCAGCTCGAACACCGTGTGCGCGGTGGCGCGGTCGAGGTTGCCGGTGGGTTCGTCGGCCAGCACGCAGCTCGGTCGTGCGACCAGCGCGCGAGCCACCGCCACGCGCTGGCGCTCGCCACCCGACAGCTGCGACGGGCGGTGCGCCGCGCGGTCGCGCAAGCCGACCCGCACCAGCATCGCCGCCGCCCGCTCGCGCGCCTGCGGCACCGTCTCGCGCCGGATGCGCAGCGGCATCGCCACGTTGTCGAGCGCGCTGAACTCGGGCAGCAGGTGATGGAACTGGTAGACGAAGCCGAGGTGGCGGTTGCGCCAGCGCCCCTGCTCGGCGGCGCTCATCTTCGCGAAATCGCGTCCCATCAGCTGCACGCTGCCTGCCGTCGGCTCGTCGAGCCCGCCCAGCAGATGCAGCAACGTGCTCTTGCCCGATCCCGAGGCACCCACCACGGCCAGCGTCTTTGCGCGCTGCACCGTCAGGCTCAAGCCATCGAGCACGGTGACGTCGATCGCCTCGCGGCCGTTGCCCTCGCGAAAGCGCTTGTGCAGGCCGCTGGCCTGCAGCACCGGCGCGGTCGGTTCACTCATAGCGCAGCGCCTCGGCCGGATTGACACGGCTGGCGCGCCAGCTCGGGTACAGCGTGGCCAGGAACGCCAGCACGAGCGACACCAGCGCGATCGGCAGCACGTCGGCCCAGCGCGGGTCGCTCGGCATGCGGCTGATCAGGTAGATGCTGCCCGGCAGGAACGCGACGTTGAGCGTGCGCTCGATGAACGGCACGATGACGTCGATGTTGAACGCCACCAGCAGCCCGAGCGCCACGCCCGCCATGGTGCCGAGCACGCCGGAGGCCGCCCCCTGCACGACGAAGACGCCCATCACCGAGCGCGGGCTGGCGCCGAGCGTGCGCAGGATCGCGATGTCGGCGCGCTTGTCGGTCACCGTCATCACCAGCGTCGACACCAGGTTGAACGCCGCCACCGCGACGATCAGCGTGAGGATGATCGCCATCAGGCGCTTCTCGATCTGCACTGCGTCGAACCAGTTGCGGTTGGTGCGCGTCCAGTCGCGCACCACGAGGTCGGGCCCGAGCTGCATCGACAGCTCCTGCGCGACGCGGCGTGCGCGATGCAGATCCGTCAGTTTCAGCTGCACGCCGCTCGGCCCTTCGATGCGGTACAGCTTCTGCGCGTCCTCGAGATGGATCCACGCCAGCGAGCTGTCGTACTCGTAGTGCCCGGCTTCGAAGGTGCCGGCGACGGTGAACTGCTTCAGCCGCGGCACCACGCCGGCGGGTGTCACCTGTCCGCTGGGTGCCACCAGCGTCACGGTGTCGCCGGCGTGCACGCCGAGCTGCCGCGCCAGCTCGCTGCCGAGCACGATGCGCCAGGCGCCGGGCTGCAGCGCTGCGAGCGTGGTGCCGCGCAGCCGCGCGGCCAGGTCGGTGATGCGCGCCTCTTCGTCGGGCACGATGCCGCGCACCAGCGCGCCGCGCAGCGCGTCGCCGCGCGCCAGCAGCGACTGGCTGGCGATGAACGGCGCCGCCGCCACCACCTCGGCGTTGCGCTTGACGGTGGCCACCGTGCCCTGCCAGTCGCGCAACGCCAGGCCGTCGGCGTCGAACACTTCGACGTGCGGAATCACGCTGAGCATGCGGTCGGTAACCTCCTTCTGAAAGCCGTTCATCACCGACAACACGATGATCAGCGCGGCCACGCCGAGCGCGATGCCGAGCATCGACACGCCCGAGATGAACGAGATGAATCCGTTGCGGCGGCCGGCGCGGCCGGCGCGCGTGTAGCGCCAGCCGAGCTGCCACTCGTAGGGCCAGTTCATCGGCAGCGGCGCCCGGCCGCCCGAAGCCGCTGACGCGCCCCCGCGGGGGGCAGCAAGCGAAGCGAGCGTGGGGGCCAATCCATTCGCGCCGATGCTAGCAGGCGTGCGATGCCGAGCCCGCGGCAAGGCCGGCTCGCGCCGGCAACGATAATCGCGCCGCCCATGCAGCTGATTGTTCCTTTTGCCGGCGTGTTGTCGGAAGCCGGCCGCCATGCAGCGCAGACCCTGTCATTGCCGCGCCTCGAACAACTGCTCGCGCGCTCGCATGCGGGCGCGGCGCTCGGCACCGACGAACACTCGTTGTCCACCCCGCACGAGCTGGCGATCGCGCACGCGCTCGGCTGGCCGCTCGACGACGGCAGGCTGCCGTTCGCCGCGCTGGCGGCGGCGCACGATGGCGTGAGCGTCGGCACGCGCGCCGTCGGGCAGCTGACACCGGTGCACTTGCACGTCGGCACCGATCAGGTCACGCTGACCGATCCCGCGGCGCTCGCGCTCGATGCCGCCGACGCGCGCGCGCTGTTCGACGCGCTGCAGCCGTTGTTCGGCGATGCGGGCTTCGTGCTGCGCTGGGGCGACGTGCAGCGCTGGTACGTCGAACATCCGAGCCTGGACGGGCTGGCGACCGCGTCGCTCGACCGCGTGATCGGCCGTAACGTCGATCCCTGGCTGCCCGATGCGCGCGCCGGGCGCGCGTGGCAGCGGCTGGCCAGCGAGGCGCAGATGCTGCTGCACGCGCATGCGCTCAACGCGCGGCGCGAAGCCGCGGGCCTGGCAGCCATCAATTCGTTGTGGCTGAGCGGCTGCGGTGTGCTCGAATCCGCGCCAGTGCCAGCGCCGCGCATCGACGAGCGGCTGCGCGCACCGGCATTGAACGAAGACTGGGCGGCGTGGGCAGAGGCCTGGCATGCACTCGACGCCGGGCCGCTGGCCGCGCTGCTCGACGCCGGCGACGATGCCACGCTGACGCTCGCCGGCGAGCGGCACGCGCTGACGCTCGCCTGCACCGGCGGCTCGGTGTGGCACCAGCTGCGCACCTGGTGGCGACGGCCGGCCGCATACCAGGTGCTCGCCGGCTTGTGACACAGTGAGCAAGATGGCCCAAGGCCCCACCCTGATCGAGCGCGACGCACCGCCGCGCACCTGCCACGCGCTCGAGGCGGCCGGCGTGCATCCGCTGCTGGCGCGCCTGTTCGCCGCCCGCGGTGTGCGCTCGATCGACGAGTTGAGCGACGACGTGGCCCAACTGCTGCCGCCGGCGACGCTGCACGGCACCGCCAGGGCCGCCGCGCTGCTCGACGACACCATCGCCGCCGGTGGCCGCATCTGCATCGTGGCCGACTACGACTGCGACGGCGCCACCGCCTGCGCGGTGGCGCTGCGAGGCCTGGCGATGCTCGGTGCACGGCGCGAGACGCTGCACTATGTGGTGCCCGACCGCCGCCTGCACGGCTACGGCCTGACGCCGACGATCGTCGAGCTGGCGCGCGCGTACGCGCCGGCGCTGCTGATCACGGTGGACAACGGCATCGCCAGCGTCGACGGCATCGCGCACGCGCGCGCGCTCGGCATGCGGGTGCTGGTCACCGACCACCACCTGCCGGCCGTCGACGCGCACGGCGAGGTGCACCTGCCGGCCGCCGACGTGATCGTCAACCCCAACCAGCCGGGCTGCGGCTTTGCGAGCAAATCGATCGCCGGCGTCGGGGTCATGTTCTACGTGCTGCTCGCGCTGCGCGCGCTGCAGCGCCAGCGCGGCCGTTATGCCGACGGCGCGCAACCGCGGCTGGACCGTCTGCTCGACCTGGTCGCATTGGGCACCGTGGCCGACGTGGTGCGGCTCGATGCCAACAACCGACGCCTGGTCGCGCAGGGCCTGAAACGCATCCGTACCGGGCGCGTGCAGCCCGGTGTGGCCGCGCTGCTGGCCACCGCCGGGCGCGACGCTGCTCGCTGCAGCGCCGACGACTTTGGCTTCGCGGCCGCGCCGCGCATCAACGCCGCCGGCCGCCTGGCCGACATGACGCTGGGCATCGAGTGCCT
>DASTZF010000336.1:0-6650 GCA_035764445.1 Burkholderiaceae bacterium
AACGACGTCGCCGACCGCGACTTCGACCGCCACGTCAAGCGCACGGCACAGCGCCCGGTGACCAGCGGCAAGGTCAGCGTACGCGAGGCGCTGACGCTCGGCGCGGCGTTGGGCGCAGTGGCCTTCGTGCTGGTGCTGACCACCAACCCACCGACGGTGTGGCTGTCGTTCGCCGGACTGGCTGTGACGCTGCTGTACCCGTTCGCCAAGCGGGTGACGCCGATGCCGCAGGCGGTACTCGGCGTGGCCTTCAGCTTCGGCATTCCGATGGCCTTTGCGGCCGCGCTCGGCGCGCGCGACTGGTCGTTGCAGGCGGTGCCCGACGCGGTGCCACCGCACGCGTGGTGGTTGCTGGTGGGCAACATCTTCTGGGTGCTGGCCTACGACACCGAATACGCGATGGTCGACCGCGACGACGACGTACGCATCGGCATGAAGACCTCGGCCATCACGCTCGGCCGTTTCGACGTACCGGCGGTGATGGCGTTCTATGCGCTGTACCTGATCGTCTGGTCGGCGCTCGGCGATGCGCTCGGGCTCGGCCTGTGGTACCAGCTCGGCCTCGCCGCCGCTGCCACGCAGGCGCTGTGGCACTACACGCTGATCCGCGGGCGCACTCGCGAAGGCTGTTTCAAGGCGTTTCGCCTGAACCACTGGCTCGGCGCCAGCGTGTTCATGGGCGTGGCGCTGGATCTGGCGCTGCGCTAGCGGGCTTCGGCGCCGCGCCGGCGCCGAACTCGTCGCCGAGCGTGCGGGCGCGCTCGCGCGCAGCATGCAGTGCCTTGACGAAGGCCGACTTGACTGCATCGTTGTCGAGCGACATCAGCGCGGCGTAAGTGGTCCCGCCCTTCGAAGTGACCCGCTCGCGCAGCACGGCCGGCGAATCGCTCGACTGCTGCGCGAGCGCGGTGGCACCAGCGAACGTGGCCAGCGCCAGTCGCCGGCCCTGCTCGATCGTGAGGCCCATCTCGCCGGCGGCCTGGATCATGGCTTCGATGAAGTAGTACACGTACGCCGGACCCGAGCCCGACAGCGCGGTCACCGCGTCGAGGTCGCGCTCGCGCTGCAGCCACATCAACTCGCCGCTCGGCGCAAGCACCGCCTCGGCCGCCGTGCGGTCGGTGGCGCTGACCGCGGGTGTCGCGTACAGGCCGCTGATCCCCAGGCCCACCAGCGCCGGCGTGTTGGGCATCGCGCGCACCACGCGCTGACTGCCGGTGGCCGCCTGCAGCGCGTCGGTGCGGATGCCGGCCATCACGCTCAGCTGCAAAGCGCCGCTGACGAACGGCGCGCACGGGCGCGCTGCGGCCACGAACGACTGCGGCTTGACCGCCCACACCACCAACGGCACCTCCTTCAGGTATGCGCCGGCGGCCGGCAACGCCAGCACGCCGTATTGCAGCGCGACGCGCGCGCGCTGGCGATCGTCGGGCTCGATCACCAGCACCGTGGCCGGCACGCGGCCGCCCTTGAGCAGCCCGCCGATTAGCGCGCCGGCCATGTTGCCGCCGCCGACGAAGGCGATCTCGAGGCGGATGGCGTTGTTCATCGGACCAGTGTAGACGTCGGTGTACGCATCATCCGGCACGCGACCATCGCGTGGACACACCCGAGCACACGTTTGAGGGGCGGCATTTGCGCGGATGGGCGCGTTGCCGTCGTGGCTGCTCCCCTGGTTGCGCAAACGCCGTGCCGGCGCCTACATTGCCGCGTCGTCCAGATCGGTGAGTCACCATGAGCAAGCTGTCCTACGTCGACGAATCCTCCGACAGTCCGTGGAGCACCTACCTCGCGCAGGTGGACCGCGTGGTGCCTTATCTCGGGCGCCTTGCCCGCTGGGTCGAGACGCTCAAACGCTGCAAGCGTGCTCTGATCGTCGACGTGCCGATCGAGATGGACGACGGCTCGGTGGCGCACTTCGAGGGCTTTCGCGTGCAGCACAACCTGTCGCGCGGGCCCGGCAAGGGCGGCGTGCGGTACCACCCTGCGGTGACGGTCGACGAGGTGATGGCGCTGGCGGCCTGGATGTCGATCAAGAACGCGGCGGTCAACCTGCCGTATGGCGGCGCCAAGGGCGGCATCCGCGTCGACCCCAAGACGCTGTCGATCAAGGAACTCGAGCGGCTGACGCGTCGCTACACCAGCGAGATCGGCATCATCATCGGCCCGCAGCAGGACATTCCGGCACCCGACGTCAACACCAACGCCCAGATCATGGCGTGGATGATGGACACCTATTCGATGAACGTCGGCGCCACCGCCACCGGCGTGGTCACCGGCAAGCCGATCCACCTGGGCGGCTCGCTGGGGCGCGTCAAGGCCACCGGGCGCGGCGTGTTCGTCACCGGGCGCGAGGCGGCGCGGCGCCTGAACCTCGACCTGCAGGGCGCCCGCGTCGCGGTGCAGGGGTTCGGCAACGTCGGGTCGGCGGCGGCCGAGTTGTTCCATGCTGCCGGCGCGCGCATCGTTGCGGCGCAGGACCACACCGGTTCCATCCTCAACACCAAAGGGCTCGACATGGCGACCCTGATGCCGCACATGCGCGAGACCGGCGGCGTGGCCGGCTGCCCGGGCACCGACCGCATCGACAACGAGTCGTTCTGGGACGTCGACTGCGAGATCCTGATCCCGGCCGCGCTGGAGAGTCAGCTCACGGTGGCGCGCGCGCGGCGCACCAAGGCCAAGCTGGTGCTCGAAGGCGCCAACGGCCCGACCTTGCCGGGCGCCGACGACGTTCTGAGCGAACGCGGCATCCTGGTGGTGCCCGACGTAATCTGCAACGCCGGCGGGGTGACGGTCAGCTACTTCGAGTGGGTGCAGGACTTCTCGTCGTTCTTCTGGACCGAGGACGAGATCAACCTGCGGCTCGACAAGATCCTCGTCGGCGCGCTCAAGCGCATCTGGGACACCGCCGACCACCACCGCATCACGCTGCGCACTGCGACCTTCGCGGTGGCTTGCGAGCGCATCCTGATGGCACGCGAGGAGCGTGGGCTCTATCCGTAAGGCGTAAGGTCAGGCGGCCGCCGCCGGCCGCGCGCGCTCGCCGAAGATCGCGCTGCCGACGCGCACGATGGTGGCGCCCTCGGCGACCGCCGCTTCGAGGTCGGCGCTCATGCCCATCGACAGGGTGTCGAGCGCCAGTCCGCTGGCGTTGAGATCGAACAGCAAACGCGCCAGTGCGTGGTGAGGCACGCGCTGCGCTGCGAGGTCGCCCTGCGGCTCGGGAATCGCCATCAGCCCGCGCAGTCGCAGCCGTGGCAACTCCAGCACCGCGCGCGCCAGCGTCAACGTGTCGGCCGGCGCAACGCCGCTCTTGCTCGCCTCGTCGCTGATGTTCACCTGCAGGCAGATCTGCAGCGGCGGCAGGCCCTCGGGGCGCTGCGCCGACAGCCGCTCGGCGATCTTCAGCCGATCGACGGTGTGCACCCAGTCGAACGACTCGGCGACCACGCGCGACTTGTTGCTCTGCAGGGGACCGATCAAATGCCACTCGATCTGGCCGCGCAGGTCAACCAGCGACTGCATTTTTTCCATTGCTTCCTGCACGTAGTTCTCACCGAATTCGCGCTGCCCGGCAGCGTGCGCGTCGCGCACCGCCTGTGGGCCGAAAGTCTTTGTCACAGCCAGCAACGTGACGCTTTGCACGGGACGTTGCGAGGTCTCGCACGCCGCTGCGATACGCGTGCGCACTTGTTGTAACTTCGCTGCGACGCTGCTCATAATCCCCGGCAGCCTACACCTCTCACAGCGCCCTCATGGACATCACGCAACTGCTCGCGTTCTCGGTGAAGAACAAGGCCTCCGACCTGCATTTGTCGTCGGGCCTGCCGCCGATGATCCGCGTGCACGGCGACGTGCGCCGCATCAACGTCGACCCGCTCGAGCACAAGGCCGTGCACGACATGGTGTACGACATCATGAACGACGCGCAGCGCAAGCACTACGAGGACACGCTGGAGTGCGACTTCAGCTTCGAGATCCAGGGTTTGGCGCGCTTTCGTGTCAACGCGTTCAACCAGAACCGCGGCGCCGCCGCAGTGTTCCGCACGATCCCGAGCAAGATCCTGACACTCGAGCAGCTGAACACGCCGAAGATCTTCGCCGAGCTGTCGCTCAAGCCGCGCGGCCTGGTGCTGGTGACCGGCCCCACCGGCTCGGGCAAGAGCACGACGCTGGCGGCGATGATCAACCACCTGAACGAGAACGAGTACGCGCACGTGCTGACGGTCGAGGACCCGATCGAGTTCGTGCACGAGAGCAAGAAGTGCCTGGTCAACCAGCGCGAGGTCGGCCCGCACACGCTGAGCTTCTCCAATGCGCTGCGCTCGGCACTGCGCGAGGACCCCGACGCGATCCTGGTCGGCGAAATGCGCGATCTGGAGACGATCCGCCTGGCGCTGACCGCAGCGGAGACCGGGCACCTGGTGTTCGGCACGCTGCACACCAGCTCGGCCGCCAAGACGATCGACCGCGTGGTCGACGTCTTCCCCGCCGCCGAGAAGGAGATGGTGCGCGCGATGCTGTCGGAGTCGCTGATCGCGGTGATCTCGCAGACGCTATGCAAGCTCAAGGACGGCTCGGGCCGCGTGGCCGCGCACGAGATCATGATCGCCACGTCAGCCATCAAGAACCTGATTCGCGAAAACAAGATCGCGCAGATGTATTCGGCGATCCAGACCGGTCAGAGCGCCGGCATGCAGACGCTCGACCAGAACCTCACCGACCTCGTGCGCCGCAACGTGGTGTCGCCTGCCGAAGCCCGCGGCAAGGCCAAGGTCCCAGAAAACTTCCCCGGCTGATCGCCGTCGCCCAAGCCGTGAAGAAACTGCTCGATCGTCTGGCGGGCAACCGCCGCGAGAACCCCGAGACGCCGGACTCCGGCTACTTCTCCACCATGTTCCTCGAGCGCGAGGAAGAGGCGCCGCCGCTGGTGCCGTGGGCCGTTCGTGCCCGGCAGCTGCAGGCACGCTCGATCGAGCCGGCCGAAGGGGCGCAGAAATTCGCCCGTGCCTGGAACAACGACCGCCACACGGTCGCGCTGGCCGACCTCGAACTGCGGCGGCTGACCGAATACCTGTCGTTCCTCAGCCTGACACCCGACCGCGAGGTGATCGCGCAGGACGAGCAGGGCGACTACCTGCTGATCGTGCTCGAGGGCGCGATCGCCGTCGACCGTGTGCAGCCATGGGGCGGCCGCGCTCGCCTCGGAGAGGCGCGCGTCGGCGACCTGCTCGGCGAGATGTCGCTGCTCGATGCGGGTACGCGGTTCTCGTCGTGCCGCACGCTGACGCCGTGTGTGGTGGCCGTGCTCGAAGCGCACGCGCTCGACCGCATGATGAAAGACGATCCGCGGCTGGCCGCGGTGTTGCTGGCGGCGCTGGCACGCCGTCTGTCGCTGCGCCTGCGTCAGGCCAGCGCGCGCCTGAGCGCGCTGCTCACCAGCTCGAACTGACCTGGCAGCAAGCCGGGAGAAAAGACTCATGGAACGCGATCAGGCATCCAAATTCGTCAACGACCTGCTGCGGCTGATGATCTCGCGCAACGGCTCGGACCTGTTCCTCACCGCCGACTTTCCGCCGGCGATCAAGGTCGACGGCCGCGTCACCAAGGTGAGCCCGCAGCCGCTGACCGGCCAGCACACGATGGCGCTGGCGCGCGCGGTGATGAACGACAAGCAGGCCGCCGAGTTCGAGCGGACCAAGGAGTGCAACTTCGCGATCTCGCCGCAGGGCATCGGGCGCTTCCGCTGCAACGCGTTTGTGCAGATGGGTCACATCGGGCTGGTGTTCCGCGTGATTCCTCAGGCGCTGCCAACGGTGGATCAGCTCGGCCTGCCCAAGATCCTGAAGGACGTGGTGATGACCAAGCGCGGCCTGGTGATCATGGTGGGCGCGACCGGCTCGGGCAAGAGCACGTCGCTCGCCGCGATGATCGACTGGCGCAACGAGCACTCGCACGGCCACATCATCACGATCGAGGACCCGGTGGAGTTCGTGCATCCGCACAAGAACTGCATCATCACGCAGCGTGAGGTCGGCATCGATACCGATGGATGGGAGCACGCGCTGAAGAACACGCTGCGCCAGGCGCCCGACGTCATCCTGATGGGTGAGATCCGCGACCGCGAGACGATGGAGCACGCGGTGGCGTTCGCCGAGACCGGTCACCTGTGCATGGCCACGCTGCACGCCAACAGCTCGAACCAGGCGCTGGACCGCATCATCAACTTCTTCCCCGAGGAGCGGCGCACGCAGCTGTTGATGGACCTGTCGCTGAACCTGAAGGCGATCGTCTCGCAGCGCCTGCTGCCGCGCGAGGAGGGCAAGGGCCGCATCGCGGCGGTCGAGATCATGCTGAACACGCCACTGGTGTCCGACATGATCTTCAAGGGCGAGGTCGGCGAGCTGAAGGAGTTGATGAAGCGCTCGCGCGAACTCGGCATGCAGACCTTCGACCAGGCGCTGTTCGACCTCTTCGAGGCCGACCTCATCACCTACGAGGACGCGCTCCGGAACGCCGATTCGGTGAACGACCTGCGCCTGAAGATCAAGCTGGAGAGCAAGAACGCCAAGAACCGCGACCTCGGCTCGGGGCTGGAGCACCTCGAGATCGTGAAGTGACGTCGTGTTAGAGCGACGATAACGACG
>DASTZF010000337.1:0-10815 GCA_035764445.1 Burkholderiaceae bacterium
TTCCATTGGGAAGACCCGCTGCTGCTCGACGAGCAGCTGAGCGCCGACGAGCGCGCCGTGCGCGACGCCGCGCGCGAGTACGCCTCAGGGCGCCTGGCCCCGCGCGTGCTCGAGGCGTTTCGCCACGAGAAGACCGACGTCGCGATCTTCCGCGAGATGGGCTCGCTGGGCATGCTCGGCCCCACCATCCCCGAGGCCTACGGCGGCGCCGGGCTGAACTACGTCTGCTACGGCCTGGTGGCGCGCGAGGTCGAGCGCGTGGACTCCGGCTACCGCTCGATGATGAGCGTGCAGTCCTCGCTGGTGATGGTGCCGATCCACGAGTTCGGCACCGAGGCGCAAAAGCGCAAATACCTGCCCAAGCTGGCTGCGGGCCAGTGGATCGGCTGCTTCGGCCTGACCGAGCCCAACCACGGGTCGGACCCCGGCAGCATGGTCACGCGCGCCAGGAAGGTCTCAGGCGGCTACGCTTTAAGCGGCGCCAAGATGTGGATCACCAACTCCCCGATCGCCGACGTGTTCCTCGTGTGGGCCAAGGACGACGGCGGCCAGATCCGCGGCTTCATCCTCGACAAGGGCGCCAAGGGGCTGTCGGCCCCGCCGATCCACAGCAAGGTGGGGCTGCGCGCCAGCATCACCGGCGAGATCGTGATGGACGAGGTGTTCTGCCCGGACGAAAACGCGTTCCCAGAAGTACGGGGCCTGAAAGGCCCCTTTACCTGTTTAAATTCCGCCCGCTACGGCATCGCCTGGGGGGCGCTGGGGGCCGCGGAGGACTGCTTGCATCGCGCACGGCAGTACGTGCTGGATCGCCAGCAGTTCGGCCGCCCGCTGGCGGCCAACCAGCTGGTGCAAAAGAAGCTCGCCGACATGCTGAGCGAGATCACGCTGGGGCTGCAGGGCTGCCTGCGGCTGGGGCGGCTGAAGGACGAAGGCAAGGCGGCGGTGGAGACCACCAGCATCATGAAGCGCAACAGCTGCGGCAAGGCGCTGGAGATCGCGCGGCTGGCGCGCGACATGATGGGCGGCAACGGCATCAGCGACGAGTTCGGCGTGGCGCGCCACCTGGTCAACCTGGAGGTGGTCAACACCTACGAGGGCACCCACGACATCCACGCGCTGATCCTCGGGCGCGCGATCACGGGCATCGCGGCGTTCTCATAGGGGCGCGCAGCCAGGGGGGTCATATGTGCGCACAGCACAGTTGCAGATAGAGTGCGGGCAGCCGTGCCCTGCATTCCGTTCTACACGGCGCGGTCAGAGGGCCGCCTGGAGGCCCCAGGCGGTCTTCGCTTTTTCTAGTGGCAGTCTGCGACGCGGTCTACGAGATCACTTCGTTAGTGCACAGCAGCAGACGCAGCGGCACCGTCGGCGCGGGCGCTGTCAGCGCGTCTGCGACCGCGGTACGGCCATGTACGATGTTCCGCGGGCTCTGGCATCAGCCGGGTCGCATTGGGACCCGGCCTCTACGAGGAGACGATGGCATGACCGACCATGTGTACAAGCTGCTGGAACTGACCGGGTCTTCCACCGTCAGCAGCGACGATGCCGTTCGCAACGCGGTTGCGAAGGCGGGCAAGACGATGCGCAACATGCACTGGTTCCAGGTGACCGAAACGCGCGGCCACATCGCCGGCGACACGGTCGCGCATTGGCAGGTGACGGTCAAAGTGGGCTTCACGCTGGAGGATTGACCATCCGGCGATTCAGCGTTCGGCTGGCGCCCCATCGGTGCGTGTTTGCCGCGTTCTTCCTCTACGCCTTTGCGATCGGCGGGTTCTTCCCTCGCCTGGCCGAGTTGCAGCGATCGATGGCTCTCAGCGAGAGCGAGCTCGGCCTCGGCCTGATCGGTGCGGCCTGCGGCACGCTGTTTTCGTTGACACTCGCCGGTCGCCCGGTCGAGCGCGCGGGCCACCGCCGCACGTTGCTGACGCTGATGCCGTTGCTGCCGGCGTTCTACGCGCTCGCCGCCCATGCGAGCGGGGTGGTGGCGCTGTTTCTCTGCTTGCTGCTTGCCGGCGTGTGCATCGGCGCGATCGAGCTGGTGGTGAACCTGGAGGCCGATCGCGTCGAGCATCGCAGCGGCCGCCGCATCATGAATCGGTCACACGCGTTCTGGAGCTTCGGCTTCTTCGGCGCAGGCCTGGTGGGTGCGGTGGCCGCACGCGTGGGCATCTCGCCGCAGTGGCATCTGGCCGGCATGGTGCCGATCTCGGCGCTGCTGATCGTGCTGTTGCTGGGCGGCCTCGAGGCGGCACCGCATCGCAGCGGCAGCAGCGACGAAGCGACCCATCGCCTGGCGCGGCCGACGCTGGCCATCATGGCCCTGGTGCTGTTCTCGCTTTCCGGGCTCGTGCTGGAAGGCGCCGGCATCGACTGGTCGGCCATCTACATGCGCGACGTCTTCGATGCCGTGCCGTTCATCGGCGGGCTGGCCGTGGCCACCGGCGCCTTGGCGCAGGGGGCCGCGCGCTATGTGGCTGACCGGTTCGTCGAGCGCCACAGCCCGCTGGTCATCGCGCGCACGCTGTTGGTCGTGCTGGGCCTGGGAACGCTGATGGTGACCTTCGCACCGGCGTGGCCTGTGGCGCTGCTCGGCTTCGCTCTGATGGGAGTGGGCACCAGTGTGATGTTTCCGTTGGCCATGTCCGCGGCCGCTCGACGCACCGATCGGCCGGCCGCCACGAACGTGGCAGCGCTGGCGCAGATCTCGTTCGTCGGTTTCCTGTTGGGCCCGCCGCTGCTCGGCTTCATTGCCGAGCATCTGGGCATCCGCTGGACCTTCGGCGTCGGGTTGCCACTGTTGGTACTGAGCATGGTGGTGTCAGCGACTCTGCGCGAAGCGCCTCGGCAAGAGGCTACTGCCCCTGGTTGAACCCGGGGCTGCCCTGAGCGAGCCCAGCAAGTTGCTTCGGCTTCGCGCACAGCTGTGTGCGTTGGCTTTGGTATGGCAGCATCTGGCGCGAAGAAAGTGCGATCGAAGCATGACAGCACCCGCTCTGAGCGATGGCGTCGCAAAGGGGCCACGCCCTCCGTTGAGCATCGACAACGCGCATCGCATCGTCGTCGAGGCCAAGGCCGACACGGTCGTGCTGGTCGAAGGGTGGAGCGATCAGGCTGCGATCGAAACGCTGGCCCGCCGCGTTGGACTGAACCTTGCGGCCATGGGCATCGTCGTGCTGCCTATCGGTGGCGCCACCAACGCACGCCAGTTTGCTGGCCGCTTCGGCACCGCGGGGCTTGGTCTGCACTTGGCTGGCTTGTATGACCGCGCGGAAGAACGCCACTTTCTGCGCGCGATCTCTGTGGGCGTCATCCCCACTGCGGGTGGATGCGATGCCCCGAGCCTTGGCTTCTATGCGTGCAGCGAGGATCTCGAGGATGAGCTGATCCGTGCGCTGGGGCCTGAAAAGGTCGAGCAGATCATCATGGCCGAAGGCGAGATCGCTGCGTTGCGGCGCTTTCAGGCGCAACCGGCACAGCGAGGTCGCTCAATCGATGCGCATCTGCATCGCTTCATCGGTACGAAGGCGAGGCGCAAGATCCGCTATGGGACCCTGCTGGCGGCTGCGGTCGATCTCCACCGAATCCCGCCGCCACTGCAGCAGTTGCTGCAGCGCCTGCGTTCGGTCGGATCCGCACGCCGGTGACGACGTACGATCGAGACTGCGCCGGCAACTTCACGGCGCAGTGATCGCAAGCTCCCCTCGAACATGAAGGCGTCACCTGGAAGGCTGCTCTCACCCGCCTGGCGTGCCGTTGTGCTGGCCCTGCAGCTCATCGTCGCCGGCCCGTGCGCGATCGCGCAGGAGAGCTACCCCAGCCGGCCCGTGAAGATCATTGCGCCGCAGGCACCGGGCGGCGGCGTCGACCTGGTGGCCAGGATCATGGCCGAGCGGCTGGCGCGCGCGATGGGCCAGGCCTTCATCGTCGACAACCAGGCGGGTGTCGGCGGCGCGATTGCGGCCCAGGCGACGGCGCGCGCGCAACCCGATGGCTACACGTTGATGATCGGCTACGTGGCCACCCACGGCACCAACCCGGCCACGAGAAAGAGCCCCTACGACCCGGTGCGCGATTTCACGCCGATCGCAATGCTCGGCGGCACACCGAACCTGCTGGTGGTGTCGTCCAAGATGCCGGTCAACACGCTGCAGGAATTCGTCGTCTACGCCAAGGCCAACCCGAGGAAGGTCGACTACGGCACGTCGGGGGTCGGCACGCTGAACCACCTCGTCATGGAGCAGTTCAAGCACGCGTCAGGCGTGCCCAGCATGGCAGTGCCCTATCGCAGCATCGGCCAGGCCTTCACCGATTCGATCAGCGGACAGATCCAGGTCATCTTCCCCGGGCTGGCGGCCGCGATGCCGTACGTGCGTGCGGGCTCGTTCAAGCCCCTGGCCGTCACCGGCGACCAACGCAGCTGGCTGCTGCCGAACGTGCCGACGTTCAAGGAGTCGGGCTATGACGGCTTCGACGGCCTGACGTGGTACGGCATCGTCGGCCCGGCGAACCTGCCTGCGCCGATCACCCGCCGATTGAACGACGAGATCAACCGCATTCTGGCCACCCAGGACTTGCGCGACACCTTCACCGCGCAGGCGCTCACGGTGATGCCGATGACGCCGGCGCAGTTCGGCCAGTACATCGTCGACGAGGTGGCGCACTGGAAGGCCGTCGTGCGCGCCAACCACATCGAGGCCGAGTGAAGAGCATGGCGAGCACACTGCCGCAGACCTCCGTGTCGCAGCGCCTTGCGGCTGCGTTCGCCGCGATGCCGTCCACGTTGCCGCCTGCCGTGGCAACGATGTGCGATGCCGTGCTGATGGACGTGGCGGGACTGTGCGTGGCCGCGCGCCGCAGCGACTACGTGCAGGCGGTGCTGCGCGGCAGCGGGGAGCCCGGCGCCTGCACGTTGATCGGTCATGCGGACGGCTACAACGTGGCGACGGCGGCGCTGTGCAACGGCACCGCCGCGCACGGCGAAGACTACGACGACACGTTCGAAGGTGGCCCGGTGCATGCAGGGGCGGTGATCATCCCCGCGGTGCTTGCGGCCGCGGAGCATCACGCGTTGTCGGGCAGCGATCTCGAGCGCGGCATCGCCGTGGGTTGCGAGGTCATGTGCCGCCTGTGCCTGGTGGCGCCCAAACGCGTGCACCAGGCGGGCTTTCATCCCACCGCGGTGTTTGGTGCGCTCGGCGCGGCGGCGGGCGTGGCGTCGGCGCTGTCACTCACGACGGCTCAGTGGGTCGATGCGCTCGGCATCGCGGGCAGCATGGCCTCGGGCATCATCGAATACCTCGCCGAGGGTGCGTGGACCAAACGCATGCATCCGGGCTGGGCAGCGCAGGCCGGCTATCGCGCCGCGCGCATGGCGCAGGCGGGCTTCAGCGGGCCGCGCACGCTGTTCGACGGCGAGCACGGCTTCTTCCACGCCTTCGCCAAGAGCGATCACTGCGACTTCACGGCGATGCTCGATGGCACTGGTAAGCGCTGGCTGAGCGCGGACATCGCCTTCAAGCCGTACGCCTGCGGCACGATGGCCCACCCGTACATCGACTGCGCGCGCAAGCTGGTCGCCGACGGTGTGCGCCCCGATGCGGTGGCGGTCATCGAATGCAAGACGGCCGAAGGCATCGTGCATCGACTGTGGGAACCGCTGGCGGCCAAGCAGAACCCGCCCAATGGCTACGCGGCCAAGTTCAGCATTCCCTATGCGATCGCCGTCGGCATGCTGCGCGGCGATGGCGGGCTCGGTGAGTACGAGGAAGCGGTGGTCGCCGATCCCGCGGTGCGCACGCTCGCATCGAAGATCCGCTACATCGTCGACCCGGCGAATCCCTATCCGCAGCAGTTCACCGGTCATGTCCGCGTCACACTGGACAATGGCGAGGTGCGCGAAGCGAGCCAGGATCACTTTCGCGGCGGGCGTGACGAGCCGCTTTCGCCGCAGGCGCTGGAAGCCAAGTTCGTCGCCAACTGCCGCTATGGTGGCTGGACCCGCGAGCGCGCGGTCGAAGCCCTGGCTGCCCTGCGACGGCTGCGCGCGGTGCCCAGCGTCGACCTCGGATTGCTGCGGGGCTGAATGCCAAGCGCACCGCTCGCCGGCAAGGTCGCGCTGGTCACCGGAGCCGGGCGCAACATCGGACGCGCGATCGCACTGGCGCTTGCCGATGCCGGCGCTGCAGTCGCCGTCAACGTGCGGGCGAGCCGCGATGAAGGCGAGTCGGTCGCCCACGAGATTGGAGCACGCGGCGGCGCCGCCCTCTTGGTGATGGCCGACGTCACGCGGCGTGCCGAAGTCGACGCGATGATCGACGCGGTGGCGCAGCGCTTCGGACGTCTCGACATCGTCGTCAACAACGCTGCGGTCCGGCACGAAGGGGCCTTCCCCGGGATGGCATACGCGGCATGGCGCGCCGCGTTCGACGTCTGCGTCGATGGCACGTTTCACTGCACCCAGGCCGCCTTGCCGCTGCTGAGGAAAGGCACCGCCGGCACCGTCATCAACATCGGTGGCATGACCGCGCACACCGGCGCCGCACGACGGGCTCACGTCGTGGCGGCCAAGGCCGCGCTGGCCGGCCTCACTCGCGCGCTGGCGCATGAGCTTGCGGAGTTCGGGATCACGGTCAATTGCATCGCACCGGGCCTGATCGACACGGCGCGCAACAGCGCGAGCGCGTCGGCGGATCCCGGGCATCGCGCCAGTCACCCGACCTTGCTCGGGCGACGCGGTCAACCCGACGAGATTGCGAGCGCGGTGGTGTGGTTGGCGGGTCCCGGCGCGCGCTTCACCACCGGGCAGACGCTGCACGTCAACGGCGGGGCCTACCTGGGTGCTTGACGTGATCGGTCGCGACGGCCGACGCGGATCGCCTTGAATTCGCCTTCCCGACCTTGAACGGCCACTCCGTCCTGGCGACGCAGCGCTCGCCACGAAAAGCGACCACTTGACTCGACTGCCAGCACGTCACGCGATGGTGCTGCACCCTGACGCCACAGCAGGTGGTGCAGTGAGCCCGCGACGCCTACGCAAGCAACCCTGAGGTCAGCGCAGGATTCAACGCGCTGATACTCGCCCCTATGGGCTTCATCGACAAAGCCGTGGGGGCGATGAACGTTGCGCCTGTCGTGAGGTTGTCGTGTCCATCCCACCCCCGACGGGCCTGCCATTTGCCTGAGACACCGCGCCCCCGTGGCCGGACCGAGGGCGCAGCTGCGTTGCGTGAGGTGCAGGCACGGTAGAGACAACGCGTGAGGTAACGCCATGAAACCGACTCCAGAGAATGCGGCCCGGCTCTTGTTCATCGGGCTGGTCGTGCTAGGTGTCGTTGCGTTGGTCGCCTGGTACCGCTACGACGCCGGGCGCTACGCAACGTACCGCGTACTCACCCAGGATGCGGTGTCGGGCCTCATTGCCGACGCCCCCGTCGAGCTGCATGGCGTCGATGTCGGGAAGGTCGAGCGCGTGACCCTGGTCGATGCGCGCACGGTCGAGGTCCAGTTGCGCCTTCACAAGGCCGCACCCATCACGATGGGGACGGTCGCGACCGTGACATCGCGCGGCTTGGCCACGCGCGGATTCACGGGCTACGTCTACGTTGCACTCGAAGACAACGGCGACGACAAGCGGCCCGTGGTGACCTCTGCGAACGACTCCGTCCCCGCGATTCGTTCGGCGCCGTCACGTTCGGTGAACCTCGACACGACGATCAATCACGTGCGCGAGGATGTACAGCGCATGAGCGAACTGCTGCGCGACGTTCTGGATGAGCACACCATCGTCTCGCTGAAGCAAGCCACCGAAAACATGCAGAACGTCACCCAGACGCTGGCGCAGAACAGCAGCAAGCTCAACGCCATCATTGCCAACGCCGAGCGCGTGAGCGGCGCGATGGACGCGAGGACCGTCCGTTCGTTGCAGCAGTCGGTCGCCAACCTGCAGGCCATCACGGGAACGCTGGCCTCGAACAACGACCGGCTGGCCACGATCATGGTCAACGCCGAGAACGCCAGTGGTCAGTTGAGTCCCCTTCTGCAGTCAGGGCACGACGCCGTGGACTCCCTGTACAAAGAGTTGATTCCGGAGACCTACACCACCTTGGCTGGACTGCAGTCCCTCTCGAACTCACTGAGCAACACGGTGTCGAGGATCAATCGTGATCCGTCAGTCCTTGTGCGGGGTCGAGCGAGCCCGGTGCCCGGCCCCGGTGAAGCGCAATGACGTTCGGCAGCCACGGCAGTGCGAGTGCACTGCTGATCACTGCCATCCTGTCCGCCTGCACGCTCTTCACAGCCCCGCCGCCCGAAGCACGGCGCGGCATGCTGACCGAAGTGCCGTCCGAGGTGCCTCGGAGCGAGCTGCCGGCTTCCGCGTCACCGACGCTGCTGATCCTCGCGCCGCGCACCCAACGGGCCTACGACACCACGCAGATGGCGTACACGCTGCGTGACCATGAGATCGCGTATTACCGCGATCACGAATGGGGAGCGACGCCCGCGGAGATGATGCAGCCTCTGCTGGTGTCGACCCTGGAGCGCACCCATCGCTTCGCGGCGGTACTCTCGGTGCCCTATGGCGGGCGGTCCACCTACGTGCTGCAAACCCAGATCGACGAGCTGGTGCAGGACTTCACGCTGCCGACGGTCGCCGTGCGCATCGCCATGCACTTGCAGCTGACCAACAGCGTCAGCCGTCGAGCCGTCTCCAAGGAGATCGTCGTCACCGAGCCGATGGCTCAACGGTCAGCCGAAGCGGGCATCGCGGCTGCAAACCGCGCGACGGTCAAGACGCTGCGAGAGGTCGCCCAGTTCGTGATCGACAACGCGATCGACTAGCGGGCACTTCGCGGCGAGACCATCTTCTTGAGGGTGTCGTCCCGCTTCACGAAGTGATGCATCAGCGCAGCGCCGGCGTGAACGCCGATCAGAACCAGCAGACCGTACCCAAGCCAGCGGTGCACTTGAATCATGCGGCGAAACAGGTCTTCACTCGGTGCGACCAGATCCGGAATGTCGACCATGCCGAACGCCGACACCGGGATGGCGGCTGCCGATGACATCAGGAGTCCGCTGATCGGCAAGGCGAACATCAATCCGTAGAACGCCAGATGGACGAAGCGCGCCGTCACCTTCTGCCAGTAAGGCAGCGTGCTCACCAACGTCGGCAGATCGTTGCGCATGCGCCAGGCCAGCCTGATCGTCGCAATCAAGAGAGCCGCCAGGCCCAGCTCCTTGTGGTAAAGGATGAGCGTGATCTTCACCGTGTCGAAGCCGGCGTCTGGAAGCCCCACCATGTACAGACCCATGACGATCAGGGCAACCAGGTTGATCGCCATGATCCAGTGCAGGGCGATCGCCATGGCGCCGTAGCGCTCTCGGGTGTTGAGGATGCTCATGTCGAGGTGGGGCGCCCGATGCCTTGCGCGAGGACGCCAATGACAGCATCTTGCGCCCAACGACCGAGAGCGGCCACTGGACACGGCGACAACCCTGCCGCGACAGCGAACATGATCAGCACTGCGCCGACGCCACGGTGGGTCCGCCGGCTGGCCCCTTGGTCATCGAACCCGATTCCGTGGTTGCCTGACAATCGTTTTCTCACCTCGTCGGGAGATCGCGTGGCCGACGACATCCGCTTCAATGACGGTGCCAGCTACGAGCTCATGATGGGTCGCTGGAGCCGGCTCGTCGGCGAACGCTTCCTCGACTGGATCGGCGTGCCGGACGGGGCGCGCTGGATCGACGTCGGCTGCGGCAACGGCGCATTCACCGAGTTGCTGGTCCAACGCTGCCGGCCCTTCGACGTGCAGGCCTTCGATCCGTCACCTGGCCAGCTCGACTATGCGCGCCATCGCCTGCCGCCCGGCGCGCCCGTGAGATGGGCCGAGGGCGACGCGATGAAGCTGCCGGTGGCCGATGGTGCAGTTGACGTTGCCGTCATGGCGCTGGTGCTGTTCTTCGTGCTCGAACCGGCCGTCGGTGTGGCGGAGATGTGCCGTGCGATTCGCTCGGGCGGTGTCGTCGCGGCCTACCACTGGGACATCCTGGGCGGCGGCTTCCCGCTGGCCGATATCGGCGCCGAGATGCGCGAGCTCGGCGTACCGCCGCGCCTCCCGCCCAGTGTGGGCGTATCGACGCTCGATGCGTCCACGGCGCTGTGGCAGCAGGCGGGGCTGAACGAGGTGCGCACCTGTGCAATCACCGTGCAGCGCCGCTACGACAGCTTCGACGACTACTGGAACACTGCCGCGAGCAGCAACACGCTGCGACCGATGTTCGAAGCGATGTCGGCAGAGCGTCGCGAACTGTTGAAGGCCAACGTGCGCCGCAGGGTGCGGGCGGACGACGGCCCGCTCACCCTGAGCGCGCGGGCCAACGCGGTCACTGGCATCAAGCCGTGAGCTCGATTGCGGGCTGCGCCATGGCGGCGTTGGTCGACGGATCTTGCTACTGGGCGGTGCGGCCTGCCGGGGTCGTTGCGAAGAAGCTGCGCAGTGCCAGGGCCATCTGCGCACGCACCGGCTCTCCGGACACCACCACGTCGACCATCGTCGGCGACGTGTGCGTGTGGCCGCGCGCGCGCAGCTCCTGCACCGGCACACCCGCGTTCGCCAGCGCGGCAGCGTACGCCTGCCCCTCGTCGCGCAGCGGGTCGAACTCGCAGGTCACCACCATCGCCGGCGGCAGCCTCGACAAGTCCTTCGCGCGCAGTGGCGAGACGCGCGGGTCGGTGCGGTCTGCCGGGTCGCAGTAGTGGTCCCAGAACCAATTCATCAGCGGCTTCGTCAGCACATAGCCATCGGCGTT
>DASTZF010000338.1:0-5927 GCA_035764445.1 Burkholderiaceae bacterium
CTGCCGGTGTGGGAAGAGGCCAACGCGCGTGGCTACATCGACCATCGTCACGACGACGGCTGCGCGGCGATGGTGTCGTTGAGCGAGGCCGGTCGGGCGCACCTGGCGCGGCAGCGCAGCGGGGCAACGGCGCAGTCCTGATCGCCACCGCGTGCGCCGCCGCGTACGCAGGCTTGCGTATTCAACGGCGCCGGCGGCTGCCCTACAACTGGCGCACGGCACGTGAAGGTGCCGATTCGATCGACGCAAGGAGCCGCCATGATCCGATTGATCCGTTCGCACGCGATCGCCGCTGCCATCGCCGCGGTCACGCTCTCGAACTCGCCCGCGATGGCGCAGAACGCCGGCAAGACCACGCTGGTCCCGCTGTCGCAGGTGACGTGGACGGGCGCCGGCATCCCCGGCGTGTCCACCGCCGCCGTGCAGGGCGACATGAAGACCGGCGCCAGCCACTTCTACCTGAAGTACGCGGCCGGCTTCGTGACGCCGCCGCACCATCATTCGCCCGACCACTACGTCACCACCGTGTCGGGCAACCTGGTGCTGATCGCCGACGGCAAGGAGCAGACGATGCCGCCGGGCTCGTATTTCGCGTTCACCGGCAAGGCGCGCCACGCGGCACGCTGCGAGGGTGCGCAGGACTGCGTGATGTTCATCGACGCGCGCGGGCCGTGGGACGTGGTGGTGAGCGACAAGCACTAGCGCAGCGCCGTCGGCGCCCCGCGCGTGAGGGGGACGCGCCGCGGTCGCGTGGCGGCGGTGACGCGCCGCCGCCACGCGGCCTCGGTACCATCGGGCTTTGCACTTGGCTCGGCCCGACATGGATCACCCTCCGACCGGTTTTCGTCTGCCGCACGTCTGCCTGCCGCGGCCGGGGATCGACCTGCGCAAGTGGGCGGTGATCGCCTGCGATCAGCACACCTCGGAGCCGGAATACTGGCAGCAGGTCGAGCGCGAGGTCGGCGCTGCACCCTCGACATTGCAGCTGATCCTTCCCGAGGTGTACCTCGGCGCGGCGGACGCCCAGGCGCGCATCGGCCGCATCCAGCAGACGATGCGGCGCTACCTGGCCGAGGGCCTGTTCGTCGAGCGCGCAGGCGCGGTGTACGTCGAACGCACCGTCGACGGCCGCACGCGACGCGGGCTGATGCTCGAGCTCGACCTCGAGCACTACGACTACAGCATCGCGTCGACCAGCCTGATCCGCCCGACCGAAGGCACGATGGTCGCGCGGCTGGCGCCGCGCATCGAGGTGCGCCGCGGCGCGCCGCTGGAGCTGCCGCACATCCTGGTGCTGATCGACGACCCCGCGCACACGGTGATCGAGCCGCTGGGCGCGCAGCGGCAGGCGCTGGAGCCACTGTACGAGACCGACCTGATGTGCGGCGGCGGGCACGTTGCCGGCTATGCCGTCGACGCCGCCCGCGGCGAGCGTGCCGTGCGGGCCCTGCAGGCGCTGGCCGATCCGCGGGCGTTCGCGGCGCGCTACGGCGTGGGCGAGAAGACGCCGGTCATGCTGTTCGCGATGGGCGACGGCAACCACTCGCTTGCCACAGCCAAGTCGATCTGGGAGAGCGCCAAGGCGAGCGTCGGCATGGACCATCCGAGCCGATACGCGCTGGTCGAGGTGATCAACATCCACGATGCGGCGCTCGACTTTGCGCCGATCCATCGCCTGTTGTTCGACGTCCGGGTCGACGTGCGACAGGCGCTGGCGCAGACGTTTGGCGCGTGCTTGTCGTGCACCGACGTGCCATCGGCCGCCGCGATGCGCGAGCGCGTGGCTGCGGCCCGCGGTCCGCGCCTCACCGCCGGGCTGATCGGGCCGGGGGCGCGCTGCAGCGTGATCGAGATCGCCGACCCTCCGTCGACGCTGGCCGTGGGCACCGTGCAGCCCTTCATCGACGGCCTGATCGAACGCGGCGGCGCCGCCGAGGTCGACTACGTGCACGGCGACGAGGCGCTCGAGCGACTGGCACAGCAGCCGGGCTGCGTGGCGTTCCATCTGGCCGGCATCGGCAAGAGCGAGCTGATGCGACGCGTCGTCAACGAAGGGCCGACGCCGCGCAAGACCTTCTCGATGGGCGAGGCGCACGAAAAGCGCTTCTACGTCGAGGCGCGCCGCATCGCGCCTTGAATCGTCGCGCGCCTTCGGCGGCACAATCGCGGGCGGGTCTGCGGTGTGCCGCTGGCACAAACCGCCTGCGACGCAAGCTGGTCCATCAGCCGGCGCGCCAGCGCAGCTCGGCCCGCAAGCCGCCCTGCGGCCGGTTGTGCAGGCTGAGCGTCGCGCCCTCGCGCCGCGCCAGCTCGTTGGCGATGTACAGGCCGAGGCCGGTGCCTCCGGTGGCCGGGTTGCGCGAGCGCTCGACGCGGCGAAACGGCTGCAGCACGCGCTCGAGCTCGGCCTGCGGGATGCCGGGACCGTTGTCCTCGACCGCCAGAACGGTGGCCAGCGCGTCGTGCTCGAGGCGCACGCGCGCGTGGCCGGCGTAGCGCAGCGCGTTGCCGATCAGGTTGTCGAGCACCCGCCGCAGCGGCAGCGGTCGCGCAGTGATCACCACGGTCGGACCTTCGAACGCGACGTCGGCACCGGCGTCCGCCAGGTCGTCGACGGCCGACTGCGCCAGCGCGGCCAGGTCGATGCGCGTGGCGGCGGTCTGCGCAGTCGGTGCATCGGGCCGAAACACCTCGAGCACGCTGTCGATCAGCGTGTTCATGCCCGCGATGTCGGTGCTGCAGCGCTCGCGCAGCGCGGCGCCGACGTCGGCGGCTTCGAGCCGCAGCCGCATGCGCGTGAGCGGCGTGCGCAGGTCGTCAGGCGGCGATGCCGACCTGCAAGCGCGCCACGTAGCCGCTGCTCAGGTTGCCGCTGACGCTGGCCAGCTGCGCGCTGACGCCGTCGCTGAAGATGCCGTCGCTGGCCAGGCTGATGCGCGACAGGTTGGTCACGCTGGCGCTGTAGCCGCTGGCGCCGCTGTAGACCGTCGAACACACGTCGCCGGGCAGTGCGAGTTGCGACGTGCGCAGCTTGTTGGTCCACGCGCTGGCGCTGCCGGCGCTGCGGTAGATCTCGAAGTGGATGTGCGGCCAGCGGCCCGAGTAGCAACCGGGGAAGACGGTCTGGAACGTGACCGTGCCGTCGCTGGCGGTCGCCTGCACGCCGCGCAGGTAGTTCTCTGCGGTGACGCCGCTGGAGTACATCGAATAGCGGCCTTCGCGATCGCAGTGCCAGAGGTAGATCGCATAGCCTGCGAGGTCGGCGCAGCCGCCGTTGGTGTTGACGAGCTCGAGCACCACCGTCAACGGCACGCCCTCGGCCACGCCGCTGGCACCGGCGATGCTGTTGCGGATGTCGCTGCGCGCGATGCCGCTCAGCAGCAGCGCGTTGGCGACCGAGCCGCCCGACGTGTTCGAGCCGTCGCCTGGGTAGGGGCCCGCGGTCTCTTCGGGGATCACCGTGCAGCTGCCGCTGGCCGCCGCGCCGCTCGAGCCGCTGCTCGAGGCCGCCGCCGTGTCCGACGCCGAGTCGTCACCGCCACCGCCGCACCCAACCACGCCGGCGGCGCCGGCACCGAGCAGCCAGCGCAGCGCGCGCCGGCGGCCGAGCATCTGCTGTTGCCACACGGCCAGGTCGTGCGCGAGGCCGAGGTCGTGCGGGTCGCGGCTGGAGTCGGCGTGCATCGGTGTCCTCTGCGGTATGGTGAGGCCCGCATTGCAGCGCACGCAGGTTGCGCCACGTTCACCGCTTTGTGTCGATCTGGAAACACGGACAGCGTCCGTGCGTTGGCGGCCGTGCCGACGGCCGTGCGCGTTCAGGTCTTGAGCCGGTACCCGGTCCTGAAGATCCACATCACCACGCCGAGCGACGCCAGGAGGAACAGCATCGTCATCCCCAGGCTCCAGCCGAGCGCGACGTCGGCCGCGCCGTAGAAGCTCCAGCGGAATCCGCTGACCAGGTAGACCACCGGATTGAGCAGCGCCACGTTCTGCCAGAACGGCGGCAGCATGTCGATCGAGTAGAAGCTACCGCCGAGGAAGGTGAGCGGCGTGACGATCAGCAGCGGCACCACCTGCAGCTTCTCGAAGCCATCGGCCCAGATGCCGATGATGAAGCCGATCATGCTGAAGGTCGCCGACGTCAGCACCAGGAACAGCACCATCCACAGCGGATGCTCGATGCGCAGCGGCACGAACAGCCACGCGGTGGCCATGATGATCAGCCCGAGCACGATCGACTTGCTGGCCGCCGCGCCGACGTAGGCGAGCACGGTCTCGAACGCCGACACCGGCGCCGACAACAGCTCGTAGATGGTGCCGGTGAACTTGGGAAAGTAAATGCCGAACGACGCATTGGAGATGCTCTGCGTCAGCAGCGACAGCATCACGAGGCCCGGCACGATGAACGCACCGTATTCGACGCCACCCATCTGCGGAATGCGCGAGCCGATCGCCGCGCCGAACACGATGAAGTACAGCGATGTCGAGATCACCGGCGACACGATGCTCTGCATCAGCGTGCGGCCGGTGCGCGCCATCTCGAAGCGGTAGATCGCGCGCACCGCGTGCCAGTTCGTGCTCATGCGGCCTCCTTCAGCAGGCCGACGAAGATGTCCTCGAGCGAGCTCTCCGTGGTGTGCAGGTCCTTGAAGGCGATGCCGAGGCGGCCGAGCTCGGCGATCAGCGTCGCGATGTCGGCGCGGCCGCTCTGCGCATCGAAGGTGTAGGTCAGCGCATGGTGGTCAGCCGACAGCGCAAGGTGGTAGGGCGCGAGCTCTGACGGCAGTTGCGTCAGCGGTGCCTGCAGTTGCAGCGTCAGCTGGCGCTTGCCGAGCTTGCGCATCAGCTCGGTCTTCTGCTCGACCAGGATCAGCTCGCCCTTGTTGATGACGCCCACGCGGTCGGCCATCTCCTCGGCCTCTTCGATGTAGTGCGTGGTCAGGATGATCGTCACGCCGCCCGCGCGCAGCTCGCGCACCAGGTCCCACATGTCGCGCCGCAGGTTGACGTCGACGCCAGCAGTCGGCTCATCAAGGAACAGCACGGTCGGCTCGTGCGACAGCGCCTTGGCGATCATCAGCCGGCGCTTCATGCCACCGGACAGCGTGATGATCTTGCTGTCCTTCTTGTCCCACAGCGACAGCGACTTCAGCACCCGCTCGATGTGCATCGGATTCGGCGCGCGGCCAAACAGGCCGCGGCTGAACGACACCGTGTTCCACACCGACTCGAACGCGTCGGTGGTCAGCTCCTGCGGCACCAGCCCGATCAACGAGCGCGCTGCTCGCCAGGCGTGCACGATGTCGTGGCCGTCGACGCTGATGGTGCCGCTGGTCGCGTTGACGATGCCGCAGATGATGCCGATCAGCGTGGTCTTGCCGGCCCCGTTGGGCCCGAGCAGCGCGAAGATCTCGCCGCGCCGGATCGCAAGGTCCACACCCTTGAGCGCCTGCAGGCCCGACGCGTAGGTCTTCGAGACGCCTTGCGCCCGCACGATGTCTTGCATCGTGCCGAGCATAGCCAAAGCGGCCGGGCGCCGCCCGGTTGGGTCAGATCTCGGCGTAGATCTCGAGCACGTTGCCGTCGGGATCGCGGAAGAACAGCGTGCGGTGGCCCCAGGGCTGGTCGGTGGGTGGCTCCAGCAGCGCGATGCCGGCCGCCTCGAGTGCCGCTGCGCACGCGAACACTTCCGCCGGCGCGACGCGAAACGCCAGCTGCAGCGACAACGCACCGGCCGGCGGCGGCGGATCGTCGAACCGCCCGTTGCCGCTCACCGTGAGCGCGAGGATGTTGCTGCCAACGCGGTATTCGATCCACGAGCCACTCAGCTCACGCTGCAGCGCGAAGCCGAGCATCTCGCCGTAGAAGCGGCGCATCGCCGGCAGATCGCGCGCGAACACGACCGTGTAGTCGATGCTCCGCACGGC
>DASTZF010000339.1:0-9480 GCA_035764445.1 Burkholderiaceae bacterium
GGCGGCGCGCGTGAGGCCCGCCACGACGTGATAGGCGGGGTACACGGCGCAGCCGCGCAGCGTGTCGTAGTAGGGCGCCGCGCCGTTGCCGCGCCGGTGAATCAACCCGAGCGGCCCGGTCGGCGCCCCCAGGCTGACCGCCTCGACGCCGGCGGGCGCGTAGCTCGCGATGTACGCCAGCGTCCACGCGGCGCCGAACAGCGCGCGCTGGCGCGGGTCGCTCTTGACCAGGCAGATGCGCTGGTTGTCCGGATTGGGCGTGAAGGTCGCGCCGTGCGGGTTGTCGCGACAGCCGATGCCGCTGGGGCCGATGCGGTACGCCGTCTTGCCGATGAAGCCGCGCGCGGTCGACACCTGGTACGGCAGCGCCTCGTGGGTCTCCATCACCGAGCGGTCGTCGGCCGCGTGCACGATCGGGCAGGTGCCGTTGTGGACGAAATCGAGCAGCCCAGCCGGCGGCCGCTTGCGGTTGAGCTCGGTGAAGAACGAGAACATGCCGCCGCCGAGCCGCACGCCGGGAAACGCCGCACGCGCGGCGCGGTACAGCGCATCGAGCGGCGGCGCCGGCGGGCGCTCCCCACCGGGCAGCACCGACTTGAGGTCACCGACCGGACACACGGCAACGGCCGACAGCGGCAACTTCGCTTCGCGCGCCATCGTCGCCACGCGCTTCAGTTCCTCTGCGAAGTCGTCGAGGCCTTGCACCACCACCTCGAGCTCGCACTGCGCAGCGGTGCGCGCGACCACGCGCCGGTAGCCGTCGAGCTCGCGCGGACCATGGCCCGCGCGCGGATCGAACTGGCAGATCAGCAGGCGCGGTGCGGCGCGCGCGATCAGATCGATCGAATCCAACGTCGCGCCAAGCTCCTCGGCGGGCAGGCCGAGGCCGACCTTCGGCATCGCGTCGCCCGTGGTCTTGCCGAGCGTGACGGCTACCGACGCATCGCCCGCCTGCCGATCGACCTGCGGCACCGTGCCCGACAAGGTCAAGCTCACCGACTGCCGCACCGGCACGCCGGCTGGCAGCGTGTACGGCCACGGCAGCGCGAGCGGCCGCACATACGTCTTGAACGAGGCGTCGGTCCAGTTGCGATGGTCCTCCATCTCGAAGGTGTCGCCTTCCATGCGAACGATGGCCGACAGACCGGGCCGCACCTCGTGGGTCAGCGTGCGAATCGCAAGAAACGGCTGCACCGGATCGACCAGCGCCGGAAAGGTCGAGTTCTCTAGCCTACCGTCGGTGTGCTCCACGGTCAGCGGCCGGCCGGCGACGCCCTTCAACGGATGCAGCACCACGAAGCCGGTGCGCGCGGTGAGAAAGTCGGTGGCCGGCGTCGCGACGCCGCTGAACGACAGGCTGCCGTCGCCGCGGCCGTCGATGCGTACGTCGTAGCCGATCTCCTGGCCCGCGCGCTTGCACACGCCGTGCAGGCTCACGTGGAAGCCATCGTCACGCTGCTCGACGACGACGTCGGACAGCGCCGGCACGTAGGTGCCCCAGTTCTCGTCGCGCACCAGGAAGGCGAGCGAGCGCAGCACCTCGACGCCGCCGACCTTGATGTAGCGCAGGTTGCCGTTGTCGAGCTCGGCCGACAGCGGGCCGGCGGTCAGCACGCGGCCGACCACGTCGGGCTGTTCGGTGCCCCACAGCTTGATGGCGCGCGATGCGCTCGCAGTCGTCATGGCCGTCCCCTCAGGAGATCACCTGCTCGGTGGTTGGATCGATCAGCACGGCGCGGTTCATGTCGATCTCGAGATCGACATGCTCGCCCGGCTGCGACACGTCGTGGGCCTGCAGCTCGGCCACCACGGCCGTGCCACCGAGCCGGAAGGTGGCGTAGGTGCGCGCGCCCGTCGGCTGCAGCAGATCGATCTGCGCCCGGTGAGCGACCACGCCGGGGCGGCGGCCGTTGGCGCCGGCGCGGCTGATGTGCTCCGGCCGCACACCGAGCACGACCGCGCGGCCGGCATGCCCGTCGCCCAGTCGTCGCAGGCGCGCCGCTGGCAGCGCCAGCACGGCGCCGTCGGACAGCTGCACGCCCAGGCTACCGTCGCGCGCCGTCAGCGTCGCATCGACGAAGTTCATCGGCGGCGAGCCGAGGAAGCCTGCCACGTAGCGCGTCGCCGGCCGTTCGTAGAGGTCGAGCGGCGCACCCTGCTGCTCGACGCGGCCGTCGCGCATCAGCACGATACGGTCGGCCATCGTCATCGCCTCGATCTGGTCGTGCGTGACGTAGACCATCGTCTTGTTCAGCTCCTGGTGCAGGCGCTTGATCTCGCCGCGCATCTCGTCGCGCAGCTGTGCGTCGAGGTTCGACAGTGGCTCGTCGAACAGGTACAGGCGCGCGTCGCGCACGATCGCGCGGCCGATCGCCACCCGTTGCAGCTGGCCGCCCGACAGCTGCCGCGGGTGGCGTGCCAGCAGGTGATCGATCGCCAGCATGCGCGCCGTCTGCTGCACCTTGGTCTGCACCTCGGCGTTCGGCGTGCCGCGCGCACGCAGGCCAAAGGCGATGTTCTCGAACACGCTCATGTACGGATAGAGCGCGTAGTTCTGGAACACCATCGCGATGTCGCGCCGGTGCGGCGGCTCGTCGTTGACGACCTTGCCGCCGATCGCGATGGTGCCGTCGTCGATGTCCTCGAGCCCGGCGATGGCGCGCAGCAGCGTGCTCTTGCCGCAGCCCGACTGCCCGACCAGCACGGTGAACTCGCCGTCGGCGATCTGCAGGTCGACGCCGCGCACCGCGTGCACGTTGCCGAAGTGCTTGTGCAGGCCGGTGATGCGCAAATCCGCCACGTCAACCTTTCACCGCGCCCAGCGAGATGCCGCGCACGAGGTAGCGCTGCATGAACGCGACCACGATGAAGATCGGCAGCGTGCCGAGCACCGACATCGCCGAGATCTTGGCCCAGAAGCCCGACTGCCCGCCGAAGTAGTGCGTCACCTGCACCGTGTAGGTCGCCACCTCGGTGCGCGTGAGCACCAGCGCGAACAGGAACTCGTTCCAGGCGAACACGAACGTCAGGATCGCGGTGGCGAACAGCCCCGCGCGCGCCATCGGGAACACCACCTTCCACAGTACCTGCCAGCGGGTGCAGCCGTCCACCCGTGCCGCCTCCTCCAGCGAGATCGGGATGTCGAGGATGTAGCCGCGCATCATCCAGATCACGTAGGGCAGGTTGAACGCGGTGTACAGCAGGATCAGCCCGAGGTAGGTGTCGACCCAGCCGAGGAACACGTAGATCAGGAAGATCGGGAACACCACCGCGATCGGCGGCACCATGCGCTGCGAGATGATCCAGTTCGACAGGTGCTCGCCGCCGGTGCGAAAGCGCGCCAGGCTGTACGCACACAAGGTGCCGAGCACCATCGCCAGCACCGTGCTGGCGCTGGCGATCACCAGGCTGTTCCACACGGTGGTCGCGTCGCCGTCCTTGAACAGCACAGCGTAGTTGTCGAACTGCAGGTGGCTCGGCCACCAGCGCGGCGGGAAGGCGAAGATCTCCTCGGCGGTCTTGAACGAGATCATGAACAGCCAGTAGATCGGGAACAGGAAGAACGCGGTCAGCGCGACTGCTGCCAGCGTGCGCAGCACGACGCGGACGCGGTGGCGCCTGCCCCTGGAACCGCTCACGCAGCCCCCTTGGGCCTGCGGCCCTTCCCCCAGAGGGGGAGCGAGCGCCTTGGGAGCGGCCCGGCGGCGCTCATCGCGCCAGCTCCACGCGCTTGAGCGCGGCGAACACGACGACCGACAGCAGCACGATGACCAGCAGTGCGACCGCTGCGGTGTAGCTGGTCTCGAACTGCTGAAAGCCCTTGACGTAGGTGAAGATCGACAGCGTCTCGGTCATCGTGCCGGGTCCGCCCTTGGTCAGCGCCCACACGACGTCGAACAGGCGCACCAAGTCCAGCGCGCGGATCAGGATGGCCACCACCATCACCGGCCAGATGGCGGGCAGCACGATCTTGCGGAAGGTGCGCCAGTAGCCGGCACCGTCGATCGCCGCCGCCTCGAGCTGCGAGCGGTCGACCCCCGACAGCGCCGCCAGCAGCAGCAGGAACATGAAGGGCGTCCATTGCCAGATCTCGGCCACCAGGATCGCGACGTAGACCAGGTCGGGCCGGATGGTCCACAGGATCGCGACCGGCCCGCCGGCCAGCCAACCCAGGATCTGGTTGATCGGTCCGAAGCGGTTGTCGAACATCAGCGACCACGTCGTGCCGGCGACGATCGGCGACACCACCACCGGCAGTACCAGCAACGCGACGAACACCGCGCGGCCGGGCACGCGCTCGATGAACAGCTGCGCCATCGCCAGGCCGAGCACGAGCTCGACCGGCAGCGCCACCGCGGTGAAGATCGCCGTGTGCAGCAGCGCCTCCCAGAACCGCGGGTCGACGGCCAGCAGGCGGTAGTTGAGCAGGCCCTGGAACGACTGGTCCACATCGGTCATGGTGATGTTCTGCACGCTCACCACGATCAGATAGACCAGCGGAAACACGCCGAACAGCAGCAGCACGCCGATCGACGGCGCGATCAGCGCGAGCCTGAACCCGCGCTCGCGCGGGCGGGCGCGCGGCGCGGCAGTGGCCTCGGTGCGTGGCACTACTTCGCAGACGTCGGATAGGCCCCTGATTTGGCGGCCCAGCCGGTGTACACCGCCTTCTGCTTGTCAACGCCGACGCGCTGCGTGATGTCGTCCCACTGCTTGGCAACGTCGTCGAGGATCGCCTTGGGGTCGCCACCGGCCCACAGCTTGCCCATCGCCTGGCGCAGCGACTCCTCGTACTTGTCGGTCTGGATCAGCGACAGGTCGAGCAGGCCGGTCTTCGCGCCCTGGCCCAACGCGGCCAGGTAGTCCTTGGCGTCGGGCCACTTGGCCAGGTAGTCCTTGTTGGTGAAGTGCGAGTCGCGGAACGGGTCGCGCAGCGCGTACGGCAGCTGCACGCGCTGAGTCGACACTTCCTCGCTGTTCAGCCACTGGATGAACAGGTACGCGAGGTCCTTCTGCTTGCTGGTGGAGGCCACCGACAGCGCGAAGCCGAGCGCGAGCTGAGGATGGCCGCCCGGCGGCAGCGCGTAGCCCACCTTGCCGGCGATCTTCGACTTCGGCACCCAGTCGAGCGCCTTCTCGCCAGCCAGATAGCCCGCGGCGAAGCGCCCGTACGGCGGCCACGAGATGGTCATCGCGCTCTTGCCGTCGAGGAACACCGCGAGGTTCTCGACGAAGCCGAACTTCTCGACCCCCGGCGGCATGAAGCGGTTCTCGTTGCGCATCTCGGTGAGCACGCGCACGCCGGTCGGGCTGTTCACCGTCGCCTTCATCGAGCCCGCGTCGAAGAACTTGCCGCCTTCGTTGCGGAAGCGCTCCTGGAACATCAGCTCCGCATACGTCGGTTCGCGGAAGAACGACGCACCGTAGATGCCCTCGCTCTTCAGCGCCTCGGTGAGGAACGAGCCGATCTCGTCGAACTGCTTCCACGTCTTCGGCGGCGCGAGGTCGTACTTGTACTTGTCCTTGAAGGCCTTCTGCAGATCGGCGCGCGCGAAGATGTCCTTGCGGTAGTAGAAGAGGAACACGTCGCCGTCATCGGGGAAGCCGTAGATCTTGCCGTTGACCTTCATCTGGTTGTCGCGGTAGGTCGGCGCGATCTTCTGCAGCTCGTCGCGGAAGCCGTTCTTGTCGACGTACGGGTCGAGCACCTCGAGTGCGCCGGCCTGCACCAGGTCGGGCATCCAGGCCGGCACCACGTTGAGCGCGTCGTACGCGCCGGTGCCGGCGCGGTACTCCTGCATGATCTTGGTGAACATCTCGGAGGTCGGCACTTCGACCACCTTGATCTTGCAGCCGGTGAGCTGCTCCCACTTCGGGCCCGAGAAGTTCAGCGGGTCGAGCGATTGCAGGCCGGCTTCCCAGACGATGGTGATCGTCTTGCCGGCGCATCCTTTCTTGGCCGCGTCGACCGCGCGTTGCGCCGCGCTCTGTGCGGCGGCCGCACCCGCCCACAGCAACGCCATGATCGTCAGAGCGAGCAGCACGACGCGATGCACGATCGCGGCTGCGCGCAGGTCGGTTCGAGCGTGGAACATGGTGTGTCTCCTCTCGTTGTGGTTCGATCGGAGTTTCGCCCGTGCCGCCCGATCGCGCGACAACCATGGGGCGAGCCGATTATGGTGACGCGCGCGCACGGCCCGCCACCCTGGGAAAACCCATGTCGCCATCGCATGCGCTGTGGGCAGCGCTCGTGAGGCCGGCGGCACCGCGCGCGCCGAAACGATCAACAATGTCGGCTCCCCGCGGGTGATGCGACCGCCCGCGCGATCGAGAGGTGACCGCGATGAGACCCAATGCGATCAAGAAAGACGTGCTGGCCGGCCAGAGCGTGGCCGGTGCCATGGTCTTCGAATTCTTCTCGCCCGGCATGTCGGCCATCCTGGCCAACGCCGGCTGCCGCTTCGTCATCTACGACATGGAGCACACCGGCCTCGGCTACGAGACGCTCAAGTGGCTGTTCGCAAGCTGCCGCGGGCTGCCGATCGAGCCGATGGTGCGCGTGCCGCGCGGCGAGTACACGTGGCTCGCGCGCGCGCTTGACCTCGGCGCGCGCGGCGTCATGATCCCGATGGTCGAGTCGGCCGAGCATGCGCGCTCGATCATCGAGGCGTGCCGCTATCCGCCGGTGGGGCGGCGCGGCGCCGCGTTCGGTTTCGCGCAGTGCGACTACCTGGGCGGCGACGTCGGCGCGAAGATCCGCCGCTACCACGAGCGCACGCTCGTCATCGCGCAGATCGAGACCGAGCGCGGCCTGGCTCAGGTCGAGCAGATCGCGGCGGTCGACGGCATCGACGTCCTGTGGGTCGGCCACTTCGACCTGTCCAACTTCATGGGCATTCCGGCGCGCTTCGACGACCCGCGCTTCGACGCCGCGATGCGGCAGATCGCCGCCACCGCGCGCAAGCACGGCAAGGCCGCCGGGTTCATGGCCACCGACTCGGCATGGATCGCGCGCGCCCGCGAGATGGGCTACACGATGATCGCCGGCGGCACCGACAGCGGCCTGCTCGAGGCCGCGCTGAAGGGGATGGTCGGCCAGATCGAAGGGAACGTGCGATGAGCGCCCGCGGTGGCTTTCGCGTCGGGCTGTCGCACGACATCCTCGCCAAGAGCGGCGAACCGTCGTTCGGTCGCGGACCGCTCGCGCTGCTGGACGGCGACTCGCGCATCGAGTGGGAGTTCGTGCCCGAGTCGGTCGACGAGATCACGCCCGACATCATGGCGCGCTACGACGGGCTGTACGTCAACTCGCCGCGCGTCACCGCCGCCTCGGTGGCGCGTGACGACCTGCGCGTGAAGATCGTCGCCCGCCACGGTGTCGGCTACGACTCGGTCGACGTGGCGGCGCTGGCGCGGCGCGGCGTCATCGCCACCAACACGCCGATCGCGGTGCGGCGGCCGGTCGCGGTGGCTGCGCTGACCTTCATCCTCGCGCTGGCCGGCAAGCTGGTCGAGAAGGATCGCCTGACGCGCAGCGGACGCTGGCACGAGCGCACGAGCCACATGGGCCTGGGCCTCACGACGCGCACGCTGGGCGTCATCGGCGCGGGCGGCATCGGTCGCGAGCTGCTCGCGCTGGCGCGCCCGTTCGGCTGGCAGATGCTGGCCACCGACCCGTACGTCGACCGCGCGGCGGTGACGGCGCTCGGCGCCGACCTCGTGCCGCTGGAGCGGCTGCTGCAGGCATCGGACTTCGTCGTCGCCACGGTGCTGCTGAACGAGCAGACGCGGCACCTGATGAACGCGCAGCGCTTCGCGCAGATGAAGCGCAGCGCCTACTTCATCAACCTGTCGCGCGGGCCGATCGCCGACGAGGCGGCGCTGATCGATGCACTGCGCGATCGCATCATCGCCGGCGCCGGGATCGACGTCTTCGAACAGGAACCGGTGGCTCCCGACAACCCGTTGCTGCGCATGGACAACGTGCTGGTCACGCCGCACGCGCTGTGCTGGACCGACGAGTGCTTCGATGCCATCGCCCGCGAGGGCCTCGGCTGCATCGTGGACTACGCCAACGGCCGCACGCCGAGGTCGGTGATCGCAGCGTGATCGCCTCGCCGGCGACACGCCGGGGCGATCACTGCGAGGCGCGAAGGACGCGTCCGTGCAGCGGCTGCACCGGGCGGGCATTCATCGGATAGGCGTGGCCGAAGCGACTGATCTCGCCCGCCGACAGCGTGGAGGCGTTCTTCAGCACGAACCAGGTGACCCCTTCGCTGCACGGCGGCGTCGTCAGCGAGCCGGTGAACGTGTAGTACGCGCGGTCCGCGGGCAGCAGGTCGGTGGCGTCGATCGCCACGCCTTGGGGCTGCAGCTCGGTCGCTTTGTGGGACGGCAGGTTGTTCCACAGCGTGGCCACCATCGGATTGATGGCGCCGGACTTCAGCAGCACGGCCACCACCGCGAGCCGCCCGTCGGCATCCTGGTGCACCAGATGCGCCACCATGTCGTGGCGCTTGCCGTTGATGCTTTCCTCGCTCGGCTTGTGAAAGTGGAACTGGACCAGCTGGTAGCGGTGCCCATCGACGTCGATGAAGCTGCCCGGTGCGTAGTTCACCTGGATCGTGTGGCCGTTGTCGATGATCCGCAGCGGCACCGGTAGGTACGAGAAACCGATCGATGGCAGCTTGGCCTCTTGCACCGCGGTCGGTCGGATGTCGATCGGCGACTGCTGCTGGCCCGAGCCGCAGGCCCCGAATTCGTGCTCGAGGGTCGCCCAATGGGTCGGACCGGTGGGCCCGTTGTAGCTCCAATGATGTGCGGCGACTTCTTTGGCGAGGGTGGACCCCCCGAACGGAACGAACGCGAGGACGGCGAGCGTGCGGAGAACGCGCAGACTGAACATGAGGACCCCTTGCCGGATCGGCCGCAACCAAAGGCTCACATCCTCCTACAGCGCCGGCGCTCGCACAATCGTCTTGGTCCAACCGATCGAGTGCGCCATGCCTGCCATCAACCTCGCGAACAAGCTCGCTGCCTTCGAAGGTCACTGGCAACCGCGGGTCGTCGGCCAGTTCAACGGTCACGACCTGATGGTCGTCAAGGTCAAGGGTGAATTCGTCTGGCACACGCACGATGACAGCGACGACTTCTTCCTCGTGCTCAAGGGTCGCATCACGATCCGCATGCGCGCGGGCGACGTGTCGCTCGGCCCGGGCGAGGTGTTCGTGGTTCCGAGGGGCGTCGAGCACTGCCCGGTCGCCGACGACGAGGCGCACCTGCTGCTGATCGAGCGCACGGGCACGCCCAACACCGGCGACGCCGCCACCGCTGCACCGCGCCGAGTCGTCTAGCTGTGAAGCTTCAATAGGTTGTATTCGGTGTTCATCCGGACTGGGTTTGAGAGACTGGAAGTCGCCAAACACCCAGTTCTCAAGGAGGACAGCCGGATGAACAGCCACAAGAATGCCCGACTGACGT
>DASTZF010000340.1:0-3574 GCA_035764445.1 Burkholderiaceae bacterium
CCAGCACATGGGCCAGCAGGCCGGGGGTCGCCAGACCTTTAGCGATCGGCCGCTCGGGTGCGGCAGCCTGGTGGATCGTGCCGCAGCTACGGCAGCCGTACTTAGGCCGGCGAATGCGCAGTACCCGCAGTCGTGCCGGTACGAAGTCGAGCATCTCGCTGACCGTCTCGCCGATGGCATGAAGCGCACCGCCACAGCAGGGGCATACAAGGGTCTCGACGTCGAATTCGACATCCTCCCGAGGCAGATGGTCGGGAAGCGCATGCCGCCGCGACGCGGGTTCGGCATCGTCGTTCACCGAGACGACTGGATGAGGTACCTCTGCCCGGGCGATATCGGCGTCGAGGTCCTCCAACCCAAGCGCGAGCTGATCGCCGTCGATTCGTTCCGATCGCCGTCCGAACTGCGTGCGCTGCAGGCGTTGGATGATGAGCCGAAGCCGTTCCACCTCGGCACGCGCTGCGGCGAGCCGCGCGTCATCTTCGACCACCTGTGCAGCAAGCCGGCGCACCAACCGATGCAGTGCGTCAACATCGACAGGCAGCGCGGTGAGATCGAGATGCACGCGCGAGAGTCTAATCGCGACTGGTAGTGATACCCACGGCGATTATCACAATGAGTCAATCAGTCGCACCTGAGTATCGCTAACCAGCGACGGCGGGTCGCCATCGGCGTTCCGGTGCGCGCCAGTCGACACCGTCAATCAGCATCGACAACTGCTCCGAACTCAGCGCGAGCGTCTCACCAGGCTCAGCGTTCGACGGCCACAAGAAGACGCCTTGCTCGAGCCGCTTGGTGAAGAGGCAAAGACCGGTCCCATCCCAGAACACGATCTTGATGAGGTTGGCCTTCCGACCCCGGAACACGAAGAGGTGGCCTGTGAACGGATCCTGCCGCAGCACGCCCTGCACCAGCATGGCGAGCCCATCGATGCCCTTGCGCATGTCGATGTAGCTCAGTGCGCGCACCGGATGATGGCGAGCAGTCGTTCCGATTGATGCCGAGCAGCCACTCCGATTGATGCCGATCACCCATTCCGGGGAATCGATCAGTCTGTGGATGGGCGTGACGAGCGTACGTTGGGTGATCCTGAGGCGGGCATAGCTCGCTCCTTTTGCAGGGGAGCGGGCGATGCCTCAACAGAGATTACCCATGCGCAAGGTGCGTGATGTTCTGCGGCTCACGGCTTCTGGACTGTCGAGCCGGAAGGTGGCAGCGAGCCTCTCGATTGGCGCGACGACGGTGATCGATTGCCTGCAGCGTGCACGCGCTGCTGGCGTTGCCTGGCCGCTGCTGGACGACATCAGCGACGAGATTTTGGAAGCGCAACTCTATCCAGCCGCGACGGCGCTGGCCGCGATGTCGACACGTCGGCCAAAGCCGGACTGGGCGGCGGTTCACCGTGAACTGAAGCGACCAGGGGTGACGCTGCAGTTGTTATGGGAGGAACATCGCGCTGCGCATCCTGACGGTTATGGGTATAGCCGCTACTGCGAGCTCTATCGCGCCTGGGAACTGCGACTGTCGCCAACCATGCGACAAAGCCACATCGCCGGCGAGCGCATGTTCGTCGATTACGCCGGCACCACGCTTGCGGTGATTGACGCATCCACTGGCGAGGTGAGGACGGCGCAGCTGTTCGTCGCGGTACTCGGGGCCTCGAACTACACCTATGCGGAGGCGACGTGGACGCAAACGCTGTCCGATTGGATCGGGTCGCACACACGCAGCTTTGCGTTCTTCGGTGGCGCTCCGACGATGGTGGTGTCCGACAATCTGCGCGCGGGCATCACCAAGGCCTGCTTCTACGAGCCGGCTGTCAACCGCACCTATGCCGAGATGGCGTCGCACTACAACACCGCCGTTGTGCCGGCACGGCCGTATCGTGCCCGTGACAAAGCGAAAGTGGAAGTGGCGGTGCAGATAGCGACGCGCTTCATCATCGCCAAGCTGCGCAACCGACAGTTCTTCACGCTCACGGAACTGAATGCAGCCATCGCTGAATTCCTCACACAGATCAACGATCGCGTTACACGCCATCTTGGCGCGAGCCGCCGCGCGCTGTTCGAGGAGCTGGAACGCTGCGCGCTCAAGCCGCTGCCGGTTGCGCCATACGTCTTTGCCGAATGGAAGCAATGCCGGGTCGGCATCGATTATCACGTCGAGGTCGACAAGCACTATTACTCGGTCCCGCACCAATTGCTGCGTGAGAAAGTGTGGGCGCGCATCACCGCACGCACGATCGAAGTCTTCCACCACGGCAAGCGCGTTGCTGCGCATGTGCGCTCATCCTCCGACCGCAAACATACGACGGTGCGCGAGCACATGCCGTCGAGCCATCAGCGCTATGCTGACTGGACGCCGGAGCGGCTGCGGCGGCAGGCCGGTGAGATCGGGCGCAATACCGCCGCGCTGATTGAGATCATCCTGCGCGAGCGCACTCACCCCGAGCAAGGCTTCCGCGCCGGTGTCGGCATCCTCCGGCTCGCGAAGAGCTACGGCCGCGAGCGGCTGGAAGCCGCTTGCGCTCGCGCGCTCGAGATCGGCGCGCGCTCGTACAGCTCGGTCAACTCGATCCTCAAGAACAACCTCGATCGCCGACGGCCCGACACGCCCGCGGACGGGCCGGCGATTGCACACGACAACATCCGCGGACCCAACTACTTCCATTAAGGAGATGATCACTGATGCTCACACATCCCACGCTTGATCAGCTGCGAGCACTCAAGCTCGACGGAATGGTGACGGCCTTCGTCGAGCTTGCAGCGCAAGAGGAGGTCAATAATCTCGCGCACGCCGAATGGTTGGCCTTGCTGCTCGACCGCGAGGCTGCCGATCGCAACACCCGACGCTTCCAGACCAGGCTGCGTGCCGCTCGATTGCGGCACAGCCAAGCCGCGATCGAGGATGTCGACTATCGAACGCCGCGTCGGCTCGATAAGGCGCTGTTCCAGCAGTTGGCCACCTGCCGCTGGATTGCCGAGCACCGCGGTCTCTTGATCACCGGCCCCTGCGGCATCGGCAAGTCCTGGCTATCCTGTGCGCTGGCGCAGAAGGCTTGCCGCGACGGCTACACCGTCCACTATGCGCGCGTGCCTCGCCTGTTCGCCGATCTCGACCTTGCCCACGGCGACGGCCGCTTCCCGCGACTGTTCCGTCTGCTGGTCAAAGCCGATCTGCTCGTCCTCGACGACTGGGGACCAGATCGCCTCTCGGCCAGCCAGCGTCGCGATCTCATGGAGATCGTTGAGGACCGCCATGGTCGCGGCTCGATCCTGATCACCAGTCAGTTGCCCGTGACCACTTGGCACGAGGTGATCGGCGAGCCAACGCTGGCTGACGCCATCCTCGATCGCATTGTTCACAACGCATACCGGCTCGAACTCGATGGCCCCTCGATGCGCAAGCTAAGGGCCGGCGAGGCGAGCGAGTCGGCAGCACAGTCCGCGGCGACGACCGCACTCGATGCAAAAGCCAAGGGAGCAAAGAAATGACGTCCAGTCCGTGCATCCCGGCCGCCCCCGTGGGTCAACAGGGACCTCCCGCCCCTCCTGTTGACTACCGGGACGGCCTC
>DASTZF010000341.1:0-2837 GCA_035764445.1 Burkholderiaceae bacterium
CGAAGGCAATGCTGCCCTCAACCCAAGCCAGATCGCGAAGCCGGCCTTTGAGTGCATCGACGACCGGCCTGGTCATGTCCGGGTCTGTCATCGCCAGGTACCCAACGAGCTTTGGCTTTGCTCGTTGCTGCGCGTGGGCGATGAACGCCGGCGCGATAGCCCCGGCGGTCAACGCCGACAGGACCAAAGGTCGCCTTTTCATCCCACCACCTCGTCCGCACGCAGCAGTAGCGACTGCGGGACCGCGAGGCCGAGCGCCTTGGCCGTCTGCAGATTGACGACCAACTCGAGACGCATCGGCTGCTCGACCGGCAGGTCGGCCGGCTTGGTGCCTCTGAGGATCTTGTCCAGATAGGTGGCGGAATCACGGACCCGACGCAGAGCGTTGTCACCGTAGCTCACCAGGGCACCCCGCAACAATTCACGCAGGCTGACGGCGGCGGCAATCCGATGCCGGATCAGCAGTTCGCCGATCTGTTGTCGCGCCAAGACGTATACGGCCCCTTCGGGAATCACCAGGCCATCGATCCGCTCCAGCTTCATGCGGGCGAAGGCTTGATCGATCTCGTTCGCCGTGGTGGCCGAAAACGGCACCAAGACGAGCTTCAAGTGAGCACCGGCGGCTTGCAACGCTTGGGTGGCCGCCTGCGCTACAACCGGGTTGTGCGGACTGACCAGCGCAGCGACGCGCGACAGACCCGGAACGATCGAATGGAGTAGCTCCAACAACTTGGGCCCGAGGTCGGCCAAATGATTCAATTGCCCCGTGGCGTTGCCTCCCGGCCGCGACAGGCTTTGCACCAGACCAGCGCCGATCGGGTCGGCCGAGCCGGCGAACACGATCGGGATCGTGCTGGTGGCCTGTTTGCACAGCACTGCCGTTGCCGTGTCAATGGCCCAGATCACGTCCGGCGACGACGCCACCGTCTCCTTGACCAGCGCCGGCATCCGATCGAATTGGCCGCGGATCGCGCGTATCTCGAACACGACGTCGCTGTTTTCGACCCACCCCAGGTCGCGCAGGCCGACCTTGAGAGCGTCGAGATACGGAGCCTCCGGGCTGCCGAAAGTGAGGATGGCAACCCGCGCCGGCTTCGAGCGTTGCTGCCCAGGGGCGCGACGAGCTGTGGTCGCGCCTGCGACAAGGCCCATCAGGCAGTAGCGTCGAATCACTCGATCACCTTGTCCGCACGCAGCAACAGCGACTGCGGCAACTCGATGCCCAGCGCCGCCGCAGTGCGCCGGTTGACGACCAACTCGAAGCGCATCGCCTGGTCGATCGGCAGATCACCGGGCTTGGCGCCGCGCAAGATCTTTGTCCACGTAGTCGGCGGCGCGACGAAACGACTCGCCGGGCGGCGGGCCGTAGCCGAGCAGGCCGCCTTCGCGCGCGTACCAGATGTTTTGACATGCCGACGGCAGCCGCTGGTCAAGAGCCCGCTTGGCGACCTTGGCGAGCCATGCGTTGGCGATGGCTGTCGGCCAAAACAGCAGGGCTTCGGCACCTGCACGCTTCACCGCGACGAATGCCGCGTCGAGCTCACCGGAGACCGGCAGGTCGATGCATTCGAGCGCGATGCCGATCGAACGCGCACTCGCGCGCAAGTCGGCGTCGATCTGGGCCCAAACTGGACTGGCGAGGCGCAAGCTCACCGCGCGCGACAGCCGAGGCCGCATCTCGCGCAGGTATTCCAGGGGCTTCACATACAGAGGTGCACCCACCGCCATCCACGACACGCCTGTGACGTTGCCGCCGGGCCGGGCCAGACTGGCGACGAGCCCAAGCCTGACCGGGTCGACCATGTCAATCGCGACGATGGGAATCATCGAAGTGGCACGCCGCACAGCCCCGGCCCCGGTTTCCCCCCTGCTGACGACGATCACGTCAACCTGGGCTCGCACGAGGTCGACCGCCAGCGCGTCGAGCCGCGACAGGTCGCCATCGGCATAGCGGCGCTCGAGCACCACGTCGACACCAGGGCGCCACCCGCGCTCGCGCAATCCGTCCTCGAGCGCAGCCCAGAAGAACGCAGCCACCTCTGCATTCGCACTGCTGAGCAAGCCGACGCGGAACACTTTGGCCGGATTCTGGGCCCTTGCGGGATCAGCAGCGAACGCCACGCCGATCGCAGCGAGGAAGGCGCGCCGCCGCTTCATTCGATCACCTCGCGGAGCATCACCTTGCTCCGCACGAATGAGAGATGTCGATGCGGTGGGGGCCTATCTGAGCAGGGGCACAAGATTGGCGACGGTGCGGCCAAGGCACCTGCAGCCCTGCGGGCCGTGCGGCGCTCCATGGGCGCCCCCTTTCTCGGCCCGGGCATTGAAGCACCGGAGAGGCGCGTGCGCCAGACCTAGTTCCGCTTCATATGGGACGGGCCCGCCGTTCAATATTGAACTGACAGCCGTCAATACGGTGAGCCCGGTGCCGTCACTGCGAGCGCCACGTCAGGTGGGGTGCCGCACCAGGATTCTGCGCAGTGGCGAAGGTGCCAGGAGAGTTTGCCACCTGCCCAAATTCGACACTGAGTGACCGCTTTGTGACTGCGGATTCAACCGGTCAACGCAACACGTTGACTGAACATTTCAGCCGGTGTTTGGAAGCCGAGAGTCTTCCTGGGTCGCTCGTTCAACTGTCTCGCTATGGCGTTGAGCTTGGTCTGCGAGAGACCAGAGAGGTCGATGCCCTTGGGCAGGTACTGCCTGAGCAGCCCGTTCGTGTTTTCGTTGCTTCCACGCTGCCAAGGGCTTTGCGGATCGCAGAAGTAGACCTTGACGTCGGTGGCCAACGTGAACCGCTTGTGGGCGGCCATTTCCTTGCCGCGATCCCAGGTCAG
>DASTZF010000342.1:0-3998 GCA_035764445.1 Burkholderiaceae bacterium
CATGGGGTTGGGCGTTCGCTATGCGCAGTGGTCGGGTCTGTTCGTCCCCGCCGGTGTCAGCGACGACGTGGTGCAGCGCCTGCGTGCGGCAGCACGCAAGGCGGCCAACGATCCGACGGTGCAGCAGACCATCCGCACTGCGGGCAGCCCGATCGACTACCTCGACGCGCCCGAATTCCAGACCTATTGGGATGCCGACGCGGCGCTGATGACCGAGGTCGTGCGTCGCATCGGCAAGGTCGAATAGCGCGATAGGAACTTCGCCCCGGGCTTCGGCCGCCGCCGGCGCGGGCCAATCGTGCACGCCCTTGCGCGACGACCAAACGCTCGGCGGCGCGCGTCACGTCGACGTCACACGCGCGCCGCACGATGCGCGATTCAGAGGAGACCCTCATGAAGCTCGCGACCGTGTTGCGCCGCATCGCCAGCGGCGTTTCGTTCAGCGGCCTGTTGTTCGGCTGCTCCGTGCTGCTTGCCCACGACGGGCGTTCGCACGCCAGCGAGCCTTCGCCGCTTGTGATCGGCCACCGCGGTGGCGGCAGCGGCTATCTGCCCGAGCACACGCTCGAAGCGTACGCACTGGGCATCGAACTGGGTGCCGACTACGTCGAGCCCGACCTGGTGGCCACCAAGGACGGACACCTGATCGCGCGCAACGAGCCGAATCTGATCGCCACCACCAACGTGCTGTCGTTGCCGCAGTTTCAGAACCGCAGGCGTACCGCGGTGCTCGACGGCATCCCGACCGACGGCTTCTGGGCGAGCGACTTCACGCTGGCCGAGATCAAGCAGCTCGGTGCCGTGCAGCCGATTCCCGAGCGCGGTCAGCAGTTCGACGGCCAGTTCAAGATCCCGACGCTCGAGGAGGTCATCGACTTCGTGAAGCGCAAGTCGCGCGAGAAGGATCGCCAGATCGGCATCTATCCGGAGACCAAGCACCCCACCTACCACCAGAGCATCGGCCTGCCGCTCGAGGACCGTCTGCTGCGCGTGCTGACGCGAGCCGGCTGGAACCATCGCCACGCGCCGGTGATCATCCAGTCGTTCGAGACCGCGAATCTCAAATACCTGCGCCAGCGCACGCCGCTGCGGCTGGTGCAGCTGGTCGACGCCGACGACATCGCGCCCGACGGCACGATCACCTATGCGCCGCCGTTCGACAAGCCGTACGACTGGGTCGTCTCGGGCCGCCAGGGCACCTTCGGTGACCTCGTCACGCCGGCCGGCCTGGCCGAGGTGCGCACCTATGCCGACGGCATTGGCCCCTGGAAGTACTACCTGCAGACGACCGCCTGCAAGGCCGTCGACGCGACCGGCAAGAAGTGCACCGACGCCAACGGCGACGGTCTGGTCAACGAGGCGGACCGCGTGGTGGTCGACCCCGACAAGCCGTCGAAGGTGATCCAGAACGCGCACGCGCTCGGGCTGATCGTGCACACCTGGACCTTCCGCAACGAGCGCTCGCGCCAGCCGCTGACCGACAACAACAACCCGGTCAACGAATACCTGCGCTTCTACGAGCTCGGAGTCGACGGGCTGTTTTCCGACTTCGCCGACACCGCGGTCGCCGCGCGCGTGATGTTCAAGCTGAAGAACGATCCGGGGTTCGCGCGCTGCCTGGTGCACGACAACGGCTGCACCGACCACGACTGAGTGGTGGACGCGGCGCTCCGCCGCGCTCCGCGGGGCGAGCGTGCGCAACCGCAACCCCCGAACCGCAGGATGCATCGCTGCACTGTGAGCGCCGCACAACGCGCCGCGTCCTCCCTGGCCCGGGCGCGGCGCTGGCGCGTCGGTTTGCGGCTACATTAGCGGCGCAGACAAGCAAGAGGCCGCACCCAAGGTCTTCGTGTCCGCGCCGGAGCGTGAATCTCGCCGCACCGGTTCCGCGGCCCCCGATTTTCAGGTTTGACGTTTCTTGAGTGCTTCTGTCCGTGCCGGACACCCCCGGCGCGTTGTTCAACCACAGTGACACGAGGAACTTCAAATCCATGGACGCGCAAGCGACACAAACCGGCATCGTCAAATGGTTCGACGATGGCAAGGGTTATGGCTTCATCACCCCGGAGGGCGGCGGCAAGGACCTGTTTGCCCACCACAGCGAGATCCGCAACAACGGCGGCTTCCGCAGCCTGCAGGAGAACCAGCGGGTGCAGTTCGAAGTCAAGCAGGGCCAGAAGGGCCTGCAGGCGGCGAACATCCGCGTGATCTGACGGTCGCGCGCCGGGTGCAGCGCGCCGCGCTGCAACCCGTCCACCGAGCCACGGCCTAGCCGTGGCTTTTTTGTTGGCCGCCCCGCTTCAGCGGTTGGGCTCGGAGCCCGGCGCCGGCGCCGGCGCGGCATTGTCGGGTTGCGCCGGGCTCGACGCATCGGTGTCGCGGCCCTGCTTGCGCAGGCGCTTTTCTTCGGCCTTGCGCTTCTTTGCCAACTCGCGTTGGCGTTTCTCGTAGGCGTAGTTCGGGGTTGCCAATGGCTGCTCCTACCAGGCTCGGAAAGCGTGCAGGACACCGCCCGGTGCCCCATGGATGGAGCATACGGCATCGCTCCAAATCCCATGTGCGACCGTGCCTCATGGGGGTCGGCGGGCGCTCAAAGCACGCGACAATGGCGGCCCGCTTGCGAGCCCACCCCCCAATGACCGCCTCCGACGACCTGAGCGCACTGATGGCGCGCGTCGCGCTGCAGGATCGGGCCGCCTTCGAGCGCGTCTACCGGGCCACCAACGCGCATCTTTTGGGGATTGCATTCCGTATATTGAACAACCGCGAGCGCGCCGAAGAGGTGTTGCAGGAGGCGTTCGTCAATGTGTGGCATGGCGCCCGCGGTTACAACCCGGGCGTGGCCACGCCGATGACCTGGCTGATCAACATCGTGCGCAACAAATCGATCGACACGCTGCGTTCGGGCGCTAGCGAGCGGCGCAGCACCGGCGCGCTCGACGACGAGGCGTTCGACGTGCAGGGCGATCCCGAACTCGAGCCGCAGCAGCTGCTCGACGCCAGCCTGCAGCGCGCACACATCGACGCCTGCATGGCCACACTGAACCCGCAGCAGCGCCAGGCGCTGGCGCTGGCCTACTACAAGGGCCTGGTGCACTCCGAGATCGCGCAGCAGATGGGCGCGCCGCTGGGCACGGCCAAGGCGTGGGTGCGGCGCGGCCTGGACAAGCTGAAAGACTGCCTGAGCGGCCGGGGGATCACCTCGTGAACCTGCTGCAGCCCGAACGCCTCGACCGCCTGGCGCGCGAGTACGCGCTCGGCACGCTGCAGGGCGCGGCGCGGCGGCGTTTCGAGCGACTGCTGCGCGAGGCGCCGCTGACCCTGCGCGTGGTGGCCCACTGGCAGGAGCGCCTGGGCGTGCTGGCCGCCGGTGTCCCGGCGATGCAGCCACGCGAGCAGGTGTGGGAAAGCTTGCAGCAACGCCTGTTCGCCGCGTCGCCGCGCGTCACGGTGTGGCAGCGCCTGGCGGGTCTGCTGGCGCCGCGCGTGCTCGGCGGTGCGCTGGCGGGCGTGCTGGCGACCACCGTCGCGCTGCGGCTGCAGCCCCAGTGGCTGGATCTGGAGGCGCGCAGCGAGGCACTGCCGCAGAGCTATGTCGGGCTGCTGGTCAGCGACGCAGGGCAGGCGCAGGTGCTGGCGAGCTCACGCCGCCAGGGCCGCACGATCACGCTGAAGGTGCTGCAGCCGATCGACGTGCCCGAGGGGCAGGTGGCGCGACTGTGGGCGCTGCCTCGCGACGGGCAGCCGTTCCTGGTGGGCCAGGTGCCCCCCAAAGGCTCGGCGACCCTGAGCCTGCCCGACACCGCCGAAAAGCTGTTCTTCACCGTGCCGCGTCTGGGGCTGACGATCGAGCCCGCCGGTGGCGACGCGCGCGCGCCGGCAGGCCAGTTCGTGGCCAGCGGTCATTGCGTCAAGCTATGGTGACGGGTGCGCGGCCGCTTGCGTCCGTGCGTGCTGCCGCGTCGTATCTCATGATGGTGTCCCGGTGCCGCCATCTG
>DASTZF010000343.1:0-7922 GCA_035764445.1 Burkholderiaceae bacterium
CGCAGGGCTGCGAAGGTTGCGCGTCGCCGCAAGGCGACGCGTCGGCGAGGACTGGCCGAGCTCCGAGCACAGCGGCGCTGCGCAGCAGCGTCGCGGCCGTGCGAGGGCGAGTTCCGCAGCCGCCTTCGCAACCCGAGCACCGCAGGGGAGCCGGAGCGAAGCGGAGGCCGCCGCGTCATGAGCGCCGCCGCACACCCGCCCGCGGCGTTGCCACGCGCTACCTCGTACAACACGGAGCCTGACGATGGCCGACTGGTTGACCGACAGCTTCGAGCTGATCGACCCGCGCTTCAAGGCGCTGGCGTTTCCCAACGTGCACCTCGAGAAGCTGTACACCGGCTGTCGCTGGGCCGAGGGGCCGGCGTGGTTCGCGGCCGGGCGCTACCTGGTGTGGTCGGACATTCCGAACGACCGCATGCTGCGCTGGGACGAGACCGACGGCTCGGTGTCGGTGTTCCGGCAGCCCGCGATGAACACCAACGGCCACACGGTCGACCGCGAGGGCCGGCTGGTGTCGTGCGAGCACCGCGGCCGCTGCATCTCGCGCACCGGCTTCGACGGCAAGCGCGAGGTGCTGGCCGATCGCTTCGACGACAAGCGCTTCAACTCGCCCAACGACGTGGTCGTCAAGTCCGACGGCAGCATCTGGTTCAGCGACCCGAGTTACGGCATCGATTCGGACTACGAAGGCGACGCGTCGCCGAGCGAGATCGGCGCGCGCAACGTCTACCGGCTCGACCCCGACTCGCGCCGCGTCACGATCGTCGCCGACGACTTCGTGCAGCCCAACGGGCTGGCGTTCTCGCCCGACGAGTCGCTCCTGTACATCGTCGACACCGGCCTCACGCACAAGGCCGACGGTCCGCACCACGTGCGTTGCTTCAAGGTGGCGAGCAACGGCCAGTCGCTCGCCGGGGGCGGCGAGGTGTTCGCCACCTGCCCGGTCGGGCTCTACGACGGCTTTCGGGTCGACGCCAACGGCAACCTCTGGCTGTCGGCCGGCGACGGCGTGCACTGCCACGCCAGCGACGGCACCCTGCTCGGCAAGATCCGCGTGCCCGAGACGGTCGCCAACGTCTGCTTCGGTGGACCGAAGCTGAACCGCCTGTTCATCTGTGGCACGACGTCGCTGTACTCGGTGTATCTGAACGCGCGTGCGGCGCCCCGTGGCAAAGGATGAGCGTGGCCGGCAGCGCGTCAGTTGGGGCGCGCGATCAGGCGACGCGCCGGCGCGCTCAGCGACGGCAGCTTGCGCCGCGAGCTGATCACGCGCTCGATCTCGCGCCCGGCGTCGTCGATCAGCACCAGGATCGCGCGCTCGGCCTTCTTCGGGTCGTGCGCGATCACCGCCTCGAGCACCGCACGGTGCTGCGGCAGCGAGCCGCCGGCGCGACCGGGCTTCAAGGTCGACAGCTCGAAGCTCACGCGCAGCACCGCGGCCAGCGCCTTGCTCATCTGCATCATCATGCGGTTGTGACTGGCGCGCAGCAGCCCCTGGTGAAAGCGCAGGTCCGAGGTCACGTAGTCGCCGCCGTGCTCGACCGCTTCGGTCATGCCGGCAAACGCGGTCTCGAGCTCGGCGATGTCGGGTGCGGTGGCGCGCTGCGCGGCCAGCCTGACTCCCGCCGGCTCGACCACCACGCGCAGCTCGTGCAGGTCGCGCAGGAAGTCGCGCGTCAGGCCGACCTTCGACTGCCACGCGACGAGGTCGGGGTCGAACCAGTTCCACGCCTCGGCCGGCTGCACGCGCGTGCCGACCTTTGGACCCGTGCGCAGCAACCCTTTGGCGGCCAGCGACTTCACCGCCTCGCGCACCACGGTGCGGCTGACGCCGAGCTGCTCGCACAGCAGCGGCTCCGACGGCAGCACCGCACCGGTGGCGTAGTTCCCGGACACGATCGCCTCGCCCAGCAGGTCGAGCGTGTTGCCGTGAACGTTCTTGATCTTCACGCGGCGGCCTCAGCCGGCGCCCGGCCGCCCGAAGCCGGCTGCGCCCCCTCGGGGGGCAGCGAACAAAGTGAGCGTGGGGGCCATCATTCAGCCGCGCACGAACAGAGTGACCAACGGCTCGTCGCCGACCTGGCGGCTCCAGTGCCCGTGCAGCTTGGCATCGAAGGAGGCGCCGGCGGGCAGCACGTCGGCCGAGTAGAAGTGCTGGCCCGGCGCGAACGCGCGCGAGCTACCGTCCTGCAGGCCGATCTCCATGCGGCCGCGCAGGATGAACACCCACTGCGGGTTCTCGGTGCAGTGGAACTCGCTGCGAAAGCCGACCGGGCTCTCGCGCAGCTGGTAGCCGCCGCTCGGCATCAGCGGCGACAGCCGCGCCTGCGGCCTGCCTTCGGTGAGCGCGATCGACTCTTCGCGCCAGCGCGCGCGGCCATCGGGCCCGGTCACGAGCGACACCTTCTGGAACGTGCTCATACCGTCGCCGTCATCCCACCGTCGACCACCAGCAAATGGCCATTGACGTAGCCAGCGCCGTCGCTGCACAGGAACACGACCGCCGGCGCCAGCTCCTCGACGCTACCCCAGCGGCGCGCCGGTGTGCGGTTGATCAGCCAGTTGTTGAACGCCTCGTCGGCCACCAGCGGCGCGGTCAGCTCGGTCTTGAAGTAACCCGGCGCGATGCCGTTGACGGTGATGCCGTGCGGCGCCAGCTCGACCGCCATCGCCTTGGTCAGCATCTTCAGCGCACCCTTGCTCGCCGCGTACGGCGCGGTGCTTGGCCGCGCCAGCTCGCTCATCACCGAGCAGGTGTTGACGATGCGGCCGCGCTTGCGCGCGATCATGCGCCGCGCCACCGCGCGGCCGACATAGAACGCGGAGTCGAGGTTGGTCTGCAGCACGGTGCGCCAGTCGGCGTCGGCGACTTCGGTCAGCGCCGCGCGCCGCGTGGTGCCGGCGTTGTTGACCAGGATCTCGATCGGCCCCACCTCGGCCTCGATGGCGGCCACCGCGGCGTCGACCGCCGCCGAATCGGTGACGTCGAACGCCTTCGCGTGCGCGTTGATGCCCTCGGCGCGCAGGCCACCGGCGGCGTCTTGCAGGCGCGCCGCGTTGCGCGCGTTGAGCACGACGGTGGCGCCCGCCTGGCCGAGCCCGCGCGCCATCGCCAGCCCGATGCCGGTGGACGAGCCCGTCACCAGGGCCACCCGGCCATCGAGGCGGAACGTCGGTGCGCTGCTCATCGTGTCCTCCGGTGGCGCGGTGTTGCAAGACCGCCTGCTAGTCTAAGCTCGCGCGAGCACGCTCGACCCCGGCGAGACCGTCGATCGCAGCGCCACCCCACCTCAGCGAGCCTCACGATGCGAATCCTGGTCACCGGCAGCGCCGGTCATCTCGGCGAGGCGCTGATGCGCACGCTCGAAGGCAGCGAGCACGAAGCAATCGGCCTCGACGTGCTGCCGTCTGACTTCACCGACGTGGTCGGCTCGATCGCGGAGCGCGCGGTCGTGCGCGCGTGCATGGCCGGCGTCGACGCGGTGCTGCACGCCGCCACGCTGCACAAGCCGCACGTCGCCACCCACGCGCGGCAGGAGTTCGTCGACGTCAATGTCACCGGCACCTTGAACCTGTTGGAGCTGGCCGCGGCCGCCGGCGTGAAGGCGTTCGTCTTCACCAGCACCACCAGCACCTTCGGGCGCGCGCTGGTGCCGCCGCCGGGCGAGCCGGCGGCGTGGATCACCGAAGACGTGGTGCCGGTGCCCAAGAACATCTACGGCGCCACCAAGGTCGCCGCCGAAGACCTGTGCCAGCTGGTGCAGCGCGACAGCGGCATGCCGTGCCTGGTGCTGCGCACGTCGCGCTTCTTTCCCGAGGGCGACGACGACGACCACGCACGCGTGGCCTACGACGGCGACAACCTGAAGGTCAGCGAGTTCCTGTACCGCCGCGTCGACATCGAGGACGTGGTCGACGCGCACCTGCTGGCGATCGAGCGGGCGCCGCAGATCGGCTTCGGCCGCTACATCATCAGCGCCACCACGCCGTTCACGCCCGATGACCTGCCCGAGTTGCGGCGCGACGCCGCGGCGGTGGTGCGCCGGCGCGTGCCGGCGTTCGACGCCGAATACGCGCGCCGCGGCTGGACGATGGTGCCGACCATCGATCGCGTCTACGTCAACGAGCGCGCGCGGCGCGAGTTCGGCTGGCGGCCGCGGCACGACTTCGCGGCGGTGATCGCGCGGCTGCGCGACAGCGCAGATTTCCGCAGTCCGCTGGCGCGCGTGATCGGCTCCAAGGGATACCATCGACAGGCTCCGCCTCCTCTGACCTCTGCAGCAAGAGCACCCAAGCCATGAGCAGCAAACCCCGCAAGAACCCCAAGGACCTGCGCAGCCAGCAGTGGTTCGGCCGCCAGGATCGCGACGGCTTCGCCTACCGCAGCTGGCTCAAGGGCAAAGGCATCCCGCACGATCAGTTCGACGGCCGGCCGGTGATCGGCATCTGCAACACGTACAGCGAGCTGAACCCGTGCAACTCGCATTTCCGCACGCTGGCCGAGCAGGTGAAGATCGGCGTCTACGAGGCGGGCGGCTTTCCGCTGGAGTTCCCGGTGATGTCGCTCGGCGAGGTGCTGCTGCGCCCGACCGCGATGCTGTACCGCAACCTCGCGAGCATGGACGTCGAAGAGAGCATCCGCGGCAACCCGATCGACGGCGTGGTGCTGCTGATGGGCTGCGACAAGACCACGCCGGCGCTGGTGATGGGCGCTTCGAGCGCCAACCTGCCGACCGTCGGCGTCTCCGGCGGCCCGATGCTCAACGGCAAGTGGCGCGGCCAGGAGCTCGGCTCGGGCACCGGCGTGTGGAACATGAGCGAGCAGGTGCGCGCCGGTACGCTCAAGCTGCAGGACTTTTTCGACGCCGAGAGCTGCATGCACCGCAGCCATGGCCACTGCATGACGATGGGCACCGCATCGACGATGGCATCGATGGTCGAGGCACTCGGCCTCGGCCTGCCCGGCAACGCGGCATACCCCGCGGTCGACGGCCGGCGCAACGTGATCGCGCGCAACGCCGGCCGACGCGTCGTCGAATTGGTTCATGAAGACGTGAAGATCGGCGACATCCTGACGCGCCCGGCGTTCGAGAACGCGATCAAGACGCTGGCGGCGATCGGCGGCTCGACCAACGCGGTGATCCACCTGATCGCGATCGCCGGGCGGCTGGGCGTCAAGCTGACGATCGACGACTTCGAGAAGCTGGCCAGCGAGATGCCGTGCCTGGTGAACCTGCAGCCGTCGGGCGAGCACCTGATGGAGGATTTCTGCTACGCCGGTGGCGTGCCCGCGGTGATGAAGGAGATCTCGCCGATGCTGCACCTCGACCACGTGACGGTCACCGGCAAGACGGTGCGCGAGAACATCGCCGACGCCGAAAACTTCAACAAAGACGTCATCAAGACGGTGCAAGACCCGTTCAAGGCGCACGCCGGCATCACGGTGCTGCGCGGCAACCTGGCGCCGCGCGGTGCGGTGATCAAGCCGAGCGCCGCCACGCCCGCACTGATGGTGCACAAGGGCCGAGCGGTGGTGTTCGAAGACAGCGACGACTTCCACGCGCGCATCGACGACCCGAACCTCGATGTCGACGAGAACTGCGTGCTGGTGCTGAAGAACTGCGGCCCCAAGGGCTACCCCGGCATGGCCGAAGTCGGCAACATGCCGCTGCCGCCGAAGGTGCTGAAGAAAGGCATCACCGACATGGTCCGCATCAGCGACGCGCGCATGAGCGGCACCGCCTATGGCACCGTGGTGCTGCACACCGCGCCCGAGGCGGCTGCCGGCGGCCCGCTGGCGCTGGTGAAGAACGGCGACATCGTCGAGCTCGACGTGCCTCGGCGCTTGCTGCACCTGCACGTCAGCGACGACGAGCTCGCCAGGCGCAAGGCCGTGTGGAAGCCGCCAACGCCCAAGCTCACCAGCGGCTACTGGAAGCTCTACATCGACCACGTGCTGCAGGCCGACGAAGGGGCGGACCTCGACTTCCTGGTCGGGCAGCGCGGAGCATTTGTCCCCAAAGATAACCACTAGACATGGCAAAGGCCGCGCTCGTCATCGGCGCCGGTGACGCCACCGGCGGCGCGATCGCCCGCCGCTTCGCGCGCGAAGGCTTCATCGCCTGCGTCACGCGGCGCAACGCCGAGCAGCTGCAGCCGCTGGTGCAGCGGATCGAGACTGAAGGCGGCCAGGCGCATGGCTTTGGCTCCGACGCGCGCGACGAGGCGCAGATGAGCGAGCTGGTCGCGAAGATCGAGCGCGAGATCGCGCCAATCGAGGTGGCGGTGTTCAACGTCGGCGCCAACGTGCGCTTCACCGTCACCGAGACCACCGAGCGCGTCTACCGCAAGGTGTGGGAGATGGGCGCGCTGGCCGGCTTCCTGATGGGCCGCGAGGTGGCCAAGGCGATGCTGCCGCGCGGCCGCGGCACGATCGTGTTCACCGGCGCCAGCGCGAGCATGAGGGGCTCGGCCGGCTTCGCGGCGTTCGCGGGCGCCAAGCACGCGCTGCGCGCGCTGGCGCAGAGCATGGCGCGCGAGCTCGGACCGCAGGGCATTCACGTCGCGCACGTCGTGATCGACGGTGCGATCGATACCGCGTTCATCCGCGAGAACTTCCCCGAGCGCTACGCAATGAAGGCGCAGGACGGCATCCTCGACCCCGACGCCATTGCCGAGAACTACTGGCTGCTGCACCAGCAACACCGCAGCGCGTGGACGCACGAACTCGACCTGCGTCCCTGGATCGAGACCTTCTAGACCGAGCCCGACCGCTCGATCGGCATCCCGGCAGCGATCCAGGCGTCGATCCCGCCCAGCAGCGGCCGCACGTTGACGAAGCCCGCGCGCCGAAGCTGGCGCGCCACCTGGGCCGCCGACACTTCGTTCGGACACGCGCAGTAGACGACCACCTCGACGTCGCGCGGCAGGTCCGGGGCCTCCTCGTGTGCACGCTCGAGCGACAGGTGCAGCGCGCCCGGAATCGTGCCGTCGCGCGCGCGATGGGCGGCCGGGCGCACGTCGACGAAGGTCGGTCGACCGCCGGCATCGATCAGTCGCTGCAGCTCCGGCACCGTGATGCGCGCACCGCGCAGCTCGCGCAGCAGCCGATCGCGTTGCCACCACTTGGCGGCCAGGAACAGGGCCAGCGCCAGCACGATCAGCGCCAGGCCCATGCGACCCAGGCCGTCGAACACGGCCACTACGTCGTTGACGGCCTCGTGGAAGTACACGCCCAGCCACACCCCGATGCCGACGTACAGTGCCGATCCGATCGCGTCGACGGCGACGAAGGCCGGCAGCCGCAGACGCATGCTGCCCGACAGCGCGGTGGCCAAGGTGGCGAAGCCGGGCACGAACTTGGCCACCAGCAGCGACCAGATGCCCCAGCGCTCGAACAGCGACTGCGTCTGGCGCACGCAGCTGTCCGGGCTCAGGGAGACGCGACAGATCGTGCGCAGCACCGGGCCGCCGTAGCGGCGCCCGGCGGCGTACCACGCGAGATCCGCCAGCAGGCACGCCACCACCGTGGCCGCGTGCAGCGCCAGCGCCGAGTGGTGGCCGGCGACGCTGAGCGCGCCGGCGACCACGAGCACCGGGTAGGCCGGCAACGGCAGGCCCAGCTGCTCGATCAGCACGGCCGCAAAGGCGATCACCACGCCGTGCGCGGTTAGCCAGGTCAATAGCGCGTCCACGATGCTCCGATGGGGATGAAAACCTCGGCAGCCTACTCTGCCTGTCCGTGCCGCGGTGATCGCGAGGACGTCGCCAGACCCGCGTGGCGTCGGGGCTTGACGGTGGGACTACCATCCCTGTTGCCACAGGAGCCGACCGTGACCCAGAGCAAGCCGTCCGGCAAGGGGCGCGCGCCGCGCGGGAAGGCCGCTGCAGCGGCCGAGGCAACGCCAACGGCGCGCGCCGGC
>DASTZF010000344.1:0-11832 GCA_035764445.1 Burkholderiaceae bacterium
GGCGTTTGACATCAGCGAGACCAAGACCGGGCGCCCGACGCACACGCTGCACACCTTCTACCGCCTCGACGACGGCTCGCACATGGCGTTCTTCGAGACCACCGACGAACCGTTCGAATTCAAGCCGCAGCACGACTTCGACCTGCACATTGCGCTCGAGGTCGAGCCCGACACGCTGCGCGCGATGCTCGCCAAGGGCCGCGCGCACGGCATCGAGACGCGGGGGCCGTCGGACCACGGTGCGATCGAGTCGATCTACTTTCGCGACCCCAACGGTTACGTGATCGAGCTGTGCGCCAAGCGCCCGGGCCACGATGCGATGATGGATCCGGCGACCAACGGCGCGCGCGAGCGGCTCGAGCGCTGGACCGCAGCCAAGACCGGTTGAAGGAGACCGTGATGCGGAGAACCTTGTTGATCGTGCGTGCGGCGTTCAACCTGTTGTTCGGCATCACGGCGCTCACGATGGTCGTGCACGAGGTGATGGGCCACCTGCAGCGCGGCGGCTTCTACATGCTGGCCGATCGCGTGCTGGCGCTGGCGATCGCCGTCGCGCCGCCCGCACGTGCGGCACGCCAGTGCGTCAGCACATGCTGCCCAGCTCGGTCTTGCTCTCGCTCAGCGGCCTCGCGCCACTGGACGCGAGCGGCGTGACGATGCGCGAGCGGAAGGCCTGCAGGTCGGCCGCCGAGTCCTTGGCCGTCCACGACACTTCGAGTGCCTTGTTGCCGCCCGCGAGAGTCCACAGCTCGACCTTGACGTCGCCGCTCTTCACGCGCATCACGCTGCTGGTGCAGCCCAGCGGCTTGACGTGGACGACGCTCGGCAGGCTCTGCGCCATCGGGCGCTCGACGCTGCAGCTGCGCGAGTAGGACTTTCTGGCCGCACCGTCGGCAACCACGCTGACGTCGACCTCGCTCTTGCTCCTGGCCGGCGGCGCGAGCGGGCACGACCAATTCTTGCCGGCGGGCAGCGGCGTCGCGGTGTGGACGCCGTTGCTGTTGCCGGGAGCACCGGCCGAACTGATCTACTGGCAGTTCATCGCGATCATGATCACCGGACTGGTCGGCCATGCCAACGTGCCGTTTCGGATTCCCGCCTTCGCGCACCGGCTGCTGGTGACGCCGCAGTTCCACCGCATCCACCACGCCGCCGATCCACGCGGGGGCAACAGCAACTTCGGCGTCGTGTTCCCGTTCTGGGACATCGCGTTCCGATCGCACTGCGATCCTCTGCGCGTCAGGTTCTGGGACGCGGGCATCCGCGACGACCCGATCCCGCGACGGTTCCATCGAGGAGCTGAAGTCGCCGTTCACCTACGCGAGGCTGGTGGCCTGCAGCGAGCGCGTCGCGCCGTGGCGCAACCATCGATGACGCTGTCGGCCGCCGCCGATCAGCCATCCACGTCACAGGGTGTCCAGGGTTCGACTTGGCGTGGAAAGCCGGAACATCCCTCTCGGTCCGCTGCCAAAGGCTCATGCGACCGGCAGAGTGTTCATGCCAACACCGCCGCCATACGCGGCCGCGGTCGCGCTGCGCCCCTTCGGCGATGATGACGCTGCTGATGCGCGCGGCGGCGGCCGCTGAGGTTGCCAACGACGAGGCACTGGTGGATCTGGTGGCCAAGCCCGGCGGGGCGGGCTTCGGCGTGCTGGTCAGTTCGGAGCAGTCACCGTATCGCGGTGTCGGTCTCCGCCACGACGTGCTGCCTGTGTACCTGTACGAAGGCGAGCGGATCTTCGTGCGCACAGACCGCGCTGGATTGAAGTTCACGCCCACCGACGACCAGGCGCTGGAGCTGTACTTGCGCCGCCGGTTCGAGGGCTTTCCGCTCGACGATGCACCGCCAGCGCTGCAGGGCCTGGTGGCGCACCGAGGCGGCGTCGACCTCGGGTTGACATGGCGAGCGCGCGTCGATCCGATCCATCTGCATGCCAGCGTTTCGCAGAATCTCAGCCAAGAGCCGCGCGGCCAGGAGCTCGCGGTCGGCGCCTACACCGACTGGCCGCTCGGCCGGCTGACGCTGCGCCCAGCGGCCACCGGCACCTGGCGCAGCAGCCGCAGCAACGACTTCTACTTCGGCGTGCCGGCCGAGCACGCCAGCGCCGGGCGGCCCGAGTACCACCCTGGTGCCGGGGTCGACCTGTTCGCCGGCATCTATGCCAGCTACCAGCTCAGCGCAGGCTGGCGCCTGTTCGCCGGCGCCGGTACCACGCGCCGGGCAGCCACCGTGCAGGCGAGCCCGATCGTCGAGGCCGGCCCGCAGGCGGGGATCGTCGTCGGTGCCACCTACAACCTCGAGGCGCAGACCGTGCGCACGCAGCTCACCGAGTCGCCGTTGATCGTGCGCGTGCTGTCCGGTCAGGCGGCAATCGACCGCTGCAACATCGTGCGGATCACGACGCTACAGTGCACGACGATCGATCGCACGACGCCGACCGAGATCGCCGGCCTGGCGATCGGCAAGACGCTGGTGGAAAGCCTGAACGGCTGGCCGCTCGACGTCGCCGGATTCGTCGGCATCATCGTTCACCGCGACCGGCCGTACCAGCGCGACGGCGGCGAGCTGAACCTGTTCGTCAAGGGCGTGTTCCGCGGCTTCCCGTGGAGCGACCGCGTGCTCACCCGCATCGGCTTCGGCTGGGGTCTCTCGATCTCCGACCCCGTGCCGTACGCCGAGGTGGCCGAACAGGCGTCGCGCGGCCGCCTGACGTCGCGGCTGCTGAACTACGTCGAGCCATCGATCGACATCAGCATCGGCGACGTGATCGGCAAACCGGAATGGAAGCAGACCTTCATCGGCCTCAGCGTGACGCACCGCTCGGGCATCTTCGGTACCTCGCGGCTGCTGGGTAACGTCAACGGCGGATCGAACTACGTCACGATCTACCTCGAGCACTCGATCTGACGGCCATACGCGCTGGGAACGCAGGCACCTCCTGCATGCCACCCTTCGCCACGATCGACAGATCGACGAAGTCCAGCCCGGTGTGATTGCGGCCTAACGGCCCGGCACCTGGTCCCCCAGATCGGCCGCAACGCGGCGCACCGGCGGCAGCCCGAGCATCGCCTCGATGGGCGTCGACATGTCCAACAAGAAGTCTTGGAGCGTGCGGGAAGCGTCGGCGCCGTCGCCCGTGTCGCGCGTGTAGATCGTGATCCAAGCGGAAACTTCGGGGCGACCTTGGAGGCGCGCCCGCAACTGAAGCAGCGACGCGTGAAGCGGACTGCCAGTGACCGTGCCATCCGCCCAGTACCACTGCCAGGCCAGCAGACGCACGTCATGGTCACGGCTGACGAGAACGGCCCTGTTCACGTTCAGGGACTGGCCGTCCCAGCGGGCTTCGGCGCGGCCCTGTTGCGACAGCTGCCACGTTGGATCAAGGCCGTCGGGCTGCAGCAGGCGGTTGGACGCCGACGTGAGTTTGGAGTCCGGCGTCGATCGACCGAACAACCCGATATGCACACCCACAGTCCGGCCCTGATTGATGAACGAACCGGACACGACCGCGGCGGGCTCGCGCAGGACGGGTCGCCAGCCGGACGGCTGCGCTTCGAGCGCCGCCCACGACGGATCTCCTCGAATGTTCGACGCGGCAATGCGCACCGGCCCGGAATCGGATGCCGAACTCAGCGACACCAGCGGCCAGACGAGCAGCACTGCCCACGTCGCGAACGCGGCGGCGCCCATGGGTGCGCGCTGCCCGGCGTTTCGCGCCGTGTTCGGCGGCTTCGCGCCGGTTGTCTCGAGCGCCACCGAAGGCTGCGCTGGCTTCTCGCGCCATGCCGCACCGAGGGCGAACACTGCCGCCATGATGACGACGAAGAAGAGCGCTCCATAGACCAGGTGGTCCGCTCCGGCAGCGATCTCGTTGTCGCTCAGGTGGCCGAGCATGATGATGGCGTAGGCACGAACCCAGTTGGCGGCGATCGCAATGACCAATGCAAGGCAGACGAACACCCATCGACGCACGTTGCTGCGATAGATCAACCAGCCGTACAACGACGACAAAGCCAGGGCAGCGAACACGTAGCGGATGCCACTGCATGAATCGACCACGGACCATTGGCCGTTTGGAATCTCAAGATGCAAACCGTCCCGGTAGACCGGGACCCCCGAGACCTGCAGCGCGGCGACAGCGAAATCTGCGGTCCAGTCCATCAGCACCGGCACCAACGACTCGCCGAACGGTACGGCGAAGAACAAGAACACCAGCGGAAAGAGCAGTGCGCGGACCCAAGCGACGCCGAACATGCCGGCAATCGCGAGCGGAACCATCGCCACGATGGCGGCCTGACTCGGCAGCGCCAGCGACATCCAGTGGCCCAGGAACCAGACCGTGCCGGCGACGGCGGCGGCCGGCAGGGCCCACCATGAAGACTCGATGGGCAGGTCGGCCAGAATGTGCCTGCGCCCCCACACCAGCCACAGAAACACTGGCACGATGAAGAAGCCGTGCGAGAAGGTGTTGGAACTGCTCCACACCGACACCATCGATGCGCTGGTGGGCCAAAAGCCGACTGCGACCGCGGCGAGCACGGCCGCCACACCGGCGAAGGCGCGTTCGGGACTGCGGATCCGGCCCAGCGCAACGATCGCCATGGTCGACTACATGCCTCTGGGCGAGGCGTTGCCGGTGCGCACCGCCGCATCGGCGACGAGCAGCCGCATGGTCGCGTCGGACGGATGGCGTGCAATCCACTCGGAAGCGAAGGCATCGGCCTCTTTCTGCCGATTGAGCGCAAAGAGCATGCGGTAGACCTGCGCGGCAGCATCGCGCGCTTCGGGATCCGCGCTCAACGCCGCGCGGTAGGCGCGCTCGGCCTCGCCCCACCGCTTGGCAAGCGCCAGCACATCCCCTTCGAGCGCATGGCCCGCGGACGCTTGCAACCGCCGCGCCTGCAGGCTCTTGGCCACCGTCAGGGCGCGATCGATCTTGTTCGCCTGAACGTAGACCCCCGCGAGGTCGCGTGCCACGCCAAGATCGTCGGGCACCTTCTCGCGCGCGCGGGTCAGCGTGCTGGCCGCGGCGTCGAAGTCGCGCTGGCGTGCCTGGAGCTGCGCCAACCGGATCAACGGGGCGACCGCATTCGGATCCTTGGCCGCGGCCGATGTCAGCGTGCCGACCGCGTCCTTGACAGCGCCGGTCGCTTCCTGTGCCGCAGCCAGCAGGATGGTCAGTTGGATATCGCCGGGGTCGCTCAACGCGGCCGACCGCGCGACTTCGAACGCCGCTGCCGCATCCTTGTGGCGGAGGTGGTGCTGCACCAGTGCGACGACAGGATCGTGTGATTTCGGGTTCGCCGCGACGGCTTTGCGCAACGTCGCAGCGGCGTCGCCACGCCCGGTCCCCTCCTGCAGACCGGCAGTCGCCAGCAGCAGTTGCTCGTCATTCGGCCGCAGTGCCAGTTGAGTGTCGAAGCGCTGCAGGGCGTCCGCCGCTTTGCCTTCGGCGATGTCCAGCTCGGCCAAGGCGCGCAGCGCCGGCACATGGTCAGGCTTGAGCTTCAACGCGGCCTCGAAGCTTTGGCGGGCTTGCGCACCGTGCTGCTCGGCCACGAGCGCGGTACCTGCGAGGACATGGCCGAGCGGGTTCTGCGGTTGCTTCTTGATGAACGTGTTGGCGGCCACAAGTGCCTTGGCCGGCTCCTGACGTCGCAGATACAGTGACACCAGCAGGAGATCCGGCTCGACTGACTGAGGTCCCGATCCCGATGCGGCCAGCAGTTCCTGCTCGCCGCGCACGAAGTCACCGGTCCTGATCGCGAGCTGTCCGAGCCGAGTGCGCGCGGGAGCCTCGGTCGCGACGGCGGTCTTCGCGGACTCGAAATACTCCTCTGCACGCCGCAGATCGCCATTGGCCAGCGAGACCTCGCCGGCGAGCAGCAAGAGCGCCGTGTCGTTCTGCAAGGCGTTGCCCTGCAGCACTGGCTCGAGCGTCTTGAGGGCCTTCGCGGCCCTGCCCTGGCGCAGCTGCGTCGTGGCCAGCAGTCGCCGCACCCCTGCGTTGGGCTGCAGCGCCAACGACCTTGCCAAGTACTGCTCGGCGAGCATGAAGTTGCCCGAGTTGAGTTCGATTTCCCCGGCCAACGCGAGCGTCACGCCATCGTCGGGCGCGACGCGCAGCGCCGCGGCCACGGCGTCGCGCGCACTCTGCCAGTCCCCCTGGCGAAGCGCGAGAAGGGCCCGCTGGGTCTGCAGGCGAGGATCCTGCGACGGTGTGCCTGCGGTCGTCAGGATCTTCTTGGCGGCCGCGTAGTCCTTCGAATCGATCAGGATGGACGCGAGCGCGAGCCGAACGGGCAGGTAGGCGGGATCGACCGACAGTGCCTGCTCCAGTGCCTCGCGCGCCTGCGGTTGCCGACCCAGATGCATCAGCAGCTGACCCTTGAACGCATGGGCCTCGACGAGGCGCGGATCGTTCTTCGAGGCGGAATCAACCAATGCCACTGCATCGGCAAGCCTTTCCTCCTGCGCTGCGATGCGGGCCTCGCCCAGTAGCGCGAAAGCATTCCCCGGTTGGGCGCTCTGAGCGGCAAGGAAGGCCTCGCTGGCCGCCTTCACCTCACTGCGAGCCAGCCACGCGTGCCCGATGCTGGCTCGCAGCGACGCCTGGGCTCCGGGATCGTTCAGCTCGATGCGGCTGAACTGCTCGATCAACTGCTGCGCTTGTCCTTGGCGCAGCAACGCCAGCGCGAGCTCGGGCACGACGGTTTCAGGTGGGCGCGCCAACGTCAGCGCCCTGCGCAGCACGGGCTCGGCCGAGACAGGGTCTCCCATCCGCAGCAGCGTGGTACCGAGCAGCTCGTGCGCGAGCCCGTTAGCCGGTGCCGCCTTGATGACATTGCGCAGCTCAATGTGAGCCGACGCGTATTCGCGAGCCGCCAAGTGACGCCGCGCGGCGACGAGGAGTTCCTCCGGTGTCTGTTTCGAGCAGGCCGTGAGGAACAACACCAGCACCGCCGCGGCAGCAACTGAAGCAGCGGGCCCGTGACCTGGAAACGAGCGCATCATGGGATCACCTAGAGGGCTTGGGGTGAGCGGGTTCGGAATTGCGCGTGTGCACCGTGTGTCAGCGCACGGGCGGTCGTGCTCGGCCGACCGCCGGAACATGCTCCATCGGCTCTGCCCGGCAAAGTCACCGATCCCCGCCAAACGGGGAGCAACTGCTTGTCGTTCGGGCAGGCCATCAGAGAAGTCTCTGCGATGCCCTCGAGCGAAACCGACACGCAAGAGACACTGACCCCGCCGCGGCGGGGTTAGCCAGTGGCTGGTCCAGGCAATCGCGGTGTAGCCGAGTCGAAGCCCTCAGGACTTCGACGCGTCGCTGCGGCGCTTGAGTCCGAAGCCCAGCAGACCGAGGCCGAGGCCGAACAAGGCCATCGAAGCAGGTTCGGGAACCCGCTGCGTCGGGCCGGAGCCCACCACGGCGATGTTCGACAGCGACAGCTGCGTCGGATCGACCGACCAGGTACCCGAGGTCGCGCCGGAGGTCAGTTGGACGATGAACCAGTCCGGGTTGAAGGTCGGATCCGCGGGGTTGCCGTTGCCGAAGTGGAAGTATAGGTACAGGCTCGAGTAGGCATCCCACAGACTCGATGCGACCGACCACGTGCCCGTCGACCCACCGGCGCCCGTGATGTTGAGCGACCCACCGTTCGAGTCCGCGGTGTCGCGGTCGAGCAGGGTTCCGCCGGCCGCGGCCGCGAGGTCGCCGTCGCCGAGGTTGCCCAGACCGGTGGCCGTGCAGGCCGCCGCTGGATCAACAGTCACGGTACGCGTACCCGACGGGCCTCCACAGGTCAATGCCTGCGCGGACCCGGCGACCAGCCCAACGGCCGCGATGGCGGCTAGTTTGTTTGCAATTCGCACGTCTGCTCCTGGATGTGAACTTTGCACGGAAGACGCCCTATTACAGCAATGCGGGTGACACGCGAACAACCCCGCGGCCGTGGGGCAGCGGGCGTCCGTCTGCTGAGGGACATCGATGTCGGGGGTGTGAGCATCGCGTAGAGGTTTGCCCGAATCGCTCATCCGCGCGCACCGATGTAGCCGCAGGTGATGCGTCACGGCCTACCGCGAGCGCCCGATCCGACGTCACGCGCTCGTCGCGCGGGCGCGTGCTTCAGCGCAGAAACCGGCCGTCCTCGGCCACGATCGACAGATCGACGAAATCCAGCCCCGTGTGATCGGTGCTGCTGAAGCCGAGCTCGAGGCCACCGAGGTCGAGCTTGTGCATCGCGTTGAGTGCGTCGGTGATCTTCTGCCGCGTCGGATTCGCGCCGGCCGCACGCAAGGCCGCCACCAGCACCTTGGCGGCCGCGAAGCCTTCGAGCATCGCGGGCGACAGGCCGATGCCGCCGCGCGCGGCGGCCAGGTCGTTCGCTTCCTTGACCATCGGCGTCGACATCGAGCGCTCGCTCGGGAACACCTGCGCGATGATGGTGCCGCGCGCGTTGCCCTGCAGCGAATTGACGAACCCGCGCGACGCGTTGTTCGACAGCGTCACCAGCTGCGCGCGCGAGCCGCTCTTGCGGATGGCATCGACGCCGTCGACCACCGCCTTGCCCGACCCGAGGAACAGCACCGCCTGCGCCTCGGTGGCCATGACCTTGGGCGCGATCTTCGAGAAGTCCCACTTCTCGCGGTCGTATTTCTCGTGCATCACCGGCTGCTTGGCCACGCTCTCGAAACCGCGGCGCGCGCCCTCGGCCGCGTCGCTGCCGAAGCTGTCGTCGACCTGGATCACCGCGATGCGCTCGATGCCGATCATGCTGAGATGGCGCACCGCGCGTTCGGCCTCGCGCTGATAGGTCGCGCGCACGTTGAACACCCACGGATTGACCGGCTTGTGGAACACCAGCGCGCCGGTCGACGGCGCGATCAGCGGTACCTGGTACTCGGCCAGCAGCGGCAGGATCGCCTGCGTGTGCGGCGTGCCGCGCGTGAGGAACAGCGCCACCACGTTGCGCAGGGTGATCAGCTGCTTGGCGTTCTCGGCAGCGAGCTTGGGGTCGAACTTGTCGTCGAGCGACACCAACTGGATCTTCTGACCGCCGACACCCCCTTTCGCATTGATCGCGTCGAGGTAGAGCTTCGCGCCGTCGGTGATCTCCTTGACGCTGGCCTCCGAGACGCCGGTGAAGCCAGCGGTCTGGCCGATCACGATGTCGGCCCACGCGAGCGGCGCGCTCATGCCGAAGCACGCGATCGTGAGCCATGCTTTGAGGATCGATCTCATCTTCAGGATCGGCCCCCGGTCATCAATGCGACCCACCCAGGGCGCCGCAAGCATGCGGCACCCGTTCGGCGGGCGCAACAGCCCCGCTATGTGTAGGTCAGCATAAACCGCAAGCGAGCGCGCTGTCGAGTAGGCCCACAGGCGCTACGTGCCCGGGTGTCGTCGAAAGAGGAACGCAGCGGCAGCCTTACTCCGACCTCTGAACCCTTGTCAGCGTTCTACCCGCTCAGCTACTGAAGCTTCGGTGTCCCGGCATGGAACTCGCCCTGGTTCCGCGGGGCCGACTACGCGTCTGTCCTGATCGTCGCATCCTTTGTGGCTGCTGTGACGAGACGTGCGAGTCCGGGTCAGGGGGGCAGACCACGTCGCTCTGGCCAACCACCAGTGGCCAGCCAGAGGCCGCGGTTCAACGAGACGACTGAACTAGTTCACTTCGGCGGGGGCGGCGGCGGGTTCTTGATGTCGCCGACGTGCTTGAACGGAATGGTCTGGTCGCCGGCGCTGATGGCGTCGCTGGCCGGCGCGATCACCTGGGCACTGGCCAATCTCGCTTGCATGTTGCCGGTTGGAGTCTGTCCATTGCAGCCAATTGACGTGTCGGTGCGGAGCACGACCTTGTCCCCCGCCTCGAGACCGCTGACCTCGACACTCCGGTAGAAGGTCGTGGGCTTCACGAACGGCACACCGTCCAAGATCTCGCTGCCGGGAACGACGGTCGCCGTAGCGGGGATACCGGTCTGTACGCTGCCTGGATCGCTGACATTGATCGCGGCGCTGGTGCCATTGACGTTATCGAGGAGGGCGACCCCCTGTTGACCGGTCGAATAGGCGGTGAACTGGTAGTTCAGCCGGATGGTCTGGGTGCCGACGGCCCCCACGTTGACCCGGATCTGCGTCAGGAAGGTGACCGTATCGCCGCACGAGAAATCGCCACCCTCCAGCGACTCGACGATGTCCTTGTCTCTGCCGACCAGGCGCTGGTTGTAGTTGCCGCCGCCCGTCGCATGGTCGTAGGTCAACGGCGCCGCGGCAACGAAGTCCAGTGAGAAGTCACCCCCATCCGCGAGCGCGCTTTGCGTACCGAACAATTGGGCCGCACCTGCCGCGCAGGCAGCTGCGATCAGTGATTTCCTGGATAGTCGGGACATGTGAACCTCATCGTGGTGGTGTTGAACAAAGGGCGCGCAACAGTCCGTTCGCACGACGGAAGTTGCCCCAACCCTCTTGCCTTAGCTATTCCACGAAAGAGGTACGTGCTTCCCCTGGCCGCGAGCGATCATGACTCGATGCGACGCATCGCCGGGGCAGACGCTCGTGCCATTGAGTCGCCAACCTGCAGCGTGTGGTCGATCCGCGCGCTTCGTGAGGCAGCAGTCAGTCCGCACGGACCGACTGCTGTCCTCACTCACCCGCACGCGCCGATGTAGCCACAGGTGGTGCAGAACTCGCAGCCGTCCTTGTGGATCAGCGTCGGGTTGGCGCACTCGGGGCAGCGCGCACCGGCGATCGGCGCGCTGGCACCCGGGCGCTGCTTGTCGGCGGGCGTCTGCAGGATGCCCATCGCACTGAGCGGATAGCCAGCCGCGTCGAGCACGCCGAGCATCGCGTAGCGGTGGATCACGAGGCGCGCGATGTAAGCCACCGTCGACGGCCACAGCTGCTGCCGGCGCTCGCCGGGCACCGGCGCCATGAAGTGGCCGAGCGGCTCGCCGACGTTGAGCAGCTTGCGCAGCTTCATGCCGATCCACGCCGGGTCGAGCACGCGCATGTCGAGCGACAGCAGCCGCGCCAGTCCGTCGAGTGCACGCGGGTAGTTGCCCGAGAAGCCGATCGCACAGGGCCGCGTCACGTACGCGACCCCTCCTTCGTTCTGACGCGTGACGAAGCCTGCGCCATCGCCCGCGGGCAACTGCACTTCCTTCAGCGTGACGGTGAACGACTCGCCGCTCGCGGGGTTGCTGACGTCGACCGCCCACGCCAAGGTGCCCGAGGTGCCGGTGCGCGGTTCGTCGCGGCTGAACATGGCGTCGATCACCGGCGTCGGGCCGCCCTCCTGCAGCGCGCCGAGTTGCTCGCAGCGCCAGCGGATCACCGCCGCGGTGGCCGCCACCACGCCGGGGAACAGCCGCGGCTCGCCGTGCGGCGGCATCGGCATCTCGAACGAGCGCTCTTCCGACACCGTGGCCAGCGCGTCGAGCTTCAGGCGCAGCCACGCCGGATCGTTGGCGCGCATGTCCATCGACAGCGTCTTGGCCGTCGCGGCCAGACCGCGCGGCTGCTCGGCGCCGTTGACCCACACCTCGAACGGCAGGTTGCGCGCGAACAGGCCCGACTCGGGGCTCGCCTCCGCGGGCAACTCGCCGACGAACAGCGAGAACTCGCCGTGCGGGTACTGGATCATGTAGCTCCATGCCGGGTTGCCGCCGGGGAAGTCGGGCCGGCTCGGCCAGCGCAGCGACGCCAGCACAGGGGCCGGCAGCCGTTCGACGCGCAGCCGCTGGTTGGCGCCGTCGACCGCCACCAGCTGCGGCGGCGTCGACGCCGCGGCATCGACGCTGAGCACCGCCCCTAACACGGCGTTCGGGCGGTA
>DASTZF010000345.1:0-4320 GCA_035764445.1 Burkholderiaceae bacterium
CGTCGAGATCGCGCGCCTGCACGATCTGCACGGTGATCAGGTACGAGTGGTTCGAGAGGTAGCTCAGCAGGTCAAGCTGCTCCAGCAGGCCTGTCACTTCGTTGCCATCGACGACGACCAGACGGTGCACCTGGTGCTGGATCATCAGCGCGAGCGCGTCGAACAACGGCGCCTGCGGCGAGATCGTCACCAGATTGAAGGTGGCGTGGCTGCGCACCGGCACCTGCGCCAGCGCGTGGCCATCGACGACCGCCCGCTGCAGCCCTGTGTTCGTGAAGATGCCCAGCCGTTCGCCATCGCGCACCAGCACGCTGCTCGTCTGCTGGGCGTGCATCACGCCGGCCACACTGACGATGTCGCGTGCACCGTCGACCATGTGCGCCGGCCGCAGGTACGCCTGACCGACGCGCGACATCGTCAACGCCTGCATCTCGCGCTGGCTGTGGCGCCGGGCGAGCGCGCCCAGTTTGTTCGACAGGTCGGAAAACAGCAGGGCGCCGAAGGTGGCATTGCGCGAGATCAGGTGATTGACGGTCGCCTTGGCCAGCTGGTACGCCACCACCTCTTCGGAGGCGACGAAGCGGCTGCTCGCGCGACCGGCCACCAGTGAGCGACCGTCGAAACAGTCGTTGCGGCCGAAGGTCGCGATCAACTCGTCGCCGTCGTACTGCGAGACGTGTCCCTTGATGATGACGAACAGATGCGTGGGCTCGATGCCGGGCGCAAGCAGTGTTTCGTCGTCACGGAAGTACGCGATGTCGACGTTGTCGCGCACCATACGCTGCTCGTCATCGTCGAGGCAGTCGAACGGCGAGGCAGTGAAGTCGAATGCGTTGGGCATGCCGCGATGGTCGTCGAGCTGGCTGACAGGTTGCCGTCAGCGCGCAGTGGGAACATGATGCATCAGCGCGCTACGCCCGCTCGACCGAGAGGGAGCATGCGCACCGGCAACGCCGGCGAGCTTGCGCGCCGCGGCCTTTGATCCAGATCAACGAGGACAACGAGGAGAGCCCATGGATACCGACCTGACCGAACGGATCGCACGCGATCCGCGCTATCAAGAGCTGAGAGCCAGGCGCTCGCGCTTCGGCTGGCTGCTGACGATTGCCATGCTGATCGTCTACTACGGATTCATTCTGCTGGTGGCGTTCGACAAGCCGCTGCTGGCCACGCGCCTCGGCGACGGTGTCACCACCATCGGCATGCCGCTCGGGCTCGGCGTCATCGTGTTCACGATCGTGATCACTGGCATCTACGTTCGCCGCGCTAACAAGCAGTACGACGACCTCAGCGCGCAGATCACCCAGGGAGTGCTGAAATGAGTCGCACGTTCCGCGGGCTCGCGCTGGCCGCGCTGCAGTTCGCCGCGCTGACCAGCCCCGTTTGGGCCGCCGGTGCCGACCTCGGCCAAGCCGAAAGGCAAGCCACCAACTGGACCGCGATCACGATGTTCGCGGTGTTCGTGGTGGGCACGCTGTTCATCACCAAATGGGCCGCCGCGCGCACCAAGTCGGCCGCCGACTTCTACACCGCCGGCGGCGGCATCACGGGCTTCCAGAATGGCCTGGCGATCGCCGGTGACTACATGAGCGCCGCCTCGTTCCTCGGCATCTCGGCCGCGGTGATGGTGGGCGGTTTTGACGGCCTGATCTATTCGATCGGCTTTCTGGTCGGTTGGCCGGTGGTGACCTTCCTGCTCGCCGAGCGATTGCGCAACCTCGGCAAGTTCACCTTTGCCGACGTGGCGGCGTTCCGCTTCGACCAGACGCCGCTGCGCGTGTTCGCTGCCTCGGGCACGCTGGTGGTGGTCGCGTTCTACCTGATCGCGCAGATGGTCGGCGCTGGGCAGCTGATCAAGCTGCTGTTCGGGCTCGAGTACTGGATCGCGGTGGTGATCGTTGGCGCGCTGATGATGGTCTACGTGCTGTTCGGTGGCATGACAGCGACCACCTGGGTGCAGATCATCAAGGCTTGCCTGCTGCTCGGCGGCGCGACTTTCATGGCGCTGATGGTGCTGTGGAATTTCGGCTTCAGTCCCGAGGCAATGTTCGCCAAGGCGGTGGAGGTCAAGACCGGCCTCGCGGCCTCGGCGGGCAAGGCGCCCGATGTCGCCGCCAAGGAAGGCTTCTCGATCATGGGGCCCGGCGGCTTCATCAAGGACCCGATCTCGGCGATCAGCTTCGGCATGGCGCTGATGTTCGGCACCGCGGGGCTGCCGCACATCCTGATGCGCTTCTTCACCGTGCCCAACGCCAAGGAAGCGCGCAAGTCGGTGTTCTGGGCCACCACGTGGATCGGCTACTTCTACGTGCTGACCTTCATCATCGGCTTCGGTGCCATCACGTTCGTGCTGACCAACCCGCAGTTCCTCGACACCAAGGGCGGCCTGCTTGGCGGCGGCAACATGGCTGCGGTTCACCTGGCCAACGCGGTGGGCGGCAACGTCTTCCTCGGCTTCATCTCTGCGGTGGCGTTCGCCACCATCCTCGCGGTGGTCGCCGGTCTCACGCTATCGGGGGCCTCGGCGGTATCGCACGACCTCTATGCCACCGTGGTCAAGCAAGGCAGGGCCGACAGCGCGTCGGAGCTCAAGGTGTCGCGCATCACGACGGTGGCATTGGGCATCATCGCGGTGCTGCTTGGCATCGCGTTCGAGAAGCAAAACATCGCTTTCATGGTCAGCTTGGCGTTCGCGATCGCGGCGTCGGCCAACTTCCCGGTGCTGCTGATGTCGGTGCTGTGGAAGGATTGCACCACCAAGGGTGCGGTGATCGGCGGCTTCCTCGGACTCCTGTCGTCGGTCGTGTTGACCGTGGTGTCGCCCGCGGTGTGGGAAGCCACGCTCGGCAACCCCAAGGGTTCGGCGCTGTTCCCGTACGCGTCGCCAGCGCTGTTCTCGATGACGATCGGCTTCGTCGGCATCTGGCTGTTCTCGCTGCTCGACAAGAGCGAGCGCGCGCGGCGAGACCGTGCGGGCTTCGTCGCGCAGCAGGTGCGTTCGGAAACCGGCATCGGCGCTGCGGCTGCGGCGGCGCACTGACGGCACGCGCGGTCCGCTGACAATCCCGCGCACGTCGGCCACCGAGTGAGTGGCCGAGGGCGCCATGCTCGTTGGCATGGCGCTCTTTCGCACTGCAGAGACCGTGGCAGCGGCGGTCCCGCCGCCCTGAACGAGGGAATGGGATCGTCGCCCATGCCCTGTAGCATCCCGGCCAGGGATCGGGAAGCTTGCCGCGCGCCAGCGCAAGGGCCATGCGGGCCTGGTCTTGGCGGCATGCGGCCTTCAACCGCTGAGCGGCATGTGCTCGACAACGGATATCGGGCAGTGCAAATGGCCACCGAGGAAGGTTGGCAGAATCACGCACCATGGCCTTACCAGTGCCGCCCATTCGAACCGCGTCCGCTCCGTGCGAACCAACGTCCGGCCTGCGTCGTGACTGAATCGCTTATGGATCCGCAAGTCAGTCCCTGGCGCTTGTGCGTGGCGCCGATGATGGCGTGGACGGATCGCCACTGCCGCTATTTTCATCGGCTGCTGTCGCCGCGTGCGCGCCTGTACACCGAGATGGTGACCACCGGCGCGCTGCTGCATGGCGACGTGGCGCGCCATCTCGACTTCAACGCCGAGGAGCATCCGGTCGCACTCCAGATCGGCGGCAGCGATCCGCACGAGTTGGCAGCGTGCGCGAAGCTGGCCTTGCGCTGGGGCTATGACGAGATCAACCTCAACTGCGGCTGTCCGAGCCCGCGCGTGCAGCGCGGTGCATTCGGTGCCTGCCTGATGGCCGAGCCGCGGCTCGTGCGCGACTGCATCGAGGCGATGCGCAACGCGGTGCCGCTGGCGGTGACCGTGAAGCACCGCATCGGCCTCGATCGCGTCGAGAGCTATGGCTTCGTGCGCGATTTCGTCGGCACGGTGGGCGAGGGGGGCTGCGCCGTGTTCATCGTGCACGCGCGCAACGCGTGGCTCGACGGCCTCAGCCCCAAGGACAATCGCGATGTGCCCCCGCTGCGTCACGACACCGTGGCGCAGCTGAAGGCCGACTTTCCGCAATGGACGTTCGTGGTCAATGGCGGGCTGGGCGAGCGAGCCCAGATCGAGCGCGAGCTGGCGCGTGCCGACGGTGTGATGCTCGGCCGCGTGGCGTACTACGATCCGTGGCGGCTGATCGAGTGGGAAAGCTGCGCTTTCGGCCGCTCACCGCATCGGCCGTCGCGTGACGCGGTCGAGGCGCAGATGGTGCGCTACATGGAACGCTGTGCGTCTCGCGACGGCACATCGTGGACCGGCATCGCGCGACACATGATGGGACTGCACCT
>DASTZF010000346.1:0-11664 GCA_035764445.1 Burkholderiaceae bacterium
GGCACGACCTCGGTGCGCCGGCGCAGGTTGCCGCGCTGGCGCCGGAGATCGGCGTCGCGCCGGCCGCCATGCTCGATGGCATCGAAGGCGACCAGGCGCGCACCGACCTGCGCGACGCCGTCGCGGCCTCGCTGGCGCGCGGCGTCTTCGGCTCGCCGTTCTTCTTCGTCGACGGTGAGCCGTTCTGGGGTAGCGACCGCCTCGAGCAGCTCGACGACTGGCTGAGCTCGGGCGGATGGTGAGGAGCAGCACGTGAGCGCACGAGCACTGCCCCTGGAGGGCATCACCGTCATCGACATCACGCGCGTGGTGGCGGGTCCGTACTGCGCGCAGATGCTGGCCGACCTCGGCGCGCGGGTGATCAAGGTCGAGCACCCCAGCGACCCCGACTACGTGCGCAGTTTCCCGCCGCGCCTGCACGACGCCGAGGGCCGCGACGCAGGCAGCGGTTACTTCGCGCAGTACAACCGGCACAAGCTCGGCATCAGCCTCGACCTCAAGCAAGCGCAGGGCAAGCAGCTGCTGCGCGAGCTGGCCGCCAAGGCCGACGTGCTGATCGAAAATTTCCGGCCCGGCACGATGGACAAACTGGGCCTCGGCTGGCCGACGCTGAAGACGCTCAATCCGCGGCTGATCTACACCTGCATCAGCGGTTATGGACACGAGGGCCCGCACTCGCTGCGCCCCGCGTACGACAGCACTGCGCAGGCCGCCGGCGGACTGTGGTCGATGAACGGCGAGCACGGCCAGCCGCCGCTGCGCGTGGGCAGCATCCTGGGCGATCTCGCGGCGTCGTTCTACGCCACCATCGGCACGTTGGCCGCGCTGCGTGACGTCGAGCGCAGCGGCCTCGGCCAGCGGGTCGACATCGCGCAGCAAGATTCGGTGGTCACGCTGACCGAGAGCGCCATCGTCAACTACACCGTGGCCGGCAAAGTGGCCGAGCCGCTTGGAAACGACCATCCGTTCGCGCGCCCCTACGGCCAGTATCCCTGCAAGGACGGCCACGTTTTCTTCGGTAGCTACACCGACAAGCTGTGGCGCGAGAGCTGTGCGATCTTCGGCGAGCCCGAGCTGGGCGACGACCCCGAAATCGACACGATGGCCAAGCGCTTCGACGAAGCCACCTACCAGCGCCGCGTCAGGCCGATCATCGAGCGCTGGTTCGCCGATCGCACGAAAGCAGAGCTGGAGGCGATGGCGGGCGACCGCATTGCGCTCACGCCGATCAAGCGCATCGACGAGGTGGTGGCCGATGCGCACCTGCGTGCGCGCCAGATGTTCGTGCGGGTGCCGTTCGGTGCAGTCGACGTCGAGGTGTTCGGCTCGCCGATGAAGCTCTCGGGCACGCCGCTGCGCACCGAAGGCAGCGTGCCACAACTCGGCCAGCATAACCATGAGGTCTACGTCGACTGGCTCGGCATCGAGCCTGAGCGCTTCGAGGCGTTGCGCAGCGCCGGCGTGATTTGACGGACGCAGGGCGACCCGCACGCATTCAACCGGCGTCACGCCGTTCATGCATGAAGCCTAACGAGGTCGCCGCCCATCTCGATCGCTTCGTGCCAGCGCACTACGGCGAGTCCGCCGCGGTCGAGGGCCTGCAGGTGATGGAAGCCGGGCACGCCGGGCTGACCTTCGGCTTTCGCGTGGTCGAGCGCGCCGGTGCGCGCGAGCTGGCACACCTGGTGCTCAAGTTGTCGCCGCCGGGCGTGCGCCGCGCCGGCAACACCGATGTGTTCCGCCAGGCGCCGCTGCTGCGCGCGTTGCATGCCGCCGGCTTGCCCGTGCCCGACGTGCCGTGGGCCGGCGCCGACGAAGCGTGGTTCGGCACGCCGTTCGTGATGATGGCGTTCATGCCCGGTGCGCCGTTCTTCGTGTGGCAGCCCGACGCACGCTTCGATCGCTCGCCGCAGGCGGTGGCGCCTCTGTGGGAGCAGTGCATCGATGCACTGGTGCGCCTGCATCGTTTCGACTGGACGCGCCACCTGATCGACTGGGAGCGGGCGACCCCGCCGCACGACGAAGTGACACGCTGGGACCGCATCGTCATCAAGGCACCCGATCCGGCGTGGCTCGACGCGGCGCGGCGCGTGCGAGATGCGCTGCTTGATCGCGCGCCCGCAAGCGCTCCGCCTGCGTTGGTGCATGGCGACTACCAGCCCGGCAACATGCTGTATGAAGAGGGGCGCCTGAGCGGCATCATCGATTGGGAGCTGGCCTCGATCGGCAGCCCGCTGCTCGACGTCGGCTGGTTGATGATGCTCGCCGACCCGCTCAGCTGGCGGCCCGACTGGCGGCCGTTGTGTCCGCTGACGCCGCGCGCGATTGCGCTGCGCTACGGCGTCGAGCCGGACGCGCTGACGTGGTGGCAGGCGTTGGCCGGCTATCGGCTCGGTGCGATCTCATGCCTGAACGTGCACCTGCACCGCAGCGGCCGCCGGCCCGACGCGGTGTGGGAGCGCTTTGCGCCGGCGATCCCGGCGATGTTTGGACGTGCCGCGGCGCTGCTGCACGACCCGCTGCGTTGAACGAACCCGAGGGCTTTCGATGATCGACTTCTCTCTGACGGCGCAGCAGGCCGAGCTGCGCGTGCAGGTGACGCAATTCGTGCGCGAGCACGTGATCCCGTGCGAAGACGACCCGCGCCAGAGCGCGCACGGCCCGAGCGACGAGCTGCGGCGTGAGCTGGTCGCGCTTGCGCGCGAGCAAGGCCTGCTGTCGCCGCATGCGCCGACCGAATGCGGCGGCCTCGGGCTCGACCACCGCGGCATGGCGGTGTTCTTCGAGGCGGCCGGATACAGCCTACTCGGGCCGCTGGCGTTCAACATCCAGGCGCCCGACGAAGGCAACACCAACCTGCTGCACAAGGTGGCCAACGCCGAGCAGAAGCAGCGCTGGCTGCGTCCGCTGGTGGCGGGCGAGATTCGCACCGTGTTCTCGATGACCGAGCCCGACGATGGCGCCGGTGCTGACCCGTCGCTGATGAAGACCACGGCGCGGGCCGACGGCAACGACTACGTGATCAACGGCCGCAAGTGGCTGATCACCGGCGTGCCAGGCGCTGCCTTGAACATCGTGATGGCGCGCACTGTCGATGCCGGTGGCACTGAAGTGGGCGCCACGATGTTCCTGGTACCGATCGACGCGCCGGGCTTCGAGGTTGTTCGGGTGCTCGACACCATCGACGCGGTGTCACCGGGTGGCCACGCGGTGGTCGACTTTCGCGACGTGCGCGTGCCGACCAGCGCGGTGCTCGGCGAGATCGGCCAGGGATTTCGCAACGCCCAGGTGAGGCTCGGTCCCGCGCGGCTGACGCATTGCATGCGCTGGCTCGGTGCCGCGCAACGCGCACATGACGTGGCGGTCGACTACGCACGGCGACGCCATGCGTTCGGCCGCCTGATCGGCGAACACGAGGGCGTGGGCTTCATGCTGGCCGACAACGAGATGGACCTGCAGCATTGCCGGCTCGCGGTGTGGCACGCCGCCTGGCTGCTCGACCAGGGTCAGCACGCGCGCACCGAGACCAGCCAGTGCAAGGTGTTCTGCTCCGAGGCGCTGAGCCGCGTGGTCGACCGCTCGCTGCAGGTGCTCGGCGGCATGGGCATCACCACCGACACCGTGGTGCAGCGGATCTATCGCGAGATCCGCCCGTTTCGGATCTACGACGGTCCGTCGGAAGTGCACCGCTACGCGCTAGCACGGCGCATCGTCGGCGCCGAGCGCTGAACGAATCCTCGACCGCGCGCAGCCACTTTGCGGAGCCCGCCATGCTGATCACCCGAGCCGACACCTTCGACGAGATCTGCCGCAGGTTCGCCTGGCGGCTGCCCGAGCGCATGAACATCGCGACCGTGGTGTGCGACCGGCATGCCGCGCGCGCGCCTGGCAGCGTTGCGCTGCTGCACGAGCAGCCCGACGGCCGCGTTGCCACCTTCAGCTTCGGCGCGGTGCAGCGGCTGGCCAACCAATGCGCCCACACCTTCGAGCAGCGGCTTGGCCTGCAGCGCGGCGACCGCGTGATGATCTATCTCGGGCAGGATCCGGCCACCGCGGTAGCGCACGTGGCGTGCTGGAAGGCGGGACTGGTCTCGGTGCCGACCTCGGTGCTGTTCGGCACTGACGCGCTCGAATACCGGCTGCGCGACAGCGGTGCGAAGGCGCTGATCACAGACGCTGCGCACTACCCTACGGTGGCAGCGGTGCGCGATGTCGTTGGCGATTTGCAGACGGTGTTGCTGACCGATGGCACGGCCGAGCGAACGCTGCCGTTCTGGGACACCGTCGCACTCGCCAGCGACGCCTACGACACGCTGGCGCTGACACCCGACACGCCGGCGTTCATCAACTACACCTCCGGTACCACTGGTTTGCCAAAAGGCGCGCTGCAGGGCCATCGCTCGATCCTTGGCCACATGCCAGGCAACGAGATGATGTACGACTTCATGCCGCAGCCGGACGACGTGATGTGGTCGCCGGCCGACTGGTCGTGGCTCGCCGGCCTGATGGACGTGCTGATGCCGGCCTGGTTCTGCGGGCTGCCGGTGCTGACCTATCGCAATGCAACGTTCGATGCCGAGGAGGCCTTTCGGCTGATGGGCAAGCACCGCGTCACGGTGAGCCTGTTGACGCCGACGATGCTGCGACGCATGGGCCACGTGCGCGACCCGGTGCAGCGCTTCGGCCTGCACCTACGCGCCGTGGCGAGCGGCGGCGAATCGGTGGGCCGCGAGACGCTCGAATGGGCCGACCGCACGCTGCGCGTGCGTGTCAACGAGGTCTACGGCCAGACCGAGTGCAACCTGGTGCTTGGCAACTGCTGGCAGGTGTTGACGCCGAAGCCCGGCTCGCTTGGCCACGCGATGCCGGGCCACGTGGCGGCGATCGTCGACGACGACGGCCACGAACGCGCGACGGGCGAGATGGGACAGATCGCCTTCAAGCGACCCGACCCGGTGATGATGCTGGAGTACTGGCGCAATCCGCAGGCCACCACCAAGAAGTACGCCGGCGACTGGTTGCTTACCGGCGACCTCGGCTATTGCGACGACGACGGCTACTTCTGGTACCAGGGCCGCGCCGACGACGTGATCACCAGCGCCGGCTACCGCATCGGCCCGGGCGAGATCGAAGATGCGCTGAACGGCCATCCAGCCGTCGCCATGTCAGCCGTTATCGGCGTGCCCGACCCGGTGACCACCGAGTCGATCAAGGCCTACGTGGTGCTGCGCCCCGGCGTCACGGGCGATGCCGCCTTGGTGGAAGCGATCCGCGAATCGGTGCGCACGCGGCTGGCGCGCCACGAGACGCCGCGTGCGATCGAGTTTGTCGATGCGCTGCCGATGACTGCGACCGGCAAGATCATGCGCCGCGAGCTGCGCGATCGCGCGCGCAAGGCGCAATAGACAAGAGTCCTGTAGCGGCTCAGCCGTCCCATGGCAGTCGCCAATCGGGCCAGTTACGGTCGTTGGTTGCTTGTGGCCTGACACTCCCGACCCGAAGCAGCAATACAAAGCGGGCCTCCCGTCGCCGCGAAGCCGTCACTGAGCCAACGATAGAGTGCTGCGGTTAACCAGACTTCCCTAAACTCGGTCGCCCACACGAAGCGGCAGGACAGCAAGATGAGCATTCGCGTTGGCATCGTAGGGATCAGCGGTTACGGCGGCGGCGAGGCGATGCGCCTCGTTGCGGGCCACCCGTCGTTCGAGCTTGTTTGCGCTGCCGGTGAGGGCAGCGCTGGCAGCAGGCTGGTTGACCGGTTTCCCGGTGCTCCGGCGAAGCTGGCAGACCTTGTGATCGAGAAGTGGGACCCAACCGCCCTGCCGAGGCTGGACCTGCTGTTCGCGTCGTTGCCGACTGGCACCTCGGCCGACGCGCTGGCGCGCGTCCCAAAGGACGTAAAGGTCGTCGACATTGGCGGCGACCATCGCTACGTCGAGGGTTGGACGTACGGCTTGGCCGACGTCTGGCCAGCGCAGATAAAGGAAGCGACCCGCGTCGCCAACCCCGGCTGTTCCCCCGCGGCCGCGCTGACCGCGCTGGCGCCGCTGTTAGCGGACAACCTGGTCGAGCCGGGCAACATCGTGGTTGACGCCAAGACCGGGGTCTCCGGAACCGGCCGGGGCGTTGGTGACAGCAAGTTCGGCTACGCCGAGGTGAACGAGGACTTAGCGCCCTATGGCCTGCTCAAGCACGTCCACATGCCCGAGATCGCGAGAACGATCGAGCGCCTGAGCGGCGGGGGCAGCGCCGACGGGCTGGTGTTCACGCCCCACCTCGTGCCGATGACTCGCGGCATCCTCGCGACGATCTACTGCCGCGGCAAAGCGACGACCGAGCAGTGCCTCGACGCGGCCAAGCGGTTCTATGCCGGGCGGGCGTTCATTCGCGTGACGGACAAGCCGCCGCACACAAAATGGGCCACGGGTTCGAACCTCGCTTTCGTCAGCTACGCCGCCGATCCGGCGCGAAACCTCGTGATCGCAATGGGTGTCGTCGACAACCTCGGCAAAGGGGCGGCCGGCCAGGCGGTGCAGAACGCGAACCTGATCTGCGGCTTGCCAGAGACGACCGGACTGGAGGGCGCGTCGGTGTGGCCGTAAGGTCCGTTGCGATGCGCTTGATCTCCGGTGCGGACGATGAGCACCGAGCGGGGCTCAACCCCTGAAGCGACGTCCGCGGATGTCAGCTCCTGGCCGACGGCAGCCGCTACGTCCAATGCCGGCCCAAGGTGGCGCCAGTGCCTTGGCCGCCCAGCGGTCGGCTCAATCTGCGGTGCCTTACCACCGGCACTGTTGCGCCCGAGCGAGCGATGTCCTGCGAGCGAGCGTATCGATTGCTACAGAAGCGTACGAGGGGCCGGGCTACCGTCGGGTCCTCATCCTCACCGAGCGATCTGCAATGTCGAAAGAATTGACCTGGCTGGGTTTGACGATCGGCGCAACAGCCCTCTTTTGCTTGCCCTATGTTCTAAACCGCATCGCCGTCCGCGGGCTCTGGGGCATGTTTGCCAATCCATCGCCCGACGACACGGCGCTGTCGCCCTGGGCCCAACGTGCTCAGCGGGCGCACACAAATGCGGTGGAGAACCTTGTGCTGTTCGCACCCATCGTCTTGTGTGCAACCCAGCTTCAACGCGCTGATGGATTGACGGCGTTGGCCTGCGCAGTCTACTTCTGGTCGCGACTCGCTCACTTCGTGGTCTACACCGCGGGAATCCCGGTGGCGCGAACGCTGGCCTTCTTCGGAGGCTGGGGTGCGACCATGGTTCTCGCAGCACGTGTGTTGGGGCTGCTGTGACGCAGCGGCGGGCCCTCATCGTCGGCGCCGGCGGCGCGCTGGGGCCAGCACTTGTCAGGCAGTTCGCGAAGGCAGGCTATGTCGTCGACGCGATTGTTCGCCGGTCGGAGTCGATCACTTCCACCGAAGCTGTCTCCACGCAAGCATGCGACCTGACTGCGACCGATTCGGCCCGGCGCATTCTCGATCGTTGGGCCGCGCAGCGATGTGGTGTGGACGTCCTGGTCTTCAATGTGGCTGCACTCGTGGCGGGCAGCTTTCAGTCGCTGGCCTTGGAGGACTTCGAGCGCTCGTTTCATGCCTCGGTCGGTGCTGCCGTCACTTGCGTGCAGGCGGTTCTCCCCGGAATGCTGGAGCGCGGCGGCGGCACCCTGTTGTTCACTGGCGCTACCGCATCTGTCCGCGGATCGTCCGGATTCAGCGCGTTTGCCGCCGCGAAGTTTGCTCTGCGTGGGCTGGCCCAATCGCTTGCGCGGGAGTACCAACCCCGCGGCATCCACGTCGCCCACATCGTGCTCGATGGCTTGCTACGCGGTTCGCCGTCAGTGACCCGCTTTGCTGGAAAACCGTCCCAGGCGCTCGACCCCGACGACGTGGCCAAGGCCTATGTCTGGCTCGCGGCTCAGGCTCCGTCCTCGTGGACGCACGAGCTCGACTTGCGTCATCATGAGGAGCGCTTCTGATGCACTCCCTCGCTCTGCATGCCGATGTCAACAGGCCGGCCCTCGTGCACGGGGCTGACCTGCCATGGCAACCCTCGCCCGCGCCGGGCGTGGAGCGCAAGCTCCTCGAACGCATTGGTGGCGAGGTGGCGTTGGCCACCAGCATCGTGCGTTATGCGCCTCACAGTCAGTTCGCCGCGCATGAACACGAGGCCGGTGAGGAATTCCTCGTCCTGGAGGGTGTCTTCTCGGACGATCACGGCGACTACCCGCCGATGACCTACGTCCGCAACCCGCCTGGGTCTGCTCACACGCCGCGAAGCGCGCGGGGATGCACGATCTTCGTCAAGTTGCGCCAGATGGCTGCCACGGATCGCCAACGCGTCGTCGTGTCGACGGAACCCGAGATATCACGGCGGCAGGTGTTGCATCGAGCCGGATCGATGTCGGTGGAACTGCACCATTTGCCGCCGGGCGGCACGCTTGCCCTTGACGCTGGACACGGTGGCGAGGAAATCTTCGTCTGCGAGGGCTCGGCCAGCGGCGCAGGCATTCGTCTCCAGCGGTGGAGCTGGTGGCGCCGTCCCACCTCCGAAGGCACTGGCGTTCTCGCGAGCGCGACCGGGGCGATCATCTGGCTCAAGCGTGGACACCTGGACCGCACTGCGGGCTGATGCGACTTGCGCGAAGCGATGTCGGTCATCGAACGGCTGCAGCGCTTCGACGCGTTCGCGAAGCTGAGCAAGGAAGCGAGAGGGCTCCTGTCCCAAGGGGCTCTCGAAAAGCGCTTCTCCAACCGCGCAGCCGTCCTGCACAAAGGACAACCCGTCTCCGGCGCCTACTTCGTCCTGAGCGGACGATTGCGCGTGTTCACCATCACGCCTGGCGGGACCGAAGCGACGCTGTACTTCGTCGATCCCGGCGAGACCTGCGTGATCGCATTGAATTGCCTGTTCGGGGATGTGCTCTACCCGTCATGGGTGCAAGCGGAGTGCGCCACCAGCGTGGCATTGATTCCAGGTGCGATCTACCGTCGGCTGTTCGAAGCCGAGCGCGCCATCCAAGACTTGACGGTCAGCGCGCTGTCGATGCTGGTGTACCGGTTGATGGCCGAGCTCGATGGGATCCATGCCAGCAATCACAGGCAGCGACTGGCCCAGTTCATCTTGACGCATGCCGCCTCAGACGGCTGCTTGCGCATGACACAGCAGCAACTCGGCAACCACTTGGGAACCACACGCGAAGTGGTGGCCCGCCTCATGCAGGACTTCGTCGCGGCAGGATGGGTCAGGACCGGTCGTGGCGCGGTGGAGATTCGAGATCTGTTCGGACTTCGCCGCGTCGTTTCACCGGACGCAGCGCGTGTCATCCGGAAGAGAGCTTAGAGACCACGGATCTTGGGTCAGCTGACCGTCGCAGTGTGGATGCGATGGTCCGGTTCCGACCGAGGCTGTGTGAAGACTCGGCGGGCGATGCGTTCAGCGCAACATCGACCCTCTAGATCGCGTCAGGAGCGATTTTCTCGATCGCACCAAGGGTCGAATGACCCCCCAGATTGCGCCTTCGAGGCGTTTTCACACAGCCTCGACCCATTGCTGCCCTTCGCGCTCGACGTGCCGATCGTCCGCTTCGCAGCGGTTGTTGTCGGTGACTGCCGCGCCGTGAATTCACGGTGTATGCCGCATTGCAGTCATTGAGGCTACACCGGGCGTGCCGGTTTCAATGATCGCTATCGAAGGTGCTGCTGACCTAGCGTGCGTCTGACGTGATCGGGATGGCCGAGCGTCCGCTTGCCGAAGGCTCGAACGAGTATTAACGACCCGCAGCAGTCCTTCGTCGCCTGGGTAAGCGGACGTCGTGGCGCCCACTCGCTGGTCCCGAAGAGCGCGCCTGAAGTCAATTGCTTGAAACCCATGACCCTTGAGCTCGCGTTCAAGGCGTCCGCAGCGCGCGTGCAGCTCGACTGGGTCGAGCTAGTCGACGGCTGAGTGCAGTCGCTGCTCGACGTGCGTTAGATCGCCGCCCGCTGATCCGCCGCCGACGCCGGCACCGGAAAGACCCGATTGGTGCAGGCTCTGCTCGATGCCGGCAGGACTCGTTCGAGCCCACCGAGGTCGACCAGCAGATCGCCCAGGTGCACGGCTTCCAGACCACCGGGCATTTCCTGATCGGTGCCGATGGCGTCATCCGCTGGACCTTCATCTGCAACACCTCCTCCTGCCTGGGCAGGTCTAGTGTGTTGCATCGACTGGTTGAATCTGCAGCCGAAGGCAGTCAGTGCCGCGCACCGTGAATACGCGCGATAGACCTATGTTCCGTGCTGGGCGCGACGTGATTCAATGACGCAGCGCGAGCGGGAGCCAAGCCGCGTCGCTGCCCGTGCCACCCATGACGAGGAGACGCCCGTGACGACTTCTGTGTCCTCGACGACCCTTCAACTCGATCCCCCCGGTCCCGGCCCGTGGACCCAGGACGGGGTGCACTTTCCGCGGCCGATGACGCGCTACTTCCAGGAGACGCACCCGGCAGCGCTCCGGGCGGGTACCCGGGATTTCGCGCGCTTCTACGGCATGCTGATCGACGGCCTGCAGATGGCCTACGTGCAGGGCTTTGGCTACAACCAGGTGGTGCCCGCTCCAGAGGCGGAGATGCCCGAGCGGTTCCAGCGGGCCGAGCAGGTTTATGGAGACAAGCTCTGGCGCGCGCAACTGCGCGAATGGGACGAACGCTGCAAGCCGTCGACCCTGGCCATGCACCGCGAGTTGCAGCGGATCGACCCCGACGCCTTGAGCGATGGCGAGCTGGTGGCGTACCTGCAGCGGTGCCGTGACCATCACGCGGCGATGATCACACAGCACATGCGATTCACCGCGGCGGCGGTGCTGCCCACCGGTGACTTCCTGGCGCATGCGGCCGAGTGGACCGGGCTGCCGCCGTCGGAGTTGCTCGGGCTGCTGCGCGGCTCGGCCGAGGTCTCGGCCGGCGGCTCCGACGAGATGTCTCGCCTGAAGGCCGCCTTCGCGCGCGATGAAGGCGCACGCCAGCTGCTGGCCTCGGCAGACGACCCGTCGCGGGTGGTCGACCGGCTGCGCGCGTTGCCCGGTGACACCGGCGCGGCTGTCCGCGGCTACCTCGACCTGGTTGGCCACCGGCTCCTTGACGGGTTCGACATCGCCGAGCCCACTGCCATCGAGATGCCCGATGCGCTGTTGCGTGCGCTGCGCGTGGCGGTGTCGGGAGAGAACCCTGGCGAGTCGGACCTCGACGCGCGCATCGCCGCCGTGCGCGCGCAGGTGCCGGCTGCGCACCAGGCGCAGTTCGACGAGCTGCTCGCCGAGGCCCGCCTCACGTACCGCCTGCGCGACGAGCGAGGCGTGTACAGCGACATTTGGGCTTCCGGGCTGATGCGGCGCGCCGCCCTCGCGGCTGGCCGCCGCGTTGCTGCCAGCGGCCGTCTCGAGCGGCCGGAGCATTTGCTCGACGCCGGCCTGGACGAGATGTGCGCGCTGGTGTCCGGCAGCGGTGGTCCCTCCGCCGATGAGCTCGCGCACCGCGCCGCGTTCCGCGCTACGCACACCGCGAAGGACGTGCCGCCTTTGCTGGGCCCGCCGCCACCGCCTCCGCCGGACCTGTCCGCACTGCCGCTTGCAGTGAGCCGCCTCATGCGCGCCACGTTCATCGCGCTGGGCCATGTGTTCGGCAG
>DASTZF010000347.1:0-11049 GCA_035764445.1 Burkholderiaceae bacterium
CCCACGCGTGCACGACAAGAACGAGCTGCGCACGATGCGCATCACGGTGCTGATCTTCTCGGCCTGTGTCTGCGCGTATGCGATCGCGCTGCAAGGCACCTCGATCTACGAGCAGGTGTCGGGTGCCTATCAGGTGACGCTGGTCGGCGCGATCGTGCCGTTGGCCGCCGGGCTGTACTGGAAGCGCGCGACCACCCAGGGGGCGGTGTTCTCGATCGTGCTCGGCGCCGCAACCTGGCTGCTGTTCCTCTACACCCCGGCCAAGGAGCAGTTCCCGCCGCAACTCGCCGGCCTGTTGATGGCGATGGTCGGCATGGTGGTCGGGTCGCTCGGCCCGCAGGCGCTGCGCAACCGCCACGGCACGCACCACCACATCGTCGGCGTGCACGGGTGAGTCGGCGTGCAGCGCCGTCCACTGCGGACGGCGCTGCGGCTGACGAACGACGGCCCGCGCCTTGCGCAGGCTGGCTGGAACGAGTCGTCGCCCAGACCCTCGCGTGCGGGGAGGCGGCGAGAGGCGCGCCGGTATAATTTTCCGCTTTGCACTGGGGCTTGGTCATGCCGATCTACGCCTATCGTTGCGCGTCGTGCGGCCATGCCAAGGACGTGCTGCAGAAACTCTCCGACCCGCCGCTGACGGTGTGCCCGTCGTGCGGTGCAGAGTCGTTCGCCAAGCAGGTCACGGCCGCAGGCTTTCAGCTCAAGGGCTCGGGCTGGTACGCCACCGACTTCAAGAGCAACGGCGCGAAGAAGCCGGCCGACGGTGGCGCCAAGACCGAGGCCGGCAAGGACGACGGCACCAAGGGCGACACCGCCAAGTCAGGGGACGCCGCGACCACGACGAAGGCCGGTGACGCGGGTAGCTCGTCATCCAGCGGATCGTCCGCTGGCGAAGCGCCGAAGGCCGCCGGCTGCGGTGGCGGCTGCGCCTGCCACTGAGTCCGAGCCGCGGCACGCCTGGTTGCTACCGTGAGAAAGCACCTGATCACCGGCCTGCTGGTCTGGATGCCGCTGGCCATCACGGTGTGGGTGCTGCTGGGGGTGCTCGGCGTGATGGACGGGCTCTTCTCTTGGCTGCTCAGCTTGTCGCAGGCGGTGCTGCCCGCCGGCATGCGCGAAGGCATCGAGATGCTGCGCGGCGTGCCGGGCCTGGGCGTGATCTCGCTGCTGCTGGTGCTGTACTTGACGGGCCTGTTCGTCGCCAACATCTTCGGCCAGTGGTTCGTCAGCCAATGGGACCGGCTGCTGCACAAGATTCCGATCGTCAAGTCGATCTACAGCTCGGTGAAGCAGGTGTCGGACACCCTGTTTTCCAGCAGCGGCAACGCGTTCCGCGAGGCGGTGCTGGTGCAGTACCCGCGCGCCGGCTCGTGGACGATCGCTTTTGTCACCGGGGTGCCCAGCGGCGAGGTCGCGCGCCACCTCGGCGCGCCGCATGTCAGCGTCTACGTGCCGACGACGCCGAACCCGACTTCGGGTTTCTTCCTGATCATGCCGCGCAGCGAAGTCGTGCCGCTGACGATGAGCGTCGACGAGGCGCTGAAGTACATCATCTCGATGGGCGTGGTCGCGCCGCCGCCCCCCGCGCCGCAGCGCGCAGCCGCCGCTGCGCGAAACTGAACCGGGTTTCTCGCCCGGCGGGTGAGAAGCCCCGACGCGAAGGCACGTCACACTGCCGCATGCGAAAAGCGCCAACCTACTTCCGACGCGCGCCCGGCGGGGCGCCGTGGAGCCGACCGACAAGAAGCACAGGAGTGCACCATGCGAACAACATATTGCGGCCTGGTCAGCGAAGCACTGATGGGCCAGGCCGTCACGCTGATGGGCTGGGCCCACCGGCGACGCGACCACGGCGGCGTGATCTTCATCGACCTGCGCGATCGTGAGGGGCTGGTGCAGGTGGTGTGCGACCCCGACCGGCCCGAGATGTTCAAGGTGGCCGAAGGGGTGCGCGGCGAGTTCTGCCTCAAGGTGATGGGCAAGGTGCGGCCGCGCCCGGCTGGCACCGAGAACGCCAACCTCACCAGCGGCAAGATCGAGGTGCTCGCGCACGAGCTCGACGTGCTGAACCCGAGCGTGACGCCGCCGTTCCAGCTCGACGACGAGAACCTGTCCGAGACCACGCGGCTGACGCACCGCGTGCTCGATCTGCGCCGCCCGACGATGCAGAAGAACATGCTGCTGCGCTATCGCGTGGCGATGGAGACCCGCAAGTTCCTCGACCGCAACGGCTTCATCGACATCGAGACGCCGATGCTGACCAAGAGCACGCCCGAAGGCGCACGTGACTACCTGGTGCCCAGCCGCGTGCACGACGGCATGTTCTTCGCGCTGCCGCAGAGCCCGCAGCTGTTCAAGCAACTGCTGATGGTGGCGGGCTTCGACCGCTACTACCAGATCGTCAAGTGCTTCCGCGACGAAGACCTGCGCGCCGACCGGCAGCCCGAGTTCACGCAAATCGACATCGAGACGTCGTTCCTCAACGAAGAGGAGATCCGTGTCCTGTTCGAAGGCATGATCCGCACGGTCTTTCGCAACGTGATGAAGGTCGATTTGCCGGGGTTCCCGGTGATGACGTACGCCGAGGCGATGCGCCGCTTCGGCTCCGACAAGCCGGACCTGCGCGTGAGCATGGAGTTCACCGAGCTCACCGACGTGATGCGCGAGGCCGACTTCAAGGTCTTCTCGTCGGCCGCACAGGCCAAGGGAGGGCGCGTCGCCGCGCTGCGCGTGCCCGGCGGTGGCGAGCTGAGTCGTGGCGACATCGATGGCTACACCGAGTTCGTCAAGATCTACGGTGCCAAGGGGCTGGCGTGGATCAAGATCAACGACCTCGCAAAGGGTCGCGAGGGCCTGCAGTCGCCGATCGTCAAGAACCTCAGCGACGCCATCATCGCCGAGCTGATCGCGCGCTCGGGGGCACGCAACGGCGACCTGCTGCTCTTCGGCGCCGACAAGGCCAAGGTCGTCAACGACTCGTTGGGCGCCTTGCGCATCAAGATCGGCCACAGCGAGTTCGGCCGCGCGCGCAAGCTGGTCGACGACAGGTGGGCACCGTTGTGGGTGGTGGACTTCCCGATGTTCGAGTACGACGAGGAGGCGCAGCGCTGGACCGCCGTGCACCACCCGTTCACGGCACCGAAGGACGGCCACGAGAACCTGATGGACAGCGACCCCGGCGCGTGCCTGGCGAAGGCCTACGACACGGTGCTCAACGGCTGGGAGATCGGCGGCGGCTCGGTGCGCATCCACCGCGAAGAGGTGCAGAGCAAGGTGTTCCGCGCGCTGAAGATCGGGCCCGAGGAGGCCAAGGCCAAGTTCGGCTTCCTGCTCGATGCACTGCAGTACGGCGCGCCGCCGCATGGCGGCATTGCGTTCGGGCTCGACCGCATCGTCACGATGATGGCCAAGGCGGATTCGATTCGCGACGTGATCGCATTTCCGAAGACGCAGCGCGCGCAGGATCTGCTGACCGGCGCGCCGAGCCGGGTTGACGAGGCACAGTTGCGCGAGCTGCACATCCGGCTGCGCAATCCGCAGGCGGCGTGACGCCGCTCACGCCGTGGGAACCACCGGCCGCCACAAGATCCCCGAGTCGGTGTTGGTGGTGATCCACACGCCGGCGCTGGCGGTGCTGCTGATCGAGCGCGCCGACAAGCCTGGGTACTGGCAAAGCGTCACCGGCGCGAAGGATCGACTCGACGAGCCGCTGCAAGACACCTGCGTGCGCGAGGTGGCAGAGGAAACGGGCATCGCGATCGGCTCGGCGCGGGTGCCGCTGGCCGCGCTGCGCGACTGGCAACTGGCCAACGTGTACGAGATCTACCCGGTCTGGCGGCATCGCTATGCGCCCGGTGTCACCCACAACACCGAACACGTGTTCGGTCTCACGGTGCCGCCCGATACTGCAGTCGTGCTGAACCCACGCGAGCACCTGCGCCATCAGTGGTTGCCGTACCGCGAGGCGGCCGACCGTTGCTTCTCCCCGAGCAACGCCGAAGCGATCCTGCAGCTGCCGGCACATCGATGAACGCCACCACCACGCGACCGGGGCACCTGACGCCGATTGCGTCGCGCTTCGGCGTGCCGACGCAGACCGATGCCAGCCGCCTGCGCGTGGCAACCTACAACATCCACAAGGGCGTGCGCGGCCTGGGGCCTCGCAAGCGGCTGGAGATCCACAACCTGGGGCTCGGCGTCGAGGCGCTCGATGCCGACCTGGTGTTCCTGCAGGAGGTGCGGCTGTTCCACCGCCGCGAATCGCGCCGCTTCGACCGCACCTGGTTCGGCTGGCCCGAGCAGGGGCAGGCCGACTACTTGGCGCCCGAGGGCTACGAGGTCGCATATCGGTCAAGCGCGATCACGCGTCACGGCGAGCACGGCAACGCCCTGCTGTCGCGCTGGCCGCTCGGCGACGTCGACCACCACGATGTCAGCGCGCATCGTTTCGAACAGCGCGGCCTGTTGCACGTGCCGGTGCACTGGCACGGTCACACGGTGCACTCGGTGGTGGCGCATTTCGGTCTCACCCACGGCGGGCGGCTGCAGCAGGTGCAGTACCTGTCGCGCTTCGTTGCCGAGTTCGTGCCGCGCGGCGCCCCGCTGCTGGTGGCCGGCGATTTCAATGACTGGAACGAGCGGCTGGACGCTCCGATGCGCAGCATCGGGTTGAAGCGCGCCACCCTGCACGGCGGCGGCGTGCGGCCGACCTTTCCGTCGCGGGTGCCGGTGTTCGCGCTCGATCGCGTCTACATGCGGGGCTTTCGGTGCCTGACGCAGGAGGTGCCGCGCGGGGCGGCGTGGGCACGCATGTCGGACCACCTGCCGTTGGTGGTCGAACTCGAACTCGACTGAAGCGATGGCCGACCCGCAACCCGCTGCCGAAGCCGATGCCGTGTGGCCGCGGCGTGGCGCCCCGCAGTTCATGGGCGGCCACCGTGTGCGCCTGCTGCAAGGAGGCGACGAGCTGTTCCCCGCAATGCGCGCAGCGATCGCCCAGGCCCGCCACGAGGTGTGGTTGTCGACTTACATCTTTCACGACGACGACGAGTCGCGCAAGATGGCCGCTGCGCTGGCAGCGGCCGGCCGGCGTGGGGTCCGCGTGTGCGTGGTGGTCGATGGCTTTGGCTCCAAGGCCACGCTGTTGCGCCTGCACGAATGGATGGTCGAGCCGGCGGTCGAGCTGGCCGTATTCCGGCCGATCGATCGCTGGTGGAGCCTGCTGCAGCCGGGCCAGCTGCGTCGTCTGCATCACAAGCTGTGCGCGGTCGATCGCGACGTCGCCTTCGTCGGCGGTATCAACATCATCGGCGACCGGCTGGACCTGCGCCATGGCCTGTCCGAGGCACCGCGCCTGGACTTCGCCGTCGAGTTGCGCGGGCCGGTGGCCGTGCAGGTCGCACAGACCGCGCGCGCGGTCTGGAGCCGCGCCGCACTGGGTGCCGACTGGCGCGAAGAAGTGAAGGCGCTGGCGCGCAGCGCGCAGCCGTTGGCGCGCGCGCGCCGGGCCCTGCAACGGCTGCGCCTGGTCGCGCCGACGCCGCCGCTGCTGCCCGGCAGCGCCACCTCACCGGTCAGCATGGCGTTCGTCGTGCGCGACAACTTACGGCGGCGCCGCGCGATCGAAAGAGCCTACATCGAGGCGGTGTTGCGCGCGCGCGAGCGTGTCGACCTGGTGACGGCGTACTTCTATCCGGGGCGGCTGTTCCGCCGCGCCCTGATTCGTGCCGCCCAGCGCGGCGTGCGCGTGCGGCTGCTGCTGCAAGGCAAGATCGACTACCGATTTGCGGCGCTGGCGGCACAAGTGCTGTACGACGAACTGCGCCACCAAGGCATCCACATCTTCGAATACACGCCGGCGTTTCTGCATGCCAAGGCAGCGCTCGTCGACGACCAGTGGGCCACCGTCGGCAGCTCCAACATCGACCCGCTGTCGCTGCTGCTCAATCTCGAGGCCAACGTAATCGTCCGCGACCAGGCGTTCACGACCGAGTTGTCGCGCCGCTTCGATGCGGCCGTCGCTGATTCGCGTGAAGTCACCGATGCGAGCGACCGGCCCGGCTGGCGCCCGTTGGTGTTGCGCGGTTTCGTCGCATGGTGCGCCCACTGGCTGCTGCGCATGGCAGGCATCACCAGCCGCTATTGAATCGGCCCCGGTCGTAGGTTGACGGCCTGTCAGTGAAAGATGCACATTCCGCGCCAGCGCCGGCGACAATGAACCTTCTGGCGCATCAACCATCTCAAACCTGGACAGTCCTTGCTCGCCGAGACGGTGTCCTGATCTTTTCACGATTGCCGTGGCACTCTTGGCGCGAAATCCGCTCGATTGCCCGTGAACAAATGAAACGAGACTCGTCTTGAACATGGCTCGCTTGGTATTCCCGCGCCAGACGAGGCAGTGGCTGCGCCGGGCCTACGATGGGCTGCGGTTCGATGCCGCGATGAAGCGCTTCATCGCCAACCCGCCGGAGGCGCTGGCCACGAACAGTCGTGTGCTGAACGAGTTGATCTCCTCGTGGGGCAACTCGGGCTGGATCGCCCAGGAAGGTTTCCTGCGTGCGTGCCTGGCGAACGCGCTGGTCTCGAGCGGGCCGACCCTGGAATGCGGCTCCGGCCTGTCGACTTTGCTGCTCGGTGTGGTCGCGCAGCAACGAGGCTACGAGCATTGGGCGCTGGAGCACATGCCCGAGTGGGGCATGCGGGTCAATCGTGGGCTGGTGCGCCACCGGGTGCGCGCGGTGCGGCTGTGCACTGCGCCGCTGAAGAACTACGGCGGCTACGCGTGGTACGACCCGCCGTTGGCGCGCTTGCCGCGCACTTTTGCGTTGGTGGTGTGCGACGGACCGCCCGCCGACACCAAGGGCGGCCGCTACGGGCTGGTGCCGATCTTGCGCGATCGTCTGGCGCCGGGCTGCGTGATTCTGCTCGACGATGCGCAACGCGACGACGAGCGGACGATCGCACGCCGCTGGACGCTCGAGCTCGGGGCGACCGTTCAAATCATCGACGACTACAAGCCCTTCATTCGTCTGGTGGTGCCGAAGCACGAAATGGCGGAGGCGGTGGCCTTGAAGACGGTTTGAGCCGTCGACCCGCTCACGTCAACGGCGCCGTCCACGGGTCGTACGGGTAGAGCCACTCGTTGCGCGAGCGCGCGATGTCGCGCTCGATGAATGCGCTGCGCATCGCTGCAGCGTCCGCGATGTGGTACAGCTCGCCCATCTCGTCGGACTCGCGGATCACGCGCGCGGTGCGCGGGCCGCGGTGCCGCTGGTAGATCGCGAGCTGCTCCGGCAACGGCACGTCGAGGTCCAGGGCGCGCGCCAGCACCGCCGCGTCTTCGATGGCCATCGCCGCTCCCTGCGCCATGTACGGCAGCGTCGCGTGCACCGCATCACCGAGCAGCGTGATGCGGGCGCTGCTCCAGCGCTGCACCGGCGTGCGCCGGTTGAGTGCCCAGCGGAAGCACTGCCCGCGGTCGACCGCGTCGATGACCGCACGCACCATCGGATGCCAGCCCGCGTAGTCGTCGCTCAGCTCCTGCCACGGGCGTCGAGTGGTCCACGACTCCTCGTCGGCCGCGCGCTCGACGCAGCCGACGAAATTCAGCAACTCGCCGCCGCGCAGGTAGTAGGTGACGGCATGGTTGCGGGGCCCGCACCAGATGGTCGACACGACATCGGTGCGCAGGGCCGGCGCAATGCGCCCGACCGACACCGTGCAGCGCCACGCGACTTGCCCGGTGAACACCGGGTCGTCGGCACCGGCCGTGTAGCGGCGCACCATCGACTTGATGCCGTCGGCGCCGACCACGAGGTCGGCGCGCCACCGCGCCCCGCGCTCGAACGTCACGTGGACCGCGTCGGTCTGCTCGCGCAACGCGAGCGCGCGCGCATCGAGCGCCAGTGCCGCTGGATCGAGCGCATGGACCGCCGCGCGCAGCGCCTCGTGCAGGTCGTGGCGATGCAGCTGAAAGTACGGTGCGCCGTGCCTGCGTTCGTGCGGCTCACCGAGTGGCACCGTGTGCAGCAATTCGCCGTCGTTGAAACGGCGGAACTCGAACGACTTGGGCCTCACCGCGTTCGGCTCCAAGCCGGCGCGCAGGCCGAGGCGGTCGAGCACCCTCATGGCATTGGCGCTCATCTGGATGCCGGCGCCGACCTCGCCGAGGGTCGGTGCCTGTTCGGCCACGCGCACGCGATGGCCGCGCTGCAGCAGCGTGGCCGCGGCCGCGAGGCCGCCGAGGCCCGCGCCGATGACCACGATGTCGAGCCGCGGCGTCACGCGGCCCTTCAATCGGCCCGAATGCGCTGTGCCTTGATCACCTCGGCCCAACGCACGGCATCGCGCTCTATCAGCTCGCCGAACTCCTGCGCGCTGCTGTGCGCCGGAGTCATGCCCTGAGTCTCGAACGCAGCGCGCACTTCGGGCAACGCCAGGATCGACTTCAGCTCGCCGTTCAGGCGCTCGAGTAGCGGCTTGGGTGTGCCCTTCGGCGCCAGCACGCCGAACCACATGTCGACGTCGAGGTTGCCCAACTGCAGCGTGCGCAGCGGCGGCACATCGGGCAGCAACGGGTGCGGCTTGTCGCTGCTGATCGCCAGTGCGCGCAGGTTGCCCGCCTTCACGTGCTGCAAAGCCACGTGGATCGGCAGGAACATGACGTCGATCTGGCCGCCGAGCAGGTCGGTCACCGCGGGGCCGGTGCCGCGGTACGGGATGTGCGTGATGAAGACGCTCGCCTGGTTCTTCACCAGCTCCATCGCCAGGTGGTGCGGGGTGCCGTTGCCGGGTGACCCGTAGTTCAGCGCGCCGGGCCGGGCCTTGGCACGCGCGATCAAGTCCTGCGCGCTGGTGATGCCGGACTTCTGCGATGCGACCAGCAGCAACTGGCCCCAGCTGGTGAGCGAGACTGGGTCGAGGTCACGGACCGGATCGAAGCCGAGGCTCGGATACAGCGCACGGCTCATCACCAGCGTGTTCACGGTCACCAGCAGCGTCGAGCCGTCGGGCGCGGCACGCACCACCGCCTCGGTGCCGAGGTTGCCCGATGCGCCGGCGCGGTTCTCCACCACCACCGGGCGCCCGAGCCGCTCGGAGAGCTTCGGCCCCACCTGGCGAGCGATCAGGTCGATGCCAGTGCCCGGCGTGAACGGGACGATGAGCTTGAGCGGCGCGCCAGGGGGCGCTGGTTGCGCGGTGACGATCGACGGCGTGCCGATCAACGCGACGAGCGCGAGTGACAGCCAGCCACGCCGCGCAGCAGCGTGGAACGAGAGCGAACAATGGCTGTCGGATTTCATCTGAAACACCGCGGCGTTGGCAGGCCGTCATTGTGAAGGTGACCCATCGATAATGAATCGAGACACCGGGAAGACCCCCCATGACACAAACCCTCACGCCCGCAGCCCGACGCGACATCGCGCACCACCTGCATCCGTACACGCAGCTGCGCCAGCTCGAGCGCGAAGGGCCGCTGGTGATCGTGCGCGGCGACGGGGTGCACGTGATCGACGAGCATGGCAAGCGCTATATCGAAGGCATGGCCGGGCTGTGGTGCGCGTCGCTCGGCTTCAGCGAGACGAGGTTGGCCGACGCCGCCGCGCGGCAGATGCAGACGCTGCCGTACTACCACGCGTTCAGCGGCAAGGTGCCGGGCCCGGTGACCGATCTCGTCGAGGCGCTCACCACCCGCTGGGCGCCGATCCCCAACGCGCGCGTGCTGTTCGCCAACTCGGGCTCCGAGAGCAACGACGCGGCCTTCAAGCTCGTGCGCTACTACAACAACGCACGTGGGCGGCCGAACAAGAAGAAGGTCATCGCCCGCGTCAAGGGCTATCACGGCGTCACCGCGGCCGCGGCGTCGATGTCGGGCATTCCGATGATGCATGAGCACTTCGACCTGCCGCTGCCCGGCGTCGTGCGCGTCGGCTGCCCGCATCACTACCAGTTCGCGCAAGCTGGCGAGAGTGAGAGCGCGTTCGTCGATCGCCTCGCGCGCGAGCTGGAAGAGACGATCCAGCGAGAGGGTGCCGACACGATCGCCGCCTTCATCGCCGAGCCGGTGATGGGCGCGGGCGGCGTGGTGATCCCGCCACCCGGCTACTTCGACCGCGTGCAGGCGATCCTGAAGCGCCACGACATCCTGCTGATTGCCGACGAGGTGATCACCGGGTTCGGCCGCCTCGGCGAGCGCTTCGGCTCCCAGGCGTTCAACCTGAAGCCCGATCTGGTGACGATCGCCAAGCAGGTGACCTCGGCCTATGTGCCGCTGTCGGCGCTGCTCGTCAGCGACCCGATCTACCAGGTGGTGGCCGACGCCAGCGCGGCGGTCGGCAGCTTCGGCCACGGCTACACCTACAGCGGCCACCCGCTGGCGTGCGCGGTCGCGCTGGAGGCGCTGAGGATCTACGACAGCGATGACATCGTTGGCCACGTGCGACGTGTCGCGCCGCGTTTCAAGCAGGGCTTGAGTCGTTTCGAAGGCCACGATCTCGTTGGCCATGTGCGCAGCCTCGGCCTGATCGGTGCGATCGAGCTGGCCGAAGATCCCGCGCGCCGCCAAGCGTTCGACCCGCAGCGCGGCGTCGGTGCGTACTTCGTGCGCCGCGCACAAGAGCATGGGCTGATCACGCGTTCGCTGAGCGGCGACGTGATTGCTTTCTCGCCGCCGCTGATCATCAGCGAGACCGAGATCGACTCGATGTTCGATCGCGTCGAGCGCGCGCTGGCGGACACGCTGGCCTGGGTGAAGGCGAGCGGCTGATCGCACGCGCCCGAGCGCGCGGGGCACTGGATTCGCGCGCGAATTGCGGGTCCGATTGCGGCGAGCGAGCACCGCTGCGCCCGCTACGCTGTGGGCATGAGCTCCGACATCACCGCGCAGCTGCACATGCCGCCTCAGATGCCACAGCAGCGGCACCAGGTCCCGTCAGCGCTTGCGCGCGTCGCGGCGGCCGATTGGGCGCGCGTGGCCAGCGATCTCGATGGTCAAGGCGCGGCCGTCATCGAGCGGCTGCTGACGCCCGCCGAATGCGAGCACCTGGCGTC
>DASTZF010000348.1:0-35994 GCA_035764445.1 Burkholderiaceae bacterium
CCTGAAGTTCTCCGATGCGCAGCAGAAGCAGGAGAACCAGATCAAGGCGATCCGCTCGTTCATCGCGCAGAAGGTCGACGTGATCGCGTTCTCGCCGGTGGTCGCGTCGGGCTGGGGCACGGTGCTGCGCGAGGCCAAGGCGGCCAAGATCCCGGTCATCCTGTCGGACCGCGCGGTCGACGAGAAGGACGACAGCCTGTGGGTCAGCTTCATGGGATCGGACTTCGTCGAGGAAGGCCGCAAGTCGGGTCGCTGGCTGCTCGAGAACTACAAAGGCCAGGGCGACGTCAACATCGTCGAGCTGCAGGGCACCGTCGGCTCGGCACCGGCGATCGACCGCAAGAAGGGCTTCGAGGAGATCATCAAGGCGCAGCCGCGCTTCAAGATCATCCGCTCGCAGACCGGCGACTTCACGCGCGCCAAGGGCAAGGAGGTGATGGAGGCGTTCCTCAAGGCCGAAGGCAAGAAGATCAACGTGCTGTACGCGCACAACGACGACATGGCGATCGGCGCGATCCAGGCGATCGAGGAGGCGGGGCTGAAGCCGGCCAAGGACATCACCATCATCTCGATCGACGCCGTGAAGGGCGCGTTCGAGGCGATGATGGCCGGCAAGCTCAACGTCAGTGTCGAGTGCAGCCCGCTGCTCGGCCCGCAGCTGATGGAGGCGGTGAAGGACCTCAAGGCCGGCAAGACGCTGCCCAAGCGCATCGTCACCAAGGAGGGCATCTTCCCGATGGAGGTGGCGGCCAAGGAGTTCCCGAACCGGAAGTACTGATCCCGCAATGGGGCTTCGATGACGGTGCCTGCGCCTGCCCCTCGCATGAGCTGTCGCGCCGATCAGCGCGATGGCTGAGCCCGCACCGAGTTCAACGGTGGTCCTGCAGGCGCGCGGCCTGACGCGCGCCTTCACCGGCGTCGTCGCGCTGCGCGACGTCGACTTCACGCTGCGTGCGGGCGAAGTGCACGCGGTGATGGGCCAGAACGGCGCCGGCAAGTCGACGCTGATCAAGGTGCTGACGGGGGTCTTCCCGCCCGACCGCGGCGCTCTGCTGCTCGACGGCCAGCCGATTCAACCGTCGTCGCCGGCCGCCGCGCAGCGGCTGGGCATCAGCACCGTCTACCAGGAGGTCAACCTCTGCCCGAACCTGTCGGTGGCCGAGAACATCTTCGCCGGCCGCTACCCGCGGCGCGGCGGCGCGGGCCTGTGGCGCATCGACTGGCCGCGCATGAACGCCGATGCGAAGGCGCTGCTAGCGCGCCTGAATCTGGACATCGACGTCACGCGGTTGCTCTCGAGCTACTCGGTGGCGGTGCAGCAGATGGTGGCGATCGCGCGTGCGCTCAGTGTGTCGGCGCGGGTGCTGATCCTCGACGAGCCGACGTCGAGCCTCGACGAAGGTGAAGTGCAGCAGCTGTTCGCGGTGATGCGACGGCTGCGCGGCGAGGGCATGGCGATCCTGTTCGTCACCCACTTCCTCGATCAGATGTACGCGGTCAGCGACCGCATCACCGTGCTGCGCAACGGCGAGCGCGTCGGCGAGTACCTGAAGGACGAGCTGCCGCCGGGCGCGCTGATCCGCGCGATGGTCGGGCGCGAGCTCGGCGCGGCGGCGGTCAAGCAGGCGCATGAGGCGGCGGCACCGTCGACCGACGCCACGCCGGCGCTGCAGGCCAGCGGCCTCGGCCGCCGCGGCACGCTGCATCCGGTGGACCTGAGCCTGCGCCGCGGTGAGGTGGTCGGTGTCGGTGGCCTGCTCGGCTCGGGCCGCACCGAGCTGGCGCGGCTGCTGTTCGCGCTCGAGCGCAGCGACAGCGGCGAGCTGAAGCTGGCCGGAGCGCCGGTGCATCTGACGAGCCCGATGCAGGCGATCCGTCATCGCATGGCAATGTGCCCCGAGGATCGCAAGGTCGAGGGCATCGTCGGGGATCTGTCGGTGCGCGAGAACCTGGTGCTCGCGCTGCAAGCCCGGCTCGGGCTGCGCCGCTTTCTGCGGCCGGGCAAGCAGGCCGAGATCGCGCGGCGCTTCGTGCAGTCGCTCGGCATCCAGGTGGCCGACCTCGACGCACCGATCGCGCGGCTGTCGGGTGGCAACCAGCAGAAGGCGGTGCTCGGCCGCTGGCTGGCCACCGAGCCGCAGGTGCTGATCCTCGACGAGCCGACGCGCGGCATCGACGTCGCCGCCAAGCAGGAAGTGATGGCCGAGATCCTGCAGCTCGCGCGCGCCGGTTTGGCCGTGCTGTTCATCTCGTCGGAGATGGACGAAGTGGTGCGCGTGTCCGACCGCATCGTCGTGCTGCGCGACCGCCGCAAGGTCGGCGAGCTGCCGAGCGACACGTCGGAACAGGACGTGTTCCAGCTGATCGCCGCCGGGACATGAAGCCCTCACCCCCGATGCCGTCGCTGCCGCCCGACGAGGCGCACGCGGCGCGCAGCGCGAGCGCGGCATCCCCCTGGCGAGCGCTGGTCGCTCACCGGCTCTTCTGGCCCGCCTGCGCGCTGGTGCTGTTGCTGGCGGTGAACGCCGCGTTCAACCCTGGTTTCTGGCAGCTGCAGTGGCGCGACGGCCATCTGTACGGCAGCCTGATCGACATCCTGAACCGCGCCGCACCGCTGGCGGTGGTGGCGCTCGGCATGACGCTGGTGATCGCCACCCGCGGCATCGACATCTCGGTGGGCGCGGTGGTAGCGATCGCCGCGGCGACTGCGGCGCTGCTGATCGGCGGCCAGCTGGTCGTCAAGAACGGCGTGCAGACCTACGTCAGCAACGCACCGATGGGCCTGGCGATCGTCGCCGCGCTCGCGGTGGCGGCGCTGTGTGGGCTGTGGAACGGGCTGTTGGTGGCACGCGTGGGCATGCAGCCGATCATCGCGACGCTGATCCTGATGGTCGCCGGCCGCGGCATCGCGCAGCTGATCACCAACGGCCAGATCATCACCGTCTACTACGCGCCGTATTTCTACATCGGCAACGGCTTCCTGCTCGGGCTGCCGTTCGCGGTCTTCATCGCCGGCGCGGTTTGGGCGGTGCTGCACCTGCTGATGGCGCGCACCGCGCTCGGCCTCTTCGTCCAGGCGATCGGCATCAACCCGGCAGCCGCCCGATTGGCCGGCGTGCCCGAGCGCCTGATCACGGTGTGCGTCTACGTGTTCTGCGGCTTCGCCGCCGGCGTGGCGGGGCTGATCGTCAGCTCCAACGTCAAGAGCGCCGACGGCAACAACGCCGGCCTGCTGCTCGAGCTCGACGCGATCCTCGCGGTGACGCTCGGCGGCACGTTGCTCACCGGCGGGCGCTTCAGCCTCGCCGGCAGCGTGCTCGGCGCCCTGATCATCCAGACGCTGACCTCGACGATCTACTCGATCGGCGTGCCACCGGAGATCAACTTGGTGGTCAAGGCAGCGGTGGTGTTCGTCGTGATGCTGCTGCAGTCGGCCGAGTTCCGCGCGATGCTGCGCGGCTGGGTGCAGCGGCGGCCGCTGCCCGGAGCGCCGACGTGAACGGTGCGTCGATGACCGCGCTGCGGCCGCGCATCGACGCGCGCGTGGTGCCGGTGCTCGGCGCGGTGGCGGTGTTCGTCGCCACCTTCGGTTTCGGGTCGTTCGCGTACAACGGCTTCTTCTCGCCGCAGGTGTTCCTGAACCTGCTGATCGACAACGCGTTCCTCGCCATCGTCGCCATCGGCATGACGTTCGTGATCCTGTCGGGCGGCATCGACCTCTCGGTGGGCTCGGTGATCGCGCTGACCACGATGGTGTCGGCCGCACTGGTCGAGCAGCACCACTGGAGCGCGGCGGCGGCGATTCCGCTGGTGCTGGCAATGGGCACCGCGTTCGGCGCCTTGATGGGCTGGCTGATCACGCGCTTCCGGCTGCAGCCGTTCATCGTCACGCTGGCCGGCATGTTCCTCGCGCGCGGTCTGTGCTACCTGATCAGCATCGATTCGATCAGCATCACCGACGCCGGCTACACCGCGATCGCGCAGACACGCATTGCGCTGGGCGAGGGCGCGTCGATCACCGTCGGCGCGCTGCTGGCGGTTCTGATGCTGGCGATCGGTGTCTGGCTCGCGCACGGCACCGAGTTCGGGCGCACCGTGTACGCAGTCGGCGGCAACGAGGCTTCGGCGGTGCTGATGGGCCTGCCGGTCGGTCGCACGACCATGCTGGTCTACACCTTCAGCGGTTTCTGCTCGGCGCTGGCCGGCGTGGTGTTCACGTTCTACATGTTGTCGGGCTACGGCTTGCATGCGATCGGCCTCGAGCTCGACGCCATCGCCGCCGTGGTGATCGGCGGCACGCTGCTGACCGGTGGCGTCGGCTACGTGATCGGCACCCTGTTCGGCGTGCTGATCCTGGGCGTCATCCAGACGCTGATCAGCTTCGACGGCAGCCTGAGCTCATGGTGGACGCGCATCGTGATCGGCGTGCTGCTGTTCGTGTCGTGCCTGCTGCAGCGGCTGTTCGAGGCGCGCAGGCCTTGACGACTTGCGGCCCGGGTGCCGCGGGCGGTCGACCGGGGCAACCGGCTGCCGCCTGCGCAACAATGGCTGCAAATACGCCGCCAAGTGGGCGGCGCGAGGGCTCGGCGCTGCATCGCGAACGAGCCTAGACTCGGGGCGCGGCCGACCGCTGCGCAGCAGGAAAGCTGGTGTCGGCTCGCGGACCCTCCGATCATGAGCATCTTGAGACCGACCGGTCCAACCGTCCAGTCGCGCCACAGCCGATCTGCGGCTCGGCCGGGCTCAGGCGCTTCGCGATGCGTGGGCTGAATCGGCTCTTGAAGCCTGGCGGTGCGATCGGGCTCGCCGGCTGCCTGGTGGCCTGCAGTGCGCCGGCGCCACCGCGCGCCGCCGACACATCGCCTCTGTCGCCCTCGCGCGTGCGGGCGATCTGCGATGCAGCACCAGAGGGCAAGGTATCCAACAGCCTGTCGATGCCGGATGGTTCCAACGAGGTACTGCCGGAGAACGGAGAGTTCATCGTCATCTCGGACCCGCGGGGTTGTGAATGCGTTCTGGTGCTGCGCGCTCACGTCATCAGGACGAAGCAGTTCAAGTGCGGGTGAAGACTCGCCTCCCGCCGCGTGCGGTGGCGACTGCAGCAGCGCAGTGTTGAGACCTCCTTGCTGACGGCGGCGCGCCGACCTGGGCCCCCAGCCCCTGACCGCGGCGGCGAACTTTTTGCGTCGAACCGATGTCCGACCGGCCGCATGTGGCCAGTGGTCCGATCGCGAGGAGACGTGATGCGCATTGAAAGCACGCTCAGGCGTTGTTCGTTCGTCGTGGCCCTGTGCGTCGCCGGCGCGGTGCAGGCGCAGCCCCGCGATGCCGAGCCGGCCACGCTGGCGGCGCAGGACGCGGTGCGTCGCGCGCTGCCGTTCGCCGATCAGGCCGACTTCGACGACGCGCGCGCCGGTTTCGTGGCCACGGTGCCCGACGCCGAGCTGCCGGCCGCCGGCGGCCGCCCCGGCGCGACGGCCACGTCGTTCGCCTTCCTGGCGGCCGACGCACCGTCGACGGTCAACCCCAGCCTGTGGCGGCAGGCGCAGCTGAACAACATCCACGGCCTGTTCAAGGTCGTCGACGGCCTGTATCAGGTGCGCGGGTTCGACATCTCGAACATGACGCTGGTCGAGGGTGACACCGGTGTCATCGTGATCGATCCGCTGCTGACCCTCGAGGCTGCGCGGGCGGCGCTGAACCTGTACTTTCAGCATCGCCCGCGGCGGCCGATCAGCGCCGTGATCTACAGCCACAACCACGTCGACCACTTCGGCGGCGCGCGCGGCGTGGTCAGCGACGACGACGTGGCGAGCCGGCGCACGCGCATCATCGCGCCGCAGGGGTTTCTCGATGCGATCGCCGAAGGCGTGCTCACCAGCAATGCGGCGGCGCGGCGTTCGCAGTTCCAGTTCGGCGGCCAGCTCGTGCCCGGGCCGCGCGGCCGTGTCGACGTCGGGCTCGGCAAGAGCGAGTCGACCGGCACCCGCTCGCTGGTGGCGCCCACCGAGCTGATCACGCGCACGATGGAGACGCGCACGATCGACGGCGTCGAGATCGTGTTCCAGCTCACGCCGGGCAGCGAGGCGCCGGCCGAGATGAACCTGTACTTCCCGCGCCTGCGCGTGCTGGACATGGCGGAGAACGCGACGCACACGCTGCACAACCTGTATGCGATCCGCGGCTCCGACGTGCGCGACGGTCGCGTGTGGTCGCGCTACATCAGCGATGCGCTCGAGGCGTTCGGCAGCCGCAGCGATGTGCTGATCGCGCAGCACCATTGGCCCACTCGCGGTGCCGAGCGCGTGCAGGCGTTCCTGAAGCGCCAGCGCGACCTCTACAAGTTCGTCCACGACCAGTCGGTGCGACTGCTCAACCAGGGCTACACGCCCAACGAGATCGCGCAAGCGCTGCACCTGCCGTCGACCCTGGCCGCCGACTGGTCGGCACGCGATCACTACGGCACGCTGAGCCACAACAGCAAGGCGGTCTACCAGAGGTACCTGGGCTGGTACGACGCCAATCCCGCGCATCTGGACGAGCTGCCGCCGGTCGACGCGGCGCGCAAGACGCTCGAGTACATGGGCGGTGCGGCCGCCGTGCTGGCGCGCGCCCGCGAGGACTACCGGCGCGGCCAGTACCGGTGGGTGGCGTCGGTGCTCGAGCAGGTGGTGTACGCCGAGCCCACGAATCGCGAAGCGCGCGCGCTGGCCGCCGACGCGCTCGAGCAACTCGGCTATCAGGCCGAGGCCGGCAGCTGGCGCAATGCCTATCTGCAGGGCGCGCAGGAGCTGCGCAACGGCGTGCGCAAGCGGCCGCCGAGCTCGGCGCTGCCGGTCGACACGCTCAACGCGATCCCGCTCGACGCGTACTTCGACTTCCTCGGCGTGCGGCTGAACGGCACGCGCGCCGACGGCAAGCACATCGTCATCAACTGGCTGTTCAGCGACACGCAGCAGCGCTACGTGCTCAACCTCGAGAACGCCGCGCTGACCCACGTCGACGGCCGCCAGGCCGCCGATGCCGACGCGAGTCTCGCGCTGAAGCGCGCCACCTGGCTGGCGATCGCGCAGCGTCAGACCACGTTCGCCGAGGCGATCGCCAACGGCGCGCTGCAGGTCAGCGGCGACGCCCACAAGTTGTTCGAGCTGCTGAACCTGCTCGACGACTTCGACCCGACGTTCGAGGTGGTCGAGCCGAAGCCCGGTCCCGTCGATTGAGCCGTGGCCACGCGCGTTCGTGGGTGCACGACGCGTTGTGGTGTACCGTGTCGCCAAACGAGTGCCGCATCGTGCCGACCGTGCGTCCCAACCAGTATCCGATCGGCCGCCGCGCCGCGCTGCTCGCTGTCGCCGCGCTGCTGGCGCTGCCCGCGGCGGCGGTTGCCGACGACGCGACGCTGCTGCGCGAGCTGCGCGCGGGTGCCGCGGTGTTGATGCGCCACACGCAGACGACACCCGGTGTCGGTGACCCGCCGGGCTGGCGCCTCGACGACTGCAAGAGCCAGCGCAACCTCGACGCCAGCGGCATCGCGCACGCCAAGCGCATCGGCCAGTGGTTCGCGGCGAACCAGTTGCGCGTCACCAGTGTGCGCAATTCGCCGTGGTGCCGCACCCGCGACACCGCGATGCTGGCGTTCGGCCGCCACGACGACTGGCCGGCGTTGTCGAACCTGTTCGAAGACCGCAGCAACGCCGACGCGCAGGCCGCCGCGGTGAAGCGATACGTCGAGTCGCTGCGCAGCGGCGAGCTGGTGGTGCTGGTGTCGCACGGCTCGGCGATCGGACACATCGTCAGCGGCCAGGGGCTCGCCCCCGGCGAGGCGGTGATCGTGCGCGGCGGCGCGGGCGCCGGTGCGCCGCTGCTCGTGCTCGGCCGCTGGTCGGTGCCGTAAGCGGTCCGCCGTGCTGCTGCGCCGCTGCGAGCGACCGCAGCGGCGTGCGGCCTCAGTTGGGCACGTACATGTAGCCGGCGTTGCGCACCGTGCGAATGCAGCGCGGCTCGCCGGCGGGGTCTGGTTCGACCTTGCGGCGCAGGCGCCCGATGCGGATGTCGATCGAGCGGTCGAACGGCTCCCATTCGCGGTTGCGCGTGTGCATCAGCAGCTGGTCGCGCGACAGCACGCGGTTGGGGTTGGCGAGGAACACGCGCAGCAGGTCGAACTCCATCGCCGTCATCGCGATCTCGTGGCCGCCGGCCTCGAACAGGCGCCGCGAGTCGACGTCGATCTCGCAGCGGCCGAAGCGCTGGCGAGTCGGTGGGTTTGCTGGCGCAGCCGGCGCGTCGGTGCCGGGCTTGGCCTGAATGCGCCGCAGCACGCTCTTGACGCGCGCCAGCAGTTCGCGTGGATCGAACGGCTTGGCCAGGTAGTCGTCGGCGCCGACCTCGAGACCGACCACGCGATCGACCACGTCGCCCGACGCGGTGACCATGATGATTCCGAGGTCGTAGTGCTCGCGCAGGTACTTGGCCAGCGTCAACCCGTCTTCACCGGGCAGGCGGATGTCGAGCAGCACCACGTCGGGCAGATCGGCCTCGATGCGCTGGCGCATCTGCGCGCCGCTGGCGGCCTCGGCCACCGCATAACCGTGGCCGTGCATGTACTCGCTCAGCATTGCGCGGACCGACGGGTCGTCGTCGACGATCAACAGGCGTGCCGCTGCATGCATGCGGAAATTCTGCCGTGCCACACGCCGCCTGTGTAGGCCCGAATACAAAACCGCTACATACCGACGGTCCACCGACGCGCGCGTGATACCGCGCGCTTCGACAGTGCCGGCCTGTCGTGGTGCCACTCATCGAGTGGCGATGCGGCGCGGCCTTCCGGCCGCATTTCAACTGAAACCGAAAGAGGATCACCACCATGCCAACCGCCAACCCCAGCGAGCGCTATGCGCGGGTCATCGAACTGTCCAAGCGCGTGCGCTGGGAGATCGAGCGCGACGTCATCCGCGGGCGCCGCCTCGAACTCAGCAAGACCTTCCTGCCCTCGGGCCTGTCGCTGGTCAACGAGCTGCCGTTCCTGAGCTCGGAGCAGAAGCGCCTGCTGAGCCAGGTGCAGGGCCGCACCTACGCCTACATCTTCGCTCTGGTCGAGCGCTTCATCGCCGCCAAGGGCAGCGAGCTCGGACGCCGGCACGCGCTCGGCGACCAGGTCGCTTTCGAGGCGCTGCTGCGCATGACCGACGAGGAGATCAAGCACCAGGAACTGTTCCGTCGCCTCGAGACGATGATGAGCGCGACGATGCCGCCCGGCTACCAGATGACGGCCGACCCCGACGCGGTGGCGCAGGCCGTGCTCGGCGCGAGCACGTGGGCGGTGCTGGCGCTGACGCTGGACATCGAGCTGTTCACGCAGGCGCACTACCGCGCCAGCATCGAGCCCGACGCCAGCCTGTCGGAGCTGTGGAAGGACGTCTTCCTGTTCCACTGGAAGGAGGAGTCGCACCACGCGATGCTCGACGAGGTCGAGCTGCAGCGCGAGGACGCCAAGCTCGACAAGGCGGCGCGCGACGCCGCGGTGAGTGACCTGATCAACCTGGTGGTCGCCGTCGACGGCATCCTGCAGGCGCAGGCCAAGGCCGACGCGCGCTACTTCGGTCAGATGACCGACATGTCCGGCGATGGCGATCGCATGGCGCAGATCGAAGCCGTCGTGCTCAAGGCCTACCGCTGGCAGTACATCGTCTCGGGCGTGATGGAGCCGCGCTTTCAGAAGGTGTTGTTCGCGCTGCTCGACGACGAACAGGCCGCGCGCATCCACCACGCGCTGGCGCCGCTGACCTACGCGGTGCCCGAGCAGCCCGAGATGCCGCTGCCGATGGCCGCGTGAGGCTCCCCCAAAGGTGGGTGTCCGGAGCGGCGCCCACCCGTCGTTGAACTCAGGAGCCCCCTTCACAGAGCCGAGACACTTCAATGAACAACAGCATGACCCGAACGCTCACGCCGTCGTGGCTGCAGCTGCGCCGACGGCTCGCGCCGTGGGTCGCGCTGTGGGATGACCTGATCGGCGCCTGGCGCCTGGCGATCGCACGCCAGCCCGATGCACTCGACGACGCCGCACTGCGCGACCTCGGCATCAGCCGCTCGGAACTGCAGTCGTACATCGCCGAGGCCGATGGCCTGGTCGAGTCGACACGCCGGCGCGTGATCGAGCACCGCGCGCTGCTGTAGACCGTGTCAGCGCGGCGACAGCCAGCGCTGCAGCGACGCGCGCAGCGCCTGCGGATCCACCGGCTTGCGCAGCAGCGCCTGCACGCCGTGTCGGCGCAGCACGTCGGTGTCCTGGGTGTCGGGGCAGCCGGTGTACAGCAGCACCGGCAGCGTGGGCCGCGTTGCGCTCATATGTTGCGCCAGCTGCATGCCGGTCATGCGCGGCATCGTGTGGTCGGTGATCAGCAGGTCCAAGGCATGGGTGGCATCGTCGAGCCAGCGCTGCGCCTCCAGCGGGTCGCGCATCAGCACCACGTCCAGTCCCCAGGTGTCGAGCAACTCGACCATCAGGTCGGCCACCGCGGGCTCATCCTCGACCACCATCACGCGGCCGTGCAGCTGCGGCACGGCGGCAACGCCGGCCGCCGACGCGGGCAGCGCGGCGGCGGCGCCGATCGTCGCGGCCGGCCACAGCACGCGAAAGCGCGCGCCGTCGCCGGGGCGCGCATCGACCAGCACGTGCCCGCCGTGGTTGTGGACGATGCCATGCACCATCGCCAGCCCCATGCCGGAGCCGCGTCCGACCTCCTTGGTCGTGAAAAACGGTTCGAACATGCGCTCCAGCACCTCCGGCGCGATGCCGGGGCCCGAGTCGGTGATCTCGAGCGCCACCCATGGCCCGGCGCCCACCGTGGCCCCGCACGATGCGCAGCGGTGCTTCAGCGACCCGGTCTGGCGCAGCGCAACCCGGATGGTGCCGCTGCCGTGCATCGCATCGCGGGCGTTGATGCACAGGTTGAACAGCACCTGCTCGAACTGCACGGTGTCGGCCAGCACCGGGCTCACGGTGTCGTCGGCCTCGCCCACCGCGGTCTCCAGCAGCAACGACGACGGCAGGGTCGAACGCAGCAGCTGCAGCGACTGGCGAACCAGCCCAGGCAGCGCGACCACGCGGCGGTCGCCGCTGCCGCGGCGCGCGAACGTCAGCATCTGCGCGATCAGGTCGCGCGCGCGCTGCGCCGCCAGGTGCGCCGATTCGAGCTGACGCGCCAGCTTGGCGTCGGCGGTGGCCGCGGCACGCTCCTGGCCGAGCACGACGTAGCCGATCACCGCGGTCAGGATGTTGTTGAAGTCGTGTGCGATGCCGCCGGTGAGCTGGCCGATCGCCTCCATCTTCTGCGCCTGCCGCAGCTGCGCCTCCAGCGCGGCGCGCTCGGCCTCGGCGGCGCGGCGCGCGCTGATGTCGCGCAGATGGCCGACGAAGATGTTGCCGTCGGGTGCGGTGGCGACGCTGATCGCCAGTTCGACCGGAAACTCGCTGCCGTCGGCGCGCTGCGCGGTGGTCTCGACCAGGCGGCCGACCATCGGGCCGTGGCCGGCGGCATGGAAGTGCTTGAGCCCGCGGGTGTGCGCGTCGCGGTGGCGCTCGGGCAGGATCACGTCGGCCAGCAGCCGCCCCAGCACCTGTTCGCGTTGGTGACCGAAGCAGCGCTCGGCCGCGGCATTGAACTCGACGATGCGGCCGTCGGCGTCCATCCCGATCACGCAATCGAACGCCGCCAGCACGGTGGCGCGCAGCCGCGCCTCGCTGCGCTGCAGCGCTCGCTCGCGTTCGCGACGCTCGGTGACGTCGCGCGACACCGACAGCACATGCGGCTGGTCGCCGACGTTGATCGGCATGTAGCGCATCTCGATGTCGATGGGCTGGCCGGCGCGGTTGACCGCGCGCATCTCGAGCTGTCCGGTGTGGCCCTGCAACGCCCGCGCGATCCCGAGCTCGCAGCGCGCCGTGCTCTCCTCGTCGAGGAAGCCACGCGGCAGCTCGGGTGCGGCGGCCGCGGCGACCGATTGCGAGCCGCCGAGGAAATCGCGCAGCGCCATGCCGAGCACCTCGTGCCGCTGGTAGCCGCTGAGGGCGCTGAACGCGGGGTTGACATCGGCGATGCGCCGCGCGCCGTTCCACACGATCATCGCGTCGGCGCTGCCGTCGAAGATCACGCGGTACTGCTCCTCGCGCGCGTGCAGCGCAGCCAGCGCCGCCTTGTGCTCGGTGATCTCGCGCGTGAAGGCCAGCACGTGCGGCTTGCCGTCGATCTGCGCGGCCTTCAGTCGCACCTCGTCCCAGTGCAGGCTGCCGTCCCTGTTTCGGCGGTGCCATTCGAACACCGGGCTCTCGCCGCGCTTGGCCAGGCCGATGTAGTACATGGCCTGCTCGACCGTGTACGGCACCTGGCCCGAGCTGATGTCGGCCAGCGCGATGCGGCGCAGCTCGTCGCGGCTGTAGCCGTAGGTGGCGCACGCCTTGGGGTTGACGTCGAGCACGGCGCCGCTGTCCCAGTCGTGCACGAAGATGCAATCCTCCGACGCTTCGAAGATCGCGCGGTAGCTCGCTGCCGAGCTGCGCAGCGCCTCGTGCGCACGCAGCTGTTCGATCTCGGCGACCACGCGGGCGGCGAAGATCTTGAGCAGCGCTTCGGCGAGTGCGGGGTCGGCGATCGGCTCGCGATCCATCGCCACCAACAGCCCGAGCGGCGCGTCGCGGCTGTCGAACAGAGGAAACGCGGCGTACGAATCGATGCCTTTGGCCGCGAAGATCGTGTCGGGCCCGAATTCGGCCGCCACGCCGCGCGCGACGTAGCGGTACACGCGCCCGACCACCTGCGCGCACGGCGAACCTTCGAGCCGGTAGTCGAAGTTGCGCAGCGCCTTGCCGTCGAGCTCGGCGGCCAGCGTGCGCAACTCGCTGCGCGACTCGTCGGTGAACACCGCGACGAACGCGACGGCCGCGCGCAGCAGCGCAGCCAGCTGGTGTACCAGGTGCGCGAACAGGTCGCTGCCACCGGCGCGCGACACAGCGTGCGCGGCCTGGACCATCGCCTGCGCTGCGGCGCCCCAGGTGGGCTCGCTGTCGCTGGACGTGCGCTCGGGCAATGCGGCCATGGGCGCGAGTCTAGGCCGGCTCGGGCGGCGCGTCTGCTCGATTGCCAACCCATTACCCCGGCGATACACGCGCGATACATCGCGCCGCCCGCCGATACGCAAACGCGACCGAGCATGCCCCGTGCGACATCGGCGCGATACCCGCACTGCACACAGTGCACCGACGGCCCGCCTGCGGCTTGATCCACGAGGTGAACGATGTCCAACGTCCTGTCGATGAACCCCCAGGGGCCGCGCAACGAGCGCGTGCTGTGCCTGCACAGCAGCGCGAGCACGGGCCGCCAATGGCAGCCGATCGCCGCCGCGCTGTCGCCTCACCACGACGTGATAGCCCCTGACCTGCTTGGCTACGGCGACGCGCGCCGCTGGCTCACGGGAGCGCCGGTGTCGCTCGACGACGAAGCGCAGGCGCTGGCGCCGCTGCTGCAGCGCGGGCCGGTGCACCTGCTCGGCCATTCATACGGCGGCGCGGTGGCACTGCAGATCGCGCTGCGCTGGCCCGAGCGCGTGCGCAGCCTCACGCTGTACGAGCCGGTGCGCTTTGCGCTGTTGTTCCGCCGTCCGGCGACGCAGGCGGCTGCCGAAGCGATCCTCGGCGTCGGACGGCGCATCGGCATGGAGGTGCTGTCGGGCTCGCTGGTGAACGCCGCGGCGCGCTTCGTCGACTACTGGTCGGGCGAGGGCGCCTGGCAGCGCATCCCCGCGCACCATCAGGCCAAGCTCGGCGAGCGCATGCGCAAGGTGCAGGCGGAATTCGAGGCGCTGTTTGCCGATCGCGTGCCCGCTGCGGCGTATGAGGCGCTGACGATGCCGGTGCACCTGATCGGCGGCACCCGCTCACCGCTGCCGGCGCGCCAGGTGCTCGACGTGCTGGCGACCCTGCTGCCGCACGCCACCCGCACCACACTGATGGGGCTGGGGCACATGGGCCCGGTCGACGACGCACAGCGCGTGCTCGCGGCGCTCGGGCCGCTGGCGGGCACGTCATACCTGCCGCGTGCGGCGTGAGGCCGCGATGAACGAACGCATCGCCAATGTCTACTGGCAGCTGACCACCGCGCTGCTGGTCGCGCACCTGGCTGGCTGGGACGGCGCGCTGCCGTTGGCCGTGCTGCTGAACATCGCACAGGTCAACCACTTCGTCATCGTGCGCGGCAGTCTGACGGCGTTCGACGTGCAGGTGCGCATCGCTTACCTCGCGCTGCTGGCGCTGAGCGAGATCGAGCTGTTCGGCTTCGTGCCGGCGCTGCTGCTGATCGGCCTTGTCGTCCGGCTGCTGACCGACTACTGCATCCTGGCGCGCACGCTCGCGCTGCTGCCGTGGAACCGCAGCGTGCCGTTGTCGTGGCCCCTGGTGCGCTGGCTGGCGTTGTCACCGCCGGCGGCCGGCTCGATCGTGTCGCGTCTGCAGCAGGGCCTGGCGGCCGCTCAGCCCACGGGCAACGGGCATTGACGTCGACGCGCGCGGCCGCGCAGAAGCGGCGCACGCGCGGCGAAGATGGCAGGGCATGATCAGCACCTCGCACCTGAGGAGAAGCCCGTGCCCAGCATCAACGGAATCGCCCACATCCAGCTGACGGTCAGCAGCATGAAGCGCTCCGTGCCGTTCTACGAGAAGCTGCTGCACTCGATGGAGATGGTCACGCTGCGCAACACGCCGGACTACTTCTATTGCATCGGCAGCCGCACCGGAGTGGCGATCGCGCCGGCGGCGCCCGAGCATGCGGCGACCGCGTTCGCGCAGCAGCGCCCGGGGCTGCACCACCTGTGCTTCAGGGCGCGTTCGCGCGAGGACGTCGACGCCATCTATGCGGTGGCGTGCTCGCTGGGTGCCCGGATCATCCGTGAGCCGCGCGAGGACTCATGGGCGCCGGGCTACTACTCGGTGCTGTTCGAGGATCCCGACGGCATCCGCATCGAGGCCAACTTCGTTCCGGGCAAGGGGCACCTCGAGGGCCGCTCGGCGAGCGATCCTCCGCTGTGACGCGGCGTGAACGATGATCGGACTCGGGTGCGCAAGCCAACGAGTCTGCTGAGGCCAGCATGAAGCTGGAGCCATTCGTCAGCGCCGGCGGCACGGCGTTCTCGGCGTCGCGCGACGACGTGCTGTGCGCGCGCGGCGCGCCGGCGCGCACGAGCCGCAACGCGGTGGGTCTCCACGAGCTCGACTATGGCCACGTGGTGTTCCGCTTCCAGGACAGCGGCCGTCTGGAAGAGGTGACCACCCAGGCGACCGTGGTCGACCTGGGCGCGATCGCGGTGCCGTTCGCCTGTCTCGAGGCGTTCGTCCGTGCGCAGGATCCGCAGGCGTTCGAGCGCGCCGGCTTCCTGGTCAGTCCGCGGTACGGCCTGGCGTTCGACCCGCGCGAGCCCTGCTGGGTGACCGCGCTCGCCGAACACTGCCTCGCTCAGTGGCGCGCGCTGTGACGCGGTGGCCGGTGTGCCGCCGGCCGCCGACGCGACACAATGGGGCTCGCGCTCCGACCACGGGCGGCGACCCGAGGAAGCCATGAGTCCACCAGCGATCGACGACACCCACGACCCGCAGCGGACGAGCTGGGTCGACTCGGCCAACGACGCCGCGAGCGACTTCCCGATCCAGAACCTGCCGTTCGGGCGCTTCCGTGAGGCGGGCGATCGGCAGTGGCGCATCGGCGTGGCGATCGGCGACCAGGCGCTCGACCTGCGGCGAGCGGGTCTCGTGCCATCGCACGAGATGACCCACCTGCTGCGGCTCACCCCCGAGGACCGGCGCGCGCTGCGCCGCGCGATCTGCGACGGCTTGGCCGCCGGCAGCGCGCGGCAATCGGCCTGGCGCGACGCGCTGGTGCCGATGTCACGCGTGCAACTGGGGCTGCCGTGCCGGATCGGCGACTACACCGACTTCTACATCGGCATTCACCACGCCACCGCGGTCGGCAAGCAGTTCAGGCCCGACAACCCACTGCTTCCGAACTACAAGTGGGTGCCGATCGGCTACCACGGCCGCGCGTCGACGGTGAACGCCAGCGGGCATTCGTTCCCGCGCCCGTGCGGGCAGACCAAAGGGCCGCAGGACGAGCAGCCGCGAGTCGGCCCGTCGCAACGGCTCGACGTCGAGCTCGAGGTGGGCATCTTCATCGGCCGCGGCAATGCGCAGGGTGAGCCGATCCCGATCGCCGAGGCCGAAGACCACGTGTTCGGCCTCGCGCTGTTCAACGACTGGAGCGCACGCGACATCCAGGCCTGGGAGTACCAGCCGCTGGGGCCGTTTCTGTCGAAGAGCTTTGCCAGCACCGTGTCGCCGTGGATCGTGACGCTGGACGCGCTGGCGCCGTTTCGCAAGCCGTTCGTCCGTGCTGCGGGTGAACCGGCGCCGCTGCCGTACCTCGACTCGCCGCAGGTGCGCGAGTGCGGCGCGTTCGACGTCGCGCTCGAGATCTGGCTGCAAACCGAATCGATGCGCAAGGCTGGTTCAGGCGGCGACCGCATCAGCCGCTCGAACTTCGCCGACGCGGCGTACTGGACGGTGGCCCAGCTCGTCACGCATCACACGATCAATGGCTGCAGCCTGAACAGCGGCGACCTGTTCGGCTCGGGCACCTTGTCGGGGCCGAACATCGCGCAACAGGCCGGCTCGCTGCTCGAGCTGACCGAAGGCGGCAAGCGGCCGCTGACGCTGTCCAGCGGCGAGCAGCGCACGTTCGTGCAGGACGGCGATGCCGTCACGCTGCGTGGGCGCTGTGAGCGCGCGGGCTTTCGCAGCATCGGCTTCGGTGCCTGCCGCGCGACCGTGCTGCCCGCGGGCACGAAGGTCACCGAGCCTCCCGACGACGACCTCGACTGACAGCCCAGCGCGACATCAACAACAACCACGAGGAGACCCGCATGCACCGCGCGATCGGAAAACTCACCGACGGCCAGCGCAGCAAGGTGGTCTCGGCCGATGAGGCCGTGCGCCTGATCCGTTCGGGCGACACGGTGGCCACCGGCGGCTTCGTCGGCATCGGCTTCGCCGAAGGGATCGCGCAGGCGCTCGAAGCGCTCTACACGAACCCCGAGATTGCAGCGAGCGACAAGCCGCACGACCTGACGCTGCTGTACGCGGCCGGGCAGGGCGATGGCCACCAGCGTGGCCTGAACCATCTCGGGCATGCCGGCCTCGTCAAGCGAGCGATCGGCGGCCACTGGGGGCTGGTGCCGAAGCTGCAGAAGCTCGCGGTGGAGAACCAGATCGAGGCCTACAACCTGCCGCAGGGCGTGATCACGCACCTGTACCGCGACATCGCGGCCGGCAAGCCCGGCCACCTGAGCCGCATCGGGCTCGGCACCTTCGTCGATCCGCGCTTCGGCGGCGGCAAGCTCAACGCGCGCACCACCGAAGACCTGGTGACGCTGATGACGGTGCGCGGCGAGGAGTACCTGTTCTATGCCGCGCTGCCGGTGCAGGTGGCGATCGTACGCGGCACCACCGCCGACCCCGACGGCAACATCACGATGGAGCGCGAGGCGCTGACGTTGGAGTCGTTGTCGATCGCCACTGCCGCGCGCAACAGCGGCGGCCTGGTGATCGTGCAGGTCGAGCGGCTGGCCGCGCGCGGTGCGCTCAACCCGCGGCAGGTGAAGATCCCCGGCGTGCTGGTCGACTGCGTGGTCGTCGCACCGCCCGAACTGCACCAGCAGACCTTCGCCACCGCATACAACCCGGCGTACGCGGCCGAGCTGCGCGTGCCGACCGACAGCGCGCTGCCGACGCCGCTCGACGTGCGCAAGGTGATCGCGCGCCGCGCGGTGATGGAGCTGCAAGCCAACAGCGTGGTCAACCTCGGCATCGGCATGCCCGAGGGCGTGGCCGCGGTGGCGGCCGAAGAGAAGATCGCCGACCTCATCACGCTGACCGCCGAGCCCGGCGTGATCGGCGGCATCCCCGCCGGCGGCCTGAACTTCGGCGCCGCGATCAACCCGCAGGCGGTGATCGACCAGCCGTATCAGTTCGATTTCTACGACGGCGGCGGGCTCGACGTCGCGGTGCTCGGGCTCGCGCAGGCCGACGCCGAGGGCAACGTCAACGTGTCGAAGTTCGGCCCGCGGTTGGCCGGTGCCGGCGGCTTCATCAACATCAGCCAGAGCGCGAAGAAGGTGATCTTCGCCGGCACGTTTCTGTCGGGTGGGTGCGACATCGGTGTCGCCGACGCGATGCTGCGCATCGCCAGGGACGCGCCCACGAGGAAGTTCGTGGCGCAAGTCGAGCACCGCACGTTCTCGGGCCGTCACGCGGCGCGTCAGGGCAAGGAGGTGCTGTACGTCACCGAGCGCTGCGTGTTCGAGCTCGCCGACGACGGGCTGGTGCTGACCGAGATCGCACCGGGCGTCGACCTCGAGCGCGACGTGCTGGCGCACATGGGATTCAGGCCGCGCATCGAAGGGCCGCGCACGATGGACGAGCGCATCTTTCGCGACGAGCCGATGGACATGCGCCGGCAGCTGATCGGCATTCCGTTCGATGCCCGTTTCGCGTACGACCCGGCGAAGAACGTGCTGTACCTGAATTTCGCGCGGCTGGAAGTGAGGTCGCCCGAGATGATCGACGCCATCGGCGACAAGGTGCGCTCGATCTGCGAGCCGCTCCACAAGCGCGTGCTGGCGATCGTCAACTACGAGGGCTTCGTGCTCGACCGCGAGCTCGAGGACCGCTACGCCGAGATGTGCAACGAGGCGGTCAAGCGCTGGTATTCCGACGTCACGCGCTACACCACCAGCGCCTTCATGCGCGCCAAGCTCGGCGAGGCGCTGACGCGGCGCAAGCTGGCACCGCACATCTTCGAGAACGAGGCGGAGGCGCTGCACAACCTGGGGCACTTGCAGGCGCTGCACAAGCGCGCCGTGCGCTCGCGGCACCCGCATTGACATAAGGCTCGCGAGTTCTTGTCGCGGATCGGTGGTTCTGGCTCAATGCCTGGGCGCCACACGGCGAGGAGACCAATATGCATGCGATGGGCACATGGGCTCGAATGGTCGCCATCGGGGTCGTCACGGCGGGCGTCGCTGGCACACAGGCGCAGGTGCAGAAGATGACCAGTGAACCGGTGTTGAGAGTCGTGCAGAGCAACGGCATCCGGATGCGCATCGCAGAGCAAGGTGCGGGGCCGCTGGTGCTGCTGCTCCACGGCTGGCCCGAGTCGTGGTACTCGTGGCGCTATCAGATCCCGGCGCTGGCGCAGGCGGGATACCACGTCGTGGCGCCCGACATGAGAGGCTTCGGTGGCACCGAGGCGCCCCCGGCGATCGAGGACTACGCGATCCAGAAGCTGACCGCGGACGTCGCTGGGCTGATCGACGCCCTCGGCGAGAAGCAGGCGATCGTGATCGGGCACGACTGGGGTGCTTCCGTTGCGTGGTATTGCATGCTGCTGAATCCCGAGCGCTATCGCGCGATCGTGGCGATGAGCGTGCCGCTGCGACCGCGAACGTCGGAGCCGCCGACCACCGTTTTGCGGCGGGTCTATGGCACCCGATTCTTCTACCAGCTGTATTTCCAGCAGCCCGGGTTGGCCGAGAAAGAGCTTGACGGCGATCCGCGCGAGTTCCTGAGCCGGATCTACGCGTCTCCGGACACGCCGCGAAGACCCCCGGAGCTGACCAACCCCGACGCGTCGAGCGGTGGCTGGACGCTTCGCCTGGGCAAGCCCACTGCGGCCGTGCCCTGGCTGAGCGCTGCCGATCTCGACTACTACGTCGCAGAGTTTCAGCGCACTGGTTTTCGAGGCGGGTTGAACTACTACCGCAACTATGACCGCAACTGGGAGACGACGGCGCAACTCGCCGACGCCGTGATCACAGCGCCGACGCTGTTCCTGGCTGGGGAGAAGGATCTGGTGATCGCCGGTGCCACCAAGGACCAGTTGGTCGCCCTGATGAGCAACCGGGTCAAGAACCTGCGCGGCATCGAGCTCTACGCGGGCGGGGGCCACTGGGTGCAGCAGGAGCGCGCGGCCGAGGTCAACGAGGCCGTGATCAGGTTTCTCAAGTCGCTGCCGCCCCCGTAGGCCAAGGCACCCGCGAGGCCCACGCGTCCGCGATCGGATCCCGATGGACACGCTGCGCGGCTTCGCCTGCCTGCTGTTGTGCCAGTCGGCCGGCGAGTTGCTTGCGCGCGGCGCGTCGCTCGCGTTGCCAGGGCCGGTGATCGGTCTGTTGTTGCTGCTGGCGCTGCTGAACGTCGACGCGCTGCGCGCGCCGGTGGCGGCGGCGGCCGACGCGCTGCTGGCGCACCTGTCGCTGCTGTTCGTGCCGGTCGGCGTCGGCGTGATCGCGCACCTCGACCTGGTGTCGCAGTTCGGGTTGCGGCTGATCGCCGTGCTGGTGGTGTCGACCTGGCTCGGCATGGCGGTGACTGCGCTGCTGTTGCGGCGCCTCTGGCGCCGCAGCGAGTAGCAATGGCCAAGTTCGTCGAGCTGTGGGTCTACCTGGCGGCGACGCCGCTGTTCGGCCTGACGGCGACCATTGTCACCTACGTGCTCGCGCACGCCGCTTACACGCGGCTTGGCCAGGCGCCGTGGGCCAACCCGGTCCTGTGGACCGTGCTGGTGCTGGTGGTGGTGCTGGCGGCCACCGGCACGCCGTACCCGACTTACTTCGCCGGCGCGCAGTTCATCCACTTCCTGCTCGGGCCTGCGGTGGTCGCCCTGGCGTGGCCGCTGTGGCAGCGCCGCGCCGAGCTGCGACGGCGTGCTGGCGGGCTGCTGGGTGCCGCGCTGGTGGGCGGCGCAGTGGCTTCGGGGTCGGCGGTCGTGCTCGGCTGGGCGATGGGACTGACGCCCGAGCTGCTGCGGTCGCTGGCGCCGAAGTCGGTGACGGCGCCGGTGGCGATGGGCATCGCCGAGCAGCTGGGCGGCATCCCGGCGCTGGCGGCGGTGTTCGCGGTGCTGACCGGGCTGGTCGGTGCGCTGAGCGCGAAGTACCTGTTCGATGCACTGCGCATCGAGCAACCCGAGGTGCGCGGCTTCGCGTTGGGGACCACGTCGCACGGCATCGGCGCCGCGCGCGCCTGGCAGGTGCATCCGGATGCCGGTGCCTACGCCGGCCTCGCGCTCGGCATGCAAGTGCTGCTGGCCACGGTGGTGATCGCACTGCTCGGCCGATTGCTGTAGCGGCCGACCCCGGTGCCACGCGGCGGCTGCGGAAGGCAGACAATGGCATCGACAACCTCTGTACCGCCCAGCCCATGCGTCGTCTCGGTCGTGGCCTTCTGCTGGCAGCCGCGATGCTCATTGCGTCATCGCAGGCCGCTGAGCTGACGCGTCAACAGGCGCTGCGCGCCGCCGAGCAACCCGAAGCCGCGGCCCGCCTGGCGGGCGTCGAGCGCCTGGCCGAGATCGGCGAGATGACCGATGCCGACCGCCTGGTGCCGCGGCTCGGCGACGCCGACCCGCGCGTGCGCGAGGCGGCCAGCGGCGCGATGTGGCGCATTTGGAGTCGCTCGGGCGACCCGGCGATCGACGCGCTGTTCGCGCGCGGCATGACGCAGATGCAGGCCGCCGACTTCGAGCACGCGCTCGCCACGTTCAGCGACATCGTCGCCCGCAAGCCGGCGTTCGCCGAGGGTTGGAACAAGCGCGCGACGATCTATTTCCTGATCGGCGAGAACGAGAAATCGCTGCAGGACTGCGACGAGGTCCTGCGCCGCAATCCCAATCACTTCGGCGCGCTGTCGGGCGCCGGGCAGATCCACCTGAAGCTCGGCAACCTGGAGCAAGCGGTCGAATTCTTCAAGCGGGCGCTGAAGGTCAACCCCGGTCTCGAAGGACTGGCGCAGATCGTGCCGATGCTCGAGCAGCACCTGCGCGATCGCAGTCCGCCGCGCAACACCACCTGATCGGCGTGGCGCCTGCGCGAGAGGACACCGTCTCGCGCTGCGTGCATCAGCGGATGCGCAGGCCCTTCAGCTCCGGGTTCGGCGGCGGCGGCCGCAGCTTGAGGTCGCGCATCGTGCGCTCCATCAGCGTGGCGATCATCAGGTTGCGGTGCGTCTTCGAATCGGCCGGCACCACGGTCCACGGTGCCCACGACGTGCCGGTGGCTGCCAACGCCGCTTCGTAAGCCGCCTGGTAGTCCTTCCAGTGTTTGCGCGCCTCGACGTCGGAGAGGTCGAACTTCCAGTGCTTGGTGGTGTCGTCGAGCCGCTCCTGCAGCCGGCTGCGCTGCTCATCCTTCGAGATGTGCAGCATGAACTTGCAGATCACGGTGCCGGTCTCGTGCAGCATGCGCTCGAAGTCATTGATCTGGCGATAGCGCTGCTCGATCTGCTTGGACGACAACTGGCGCTTGACCACCGGCACCAGCACGTCCTCGTAGTGGCTGCGGTTGAACACCACGATCTCGCCGCTGCCGGGCACCTGGTGGTGGATGCGCCACCACGGATCGTGCGCGCGCTCTTCCTCGGTGGGCACCTTCCAGCCGACGGTGCGCAGACCCAGCGGGCTCAGGGCACTGAACACGCCGCGCAGCGTGCCGTCCTTGCCGCTGGTGTCCATGCCCTGCAGCACCACCAGCAGCTTGAAGCGGCGGTCGGCGTAGAACAGGCGCTGCAGATCGTCGAGGCGTTCGGCCAGCGCGACGGTGCTCGCCTTGTCCTGCTCGTGATCGCCCGACGACAGCGGCTGCGCGGTGGGGTCGATGTCGGACAGCCGGAAGCGACGCTTCGGCGAGTCGTGCCGGTACGGGGCGAGCAGGTCGTCGAGTGGCTTGGACTTGGGCATCGGACAACGTTAGCGCACGCCGCTGCGGGGCAGCAAGCCGCGCTGCGGTGGGCGTTGCCGTGCAGCGTCGCGAGCGCTGCCGCAGGGCGCCACAGTCCTTGCTCTGCATCTGAGCGCGAACAAGGAGCTAGCGAACGCCGCGCCAAGAGAGGGTCCCGGTCTCCACACTATCGATCATCACCAGTGACCGGCGACGCTCCCAAGGCGACTGCCCAACCGCGCCAGTCGGCCACCCGCGTTCGGCCCACAAGCAGCCGTTGAGAGCGTTGCCCAAAGGTGCCACTGAACGTCCCCGGCTGCGGACTCAACGCGCAACGGTTCAATAGTGAACAGCAGCCATCTGGTCACCCAGGGCTGCAGGTGTTTCAATGGGCCTGCCGGAGGGACCAACCGATGGGCAGGACACGAGGCGATCCGAAGATCGCTCGACGGATCTTCCTCGGTGGCGCAGCCGCCGCGGTGGTGGGCGCGCCGCATGTTGTCTCGCGAGTCAGCGTTCTGGCAGCGCTCTGGGCTCGGCTCATCCTAGTGGCGGCCGCCACATGCACTCTCATGGTGGTGCCCGTCGTGCACGCCCAGCCTGCCGGGAAAGTGGCGCGCATTGGCTGGTTCTCGCCGTACGCGGCGTCGGACCCTGAGTTCCAGCGTGGTCGCGACATCTTCCGGATGGCGCTCGCCGAGCTCGGCTACGTGGAAGGCCAAGACATCACGATCGAGTACCGTTGGGCCGGGGGAAAAGCCGAACGGCTTCCCCGCCTGGCCGCCGAACTGGTCAAGGTCAAGGTCGACGTCATCGTTGCGCAAGGCGGCTTGCCATCGGCTCTGGCCGCACAGCAAGCGACGAAGACGATTCCCATCGTCATCGGTGGAGCGGTTGATCCGGTGGGTGCCGGGCTCGTCGCCAGCCTGGCGCGGCCTGGAGGCAACATCACCGGGTCGACCCTCATCCCGGACGCGCTGTTGGGCAAGCAGGTCGAGTTGCTCATGCATGTCGTTCCCAAGGGGTCCCGGGTGGCCGTGCTCTGGAACCCGGACAACCCCGGAAACGCGCGCCAGCTGCGAGTGGCGGGGGCCGTGCCGGGACTGCTGCTCGACCCCGTGGGGGCGCGTGATGCCGCCGAGATCGAGAAGGCGTTCGTGACGATGACGGAACGACGCGCCGCTGCGGTCATGGTCCTGCTGGACCCGACTTTCCTCACCGAGCGACAACGAATCGCTGACCTCGCACTGAGGAACGGCCTGCCGTCCGCCTACGGCTTTCGCACGCATGCAGACGCCGGTGGCCTCATGGCGTATGCGGCGAGCCGCGTCGAGCTGCCCCAAATGACAGCCTTCTACGTGGCCAGGATCCTGAAGGGCGCCCGGCCCGCCGACCTGCCCGTGGCACAACCGACGAAGTTCGAACTGGTGATCAACATGAAGACCGCGCGGGCGCTCGGCCTGACGATTCCGCAGACGCTCTTGTTGCGTGCGGATGAAGTGATTCAGTAGGTGCCGCGCCGGCTCCTGACGTGAAGCACGCAGCTCGGCCGCGCTTTGACTGAGATGCCAGATTCGAGTCCCGATCGCGAAGGTCTGCAATGGGTCGTTCAGCAACCTTTGACGTGGTAAGCCCACCGACCGCTTGAGCCCTGAAAGCTGGTCACCCGGCGGCTGCCGCTGCCAGCGGCGTCACAGCGGCATCGTCATGAAGACGCTGTGCGGATCCTCGACGTAGCTGCCGAACGGGCCGCAGTAGCTGAAACCGAAGCTGGCATACAGGCGTTGCGCCGCCACGAACGCGTCGCCGGCACCGGTCTCCAGGCTTAAGCGCCGGTAGCCGCGCTCGCGCGCGACGTCGACGATGCGCGTCAGGATCGCGCGTCCCGCTCCGCGGCGGCGCAACGCCTGCGGCGTGCGCATCGACTTGACCTCGCCGTGCGTCGCGTCGAGCTCCTTCAGCGCGCCGCAACCGAGCAACTGCGCGCCGTCCCACGCGGTCCAGAAGGTGATGTCGGGACTGCGCAGCTTCGACAGGTCGAGCGCGTGCACGCTCTCCGGCGGCGACAGGTCGTGCATGTTGCTCAGGTGCTCCTCGAGCAGCGCGTGGACGGCGGGGCGGATCAGATCGTCGAGTTCGAGGCGCATGGCGCATGATCGTACCCACGATTCGATTCGACCTCCGGCGGCGCAGGCCCGCTCGGCGATGCGAGCAGCGCTACCTCGATGCAACGCGAAGATCGGCGCGGCATCAGCTTGCGTTCAAGTGGGCGAGCACGGCCGCATGCTGAACCGCGGCTGAACACACGCACTGCGCACGCGGTCACTGCGTAACTTCACGTCCAGCGGACCGCGACGGCAGTAGCCTCGCGCGACCCAACAAGAGTGCACATGTCACATCGCGTTACGGGGGCGCAATAGAAGGCACACGTGCGTTGACGATGCTGCGTGCCTCGACGACGCCGTCGGCGCGCACACCGCAGCGTCCCGGCTCAGAACCTCCACGAAGGACACTCCATGCCACGCTCAATCCGATCTCTGGCCAGCGCCGCCACGGTCGCGCTCGTCCTGTCCGCTTGCGGTGGCGGCGGTTCGTCATCGCCGTCTTCAGCGACGTTGTCGGGCGCCTCCCCCGGCGCCACCAGCTCCGGCACCGTGACCGCGTTCGGCAGCGTGTTCGTCAACGGCCACGAGTTCGACACCACGAACGCCAGGGTCATCGACGACGACGCCGGCACGACCGGCAGCACGTCGTCGCTCGAGGTCGGCATGAGCGTCGACGTCAGGGCGTCGGCACTGAGCAGCGATCGCACCCCCGCGGCGGCCGAGATTCACGTGCACCCGCTCGTGCGCGGCGTCGTCGACGGTTCCGACGCGACGGCTGGCACGTTGACGGTGATGGGGCAGACGGTGCAGTTGACCGCCTCCACCGTCTTCAGCGATCACCGCGCGTGCGTCGACGCGGCCAGTTCGCCTTGCAACGCCATCCGCGGCCAGTCGGATCTGACGGTGACCAGCGGCTCGGGCAGCGGTGCCGTCGGCGGCAGCTACGTGACCGTGCACGGCTTCCTGTTCGCCGGTGACGCGTCGAGCGGCGGCGCCAACGTCGTGGCGACGCTGATCTCGGTGGCCGACCCATCGGCCGCACGCGTCGCCTACAAGGCCGAGGGCGTGGTCAAGGCTGTGGGCAGCGGCGGCTCGATCACCATCGGCGGCCTGGCGGTCGACCTGTCGGCTGCGACCTGCCACGCACAAGGCGTCGTGCCATGTGCGAGCGCGTTCAGCGTCGGCCAGGTGGTCTCGGCATTCGCCGCCAAGGCACCGGCGCTGCCGGCCACGACGTTCACCGCCGATGCGGCGTTCCTGCGCGGCAGGATTGCCGTCGAGACACCCGGCGCCACCGTCGAGGTCGAGGGCAAGGTCTCGTCGATCACGCTGTCGCCTGCGTCGTTCGTCGTGCGCGGCATCACCGTCGATGCGTCCGCGCTCGGAGGGTCGCTGCCGGCTGTCGGCGACCTGGTGGTGGTGACCGGCACGGTCGCCGACAGCGGTACCAAGATCACCGCCAGTGCGGTCAAGGTCATTCACGCCGCGCGCTCGGCCACCTTCGCCTTCGAGGGTGACGCCACCGCCGTGGCCGCCGGCCCCAGCGCGAACACGTTCGTGCTGACGCTGCTCGGCCAATCGATGACCGTGAACGCGTCGACTCGCCTGCTGGACCTCTCGCAGCGCCGCGACCCGGCGGCCGATCCGTTCAACATCATGACGTTCCAGACCCACCTGGCGGCCAGCGCATCGCAGCACCTGATCGTGCGCACGCAAGCCGACGCCGCGGGTGATCTGACCGCGACCGTGGTGATCATCGTGCCGGCGTCGACGGTCTCGGCCGTCAGCGGCGTCATCGATGCGACGCCGGCGCCGATCAACGGCAGCGCGGGCATGTCATCCACGTTCACGGTCCACGGCCTGGCGATCAGCGCCGACCCGGCCGCCATCGTGAGGGTGGTTCCGCTGCACAACGCCTACGGCTTCGGCGGCATGGGGCGCGCGGCGAGCGGCACCGTCGCGGCGGGCGACATGGTGCTGGCATTCGGCACCTTTGCGTCGAACACGCTGAGCGTCACCGCACCGCCTTCGGCCCGCAGCATCGTGCTCGACTTCGGTGCCGGTCTGCGCGACAAGGACCGCGACGGCTTCTGACGCGGGCCGGGTCACACCGGGCCGATCGCCGCGGGCGTTCGGCCGGGTGCTGTCGACGGTGCTCACTCGAAGTCGAGCAGCACCTTCATCGCCTGCGAGCGGTCGGCCGCCAGCGCGAACGCGCGGCCGGCGTCGCGGTAGGGCAGCGTCGCCGACACCAGCGGCTTCAGGTCGACCAGCCGCTGGTTGATCAGGTTGACGGCGACGCCGAACTCCTCGTGAAATCGGAACGTGCCGCGCAGGTCGAACTCCTTGGCCACCACGGTGTTCAGCGGCAGCGTCATCTCGCCGCCGGCGATCCCGAGCTGCACGATCACGCCGCGCGGCCGCACGACGTCGAACGCGGCGCGCAGCGCGAGCGCGTTGCCGCTGGCCTCGAACAGCACGTCGAACTGGCCCTTGTCGGCGGCGTAGCGCGCGAGGGCGTCGGGCTGCGCGGCGACGTTGATCGTCTCGTCGGCGCCGACCTTCGCGGCCTTGCGCAACGGCTGCTCGACGACGTCGGTGGCGACGATGCGCGTAGCGCCGGCGCGGCGCGCGGCGATGATTGCCATCGCGCCGATCGGCCCGCAACCGGTCACCAGCACGCAGCGGCCGAGCAGCGGTCCGGCGCGGTTGACCGCGTGCAGCGCCACCGCCAGCGGCTCGGCCATCGCACCCTCGGCGTCGCTGACGCCATCGTCCAGGGCAAACGCCTGGCTCGCCTCGATCACGATCTGCTGGCGAAACGCCCCTTGCACGTGCGGCATGCGCATCGCGCTGCCGTAGTAACGCATGTCGAGGCAGTGGTTCTGCAGGCCGAGCTGGCAGAAGTGGCAGGCGCCGCACGGTCGGCTCGGACACACCGCGATGCGGTCGCCTGCCGCCAAGCCCGTCACCGCGGCGCCGACCGCTTCGACCACGCCGGCCACCTCGTGGCCGAGCACCATCGGCTGCTGGATGCGCACGGTGCCGAAGCCGCCGTGTTGGTAGTAGTGCAGGTCGGAGCCGCAGATGCCACCGGTGCGCACGCGCACCAGCGCCTGGCCCGTGCCAACGGTGGGCGTGGGCACCTTTTCGACCCGCAGGTCACCGGCAGCGTGAATGACGAGTGCGTCCATGCGCGGATTGTCGTCCGCCTCACGGCGGCATCGACGCGCCACACTTCCAGCACTGCGTGAAGGCGCCCTCGATCAACTCGCCGCAACCGCCGCACACCCAGCGCCGGAACGGCGGGTGGCGCAACTGGTGCAGCAGCGCACGCGCGGCCTCGACCTGATCGTCATCGGCGATCCACACCTCGGGCAGCGCCTGGTCGGGCGGGATTTCGCCGGCGATGCTGCTGGCGTACGCGCGCTGCACGCTGACGTCGAACCCGCCCTGGCGCAGCAGATCGGCCCACAGCGTGGCCAATGCGAGGTTCGTTGCTTGGGTGATGCGCTTCATCGTCAGCGGGACCTTCTCAGCGCCGACGTCATGATGCCAGCGACGATCAGCGCAAAGGCCACCAGATGGTACGGCTGCGGCCAGGTGCCGAGCACGGCACCGGAGATCACCGCGGTCAGCAGCGGCGTGAGATTGGAGAACAGCGCGGCCATCGCCGGCCCGGCGCGCGCGACGCCGGTGCCCCACGCGTAGTACGCGATCAGCGACGGGCAGGTCGCCAGGTACACGAGCGCCAGCGTGAGCGGCCAGCCCCAGCGCACGCCTTCTTCGCTGTCGGCAAGCACGGCCGACTCGACCACCGCCCCGGCGGCCGCCCACACGATGCCGAACACCACCTGCACCAGCAGGAACTCGGCCCAGTTCCACTGCGGTCGTGCGTGCCCGCGCATCGATGGCGGCGGCTTGGCGAGAAACCAGCTGTAGATCGACCAGCAGAAGATCGCCACCAGGATCAGCAAGTCACCCGACACCAATCGGATCTGCGCCAGCTCCAGCAGATGGCCGCGCGTCAGCACCATGATCACGCCGGCCAACGACAGCGCGCCCGCCAGCAGGTCGCGCGGACCGGGCCGCGTGTGGAAGAACAGCAGCCCGTTGAGCATCATCCACAGCGGCATGCTGGCCGCGATCAGCGTCACGTTCAGCGGCGACGAGGTACGCAGCGCCATGTACTGCAGCGCGTTGTACATGCCGACGCCGAGCAGCCCGAGCATCGCCAGGTGCGGCCAGCGTACGCGCACCTGCGCGCGCCGCTCGCGGGTTGCGAATGCGCCCCAGCCCAGCGGCAGCAGGATCAGCAGCGCGCCGACCCAGCGGATCAGGTTCAGCAGCACCGGTGGCGCATAGCCCACCATCAGCCGGCCGATCACCGCGTTGCCGGCCCACATCAGCGGCGGCAAGGTCAGCAGGAAGGCCAGGCGCGGTGTGAGCTGCACGGGCGGCATGATGCCTGCGCCGCACTGCCGGTCGTGGTGCGGGCCCATTGTCCTTGCGCCGGCGCGGCGCAGCGCGATTGGCGTACGCTTGCGCCGTTCACAGCGCGCGTTGAGGAGAATCCGCATGGCCAAGACGATCCAGATCCAGCAGACCGGCGGCCCCGAGGTGATGAAGCTGGTCGACCTGCCGGTCGGCAACCCCGGCGCGGGAGAGGTCCGCATCAAGCACCACGCGTGCGGCCTCAACTTCATCGACGTCTATCAGCGCACGGGTCTGTATCCGTTCCCGATGCCACTGGCGATGGGCAACGAGGCGGCCGGCGTGATCGAAGCGGTGGGCGAGGGGGTCACGCACCTGAAGGTCGGCGATCGCGCCGCCTACGCGGGCGGCGGTCCCGGCGCGTACAGCGAGGCGCGCGTGCTGAAGGCGATGAGCGTGTGCAAGCTGCCCGAGTCGATCGCCTTCGACACCGCGGCGGCGATGATGCTCAAGGGCATGACGGTGCAGTACCTGCTCAAGCGCACGTTGCCGCAGGGCGGCCTGCAGCCCGGCGACCACATCCTGTGGCACGCCGCCGCCGGCGGCGTGGGCCTGATCGCCTGCCAGTGGGCCAAGTCGCTCGGCTATCAGCTGATCGGCACCGCCGGCAGCGAAGAGAAGTGCCGCCTCGCCAAGGAGAACGGCGCCGCGCATGTCATCAACTACAAGAGCGAGAACTTCGTCGAGCGCGTCAAGGCGATCACCGGCGGCAAGGGCGTCAAGGTGGTGTACGACTCGGTGGGCAAGGACACGTTCGAAGGCTCGCTCGACTGCCTGCGGCCGTTCGGCCTGATGGCGAGCTTCGGCAATGCCTCTGGCCCGGTGCCGCCGTTCTCGCCCGGCATCCTCGGCCCCAAGGGGTCGCTGTACCTGACGCGCACCACGCTGTTCACGCATGCGTCATCGCGCGAATCGACGCAGGCGATGGCCGACGACCTGTTCTCGGTGGTGGCCAGCGGCGCGGTGAAGATCCACATCGACCAGCGCTATCCGCTGGCCGAGGCCGTGCAGGCGCACCGCGACCTCGAGGCGCGCAAGACAACGGGTTCAAGCGTGCTGCTGCCTTGAGCGGCGTGGCGCGCCGGCGCGCATGGTCGCGCGCTGCCGTTGCGCTGCTGGTGTGGGCCGGCGCGTTCGCGTCGGCGTGCGCGCAGACCGGCACGCCGGCCACGGCTCAGCCCGTGGTGCCGCGCCCGATCGACATCCCACCGTGGTTCACGCAGAGCTTTCTCGATCTGGCCGACGAGCTGAAATCGGCCGGCCAGGAGAACAAGCGGCTGCTGCTGTACTTCGGCCAGGACGGTTGCCCGTACTGCCGACGCCTGATGGAGGTGAACTTCAGCCAGCGCGCCATCGTCGACAAGACGCGCGCGAACTTTCGCGCGATCGCGCTCGACATCTGGGGTGGGCTCGAGGTCACGTGGACCGACGGCCGCCACACCACCGAGAAGCAGTTGGCGAAGGACCTGAAGGTGCAGTTCACGCCGACGCTGCTGTTCCTCGACGAGCAAGGTCGCGTCGACACGCGCCTGAACGGCTACTGGCCGCCGCACCGCTTCGAGGCCGCGCTCGACTACGTCATCACACGGCAATCGGGCCGCATCACGCTGGCCGAGTACATCGAGCGCCACGCCAAGGAGCCGGCGCGCGCGGAGCTGAACGACGAGCCGTTCCTGATGAAGCCGCCGTACGACCTGCGCCGCCGGGCCGGCGCCAGGCCGCTCGCGGTGCTGTTCGAAACGCGCTCGTGCCGCGCCTGCGACGAGATGCACGCCGAGGGGCTGCAGCGCGCCGAGATGCGCGCGCTGATCCCGCGCTTCGACGTCGTGCGCTTCGCGCTTGACGATGCCGGCGTGCTGACCACGCCGGCGGGCCGCCAGCTCAGCGCCGCGGCGTGGGCGCGCGAGCTCAGCGTGAACTTCACGCCCACCGTCGTGTTCTTCGACGACGGCAACCGCGAGGTGTTTCGCTTCGAGGGCTACCTGCGCCCATTTCACCTGATCGGCGCGTTCGAGTACGTGGCGCAGCGCGCCTATCGAACGCAGCCCGAGTTCCAGCGCTTCCTGCAGGCCAAGGCCGAGCGGATGCGCGAGCAGGGACAGACCATCGACCTCTGGCGCTGAAGCACTGCACGTCGCGCATCGGCCACGCAAGCAACGTGCGACCGTTGGTTGATGTTGTGACGGCTTGCAAAGCCGCGCGCCGCGGCGGAACTCGCGGCCGGCGGCAGCGGTCAGTCGCACTTTGCTGTCGACCCTTTGCAGGAGGCTTTACGATGGACACCAAGCTTCAACTCCTCGAATCGTTTCATGCCCATGGCTCGGATGGGCAGACCTACAAGGTGTTCGGCTACGACCGAATGGCGCGCGACGAGTCGGTGCCGGCCGCGATCGAGCGCTGGCAGAGCACCGGCACCAGCGAGTACCGCCTGGCCGACGGACGTTTCGTCGACGAGCGCGACGACGGCTCGCTGCACATCGAGCGCAGCGATGTCGTGCTGACGCGCGCCTGATCGAGCGACGGCGCGCAACTGCGCACTAGGGAATCCTCGCGGTGGCCCGCCGCTTGCGTGCGGCGGCCAAGCCGTACGATCGGCGCTCCGATTCGTGGAGGATTCCTTTCATGTCAAACGCCATCGCTCGCCGCTCGCCAGCCTGGCTCGCCACTGCGCTCGCCGCTGCCGCACTGACGGCCGCGTCGGCCGCAGCGGCCAAGACGCTCGTCTATTGCTCCGAAGGGTCGCCGGAGAATTTCACGCCGGCGCTCAACACCACCGGCACCAGCTTCGACGCCGCGCGCCCCGTGTACGACAAGCTGACGGAGTTCGCCCGCGGCAGCACCAACGTCGAGCCCGGCCTGGCCGAGAGCTGGCAGGTCAGCGACGGCGGCAAGACGATCACCTTCAAGCTGCGCAAGGGCGTCAAGTTCCACGGCGGCGTCAACGGCTTCACGCCGACCCGCGACTTCAACGCCGACGACGTGCTGTTCTCGTTCGAGCGGCAGTGGAAGCCTGACCATCCGTATGCCAAGGTGTCCGGCGGCAAGTACGACTACTTCGCCGACATGGACATGCCCAAGCTGCTCGAGGCGATCGAGAAGGTCGATGCCAACACGGTGCGCATGAAATTGAAGGAGCCGAACGCGCCGTTCCTCGCCAACCTGGCGATGGACTTCGCGTCGATCCACAGCGCGGAATACGCCGAGTTCCTGTCCAAGGCCAACAAAAAGGAGCAGTTCGACCAGTTCCCGGTCGGCACCGGGCCGTTCAGCTTCGTCACCTACCAGAAAGACGCGGTGATCCGCTACAAGGCCAACAAGGGCTACTGGGGCGAGAAGGCGCTGGTCGACGACCTCGTCTTCGCGATCACGCCCGACCCCACGGCGCGCTACAGCAAGCTCAAGGCCGGCGAGTGCCACTTCGTGATCGCGCCGCGCCCGGCCGACCTGCCCGAGATGCAGAAGGACGCGAGCCTGACGGTGATCAACCAGCCGGGCCTGAACATCGCGTACTGGTCCTTCAACACGCAGAAGGCGCCGTTCGACAAGAAGGAGGTCCGCCAGGCCTTCAGCATGGCGATCGACAAGGCGGCGATCATCAAGGACGTCTACCTCGGCGCCGGGCAGGCCGCGAAGAACCTGATCCCGCCCACGCTGTGGTCGTACAACGACTCGGTGAAGGACTATCCCTACGACGTCGCCAAGGCCAAGGACCTGCTGGCCAAGGCCGGCGTCAAGGCGCCGCTGGAGATCGACCTCTGGTACATGCCGGTGCAGCGACCGTACAACCCGAACGCCAAGCGCATCGCCGAGATGATGCAGGCCGACCTGGCGAAGATCGGCGTCAACGCCAAGCTGGTGACCTACGAGTGGGGCGAGTACCGCAAGCGCATGCAGCAGGGCGAGCACATCACCGGCATGCTCGGCTGGACCGGCGACAACGGCGACCCCGACAACTTCTTCTTCCTGCGCGGCTGCGCGGCGGCCCGCCCCGGCGGGCAGAACCTGTCGAAGTGGTGCAACAAGTCGTTCGACGAACGCCTCGACAAGGCGCGCACGCTGACCGACCAGAAGGAGCGCAGCAAGCTGTACAGCGAGATGCAGGCGATCGAGAAGGACGACGCACCCGACATGAAGATCGCGCACTCGGTGGTCTACGAGGTGATGCGCAAGGAGGTCACCGGGTTCAAGCAGAGCCCGTTCGGTGCCCACCAGTTCAACGGCGTCGATGTGAAGTAGCCTGCGGCCTGTCGTGCATCGACCGTCGGCGCGCGTGTTGCGATCCTTCGCAAGCGCGCGCCGATTGCTTTGACGCCGCCGCTCCGACGCCATGCTGCGCTACCTGCTGCGCCGCCTCGCGCTGACGATCCCGACCTTCGTCGCGCTGATGTTCGTCACCTTCGTCGCGATCCGGCTGGTGCCGGGCGATCCGGTCGAGGTGCGCGTCGGCGAGCGCGGCATCTCGCCGGAGCGGCTGGCGCAGTTCCGTCACGAGCTCGGCCTCGACCAGCCGGTGTGGAAGCAGTTCCTCGACTACATGTGGCAGCTGCTGCACGGCGACTTCGGCATGTCGCTGGCCACCAACCAGAAGGTGCTGACCGAGTTCCTGGCGCTGTTCCCGGCGACCATCGAGCTCGCCGCTGCGGCCATGTTGTTCGCCACCGTGATCGGGCTGCCGGCCGGCGCCATCGCCGCCGCGCGGCGCGGCAGCTTCTACGACCAGGCGCTGATGGGCGTGTCCGTCACCGGCTACTCGATGCCGATCTTCTGGTGGGGCCTGCTGCTGATCATGTTCGTCGGCGAGCGCTGGGGGCTGACACCGGTTTCGGGCCGCATCGACCTGATCAAGTACTACTTCGAGCCGGTCACCGGCTTCATGACGATCGACGCCTGGCTGTCGGGGCAGCAGGGCGCCTTCAGGGATGCGTTGCATCACCTGGTGCTGCCGGCGATCGTGCTCGGCACGATCCCGCTGGCGGTGATTGCGCGCATGACGCGCTCGTCGATGCTCGAGGTACTCGGCGAGGACTATGTGCGCACCGCGCGCGCCAAGGGCCTGCCGCCGTGGCGCGTGATCGGACTGCACAGCCTGCGCAACGCGCTGATTCCGGTGGTCACGATCATCGGTCTGCAGGTCGGCACGCTGATGGCCGGCGCGGTGCTGACCGAGACGATCTTCTCGTGGCCGGGCGTCGGCAAGTGGTTGATCGAGTCGATCGCGCGCCGCGACTACCCTGCGCTGCAAGGCGGCGTGATGCTGATCTCGACCATCGTGATCGTCGTCAATCTGGTGGTCGATCTGACGTACGGGCTGATCAACCCGCGAATTCGCCATGCCTGAGCTCGAGCCCGCGGTTGTCGTTGCGCGAGAAGTGATCGCGGCACCGCCCGAGTTGCTCGGCCCCGCGCCGCCGTCGCCCGCGCGCGCGTTCGGGAGCGCGTTCAGGGAGAACCGCGGCGCCGTGATGGGGCTGGCGGTGGTCGCGATCGTGGTGCTGCTGGCGATCTTCGCCGACGTCATCGCGCCGTATTCGCCGAACGAGCAGTTCCGCGATGCCGTGCGCGCCACACCCGCGTGGGCCGACGGCGGTTCGATGCGTTTCATCCTCGGCACCGACAGCCTCGGCCGCGACATGCTGTCGCGCCTGATTCATGGCGCGCGCATCTCGCTGTTCATCGGGCTGTCGGTGATGGGGGTGTCGTTCGTGATCGGTGGCCTGCTCGGACTGGCCTGCGTGTCGCTGGGCCACGCGGTCGACGTGGCGATCACGCGCGTGATGGACCTGATCATGGCGGTGCCGAGCCTGGTGCTCGCGATTTTGATCGTCGCGGTGCTGGGGCCGAGCCTCGCCAACACGATCGTCGCGGTGACGATCGTCTATCTGCCGCGTTACGTGCGCCTGCTGCGCGCCGCTGCACTGGCCGAGCTCGGCAAGGACTACGTCACCGCCGCGCGCGTCGCCGGTGTCGGGCCGTGGCGGCTGATGTTCACCACCGTGCTGCCGAACTGCCTGGCGCCGCTGATCGTGCAGGCGGCGTTGGGCGTCAGCGATGCGATCCTCGAAGCGGCTGCCCTGGGCTTCCTCGGTCTCGGTGCACAGCCGCCTGCGGCCGAATGGGGCACGATGCTCGCCGATGCGCGCGAATTCATCCGCAGCGATCCATGGCTGGTGACCTTGCCGGGGCTCGCGATCCTGGTCACCGTGGTGTCGATCAATCTCGCTGGCGATGGGTTGCGCGACGCGCTGGACCCGAAGATGAGGCGGTCGTGAGGGTTCGCTGCTTGCGATGGCTCGAGCTGGCAAGGCTGCGGGTGGGCCGGCTCGGGTGCTCAGCCGATCTGCGCCTCAGCCCTGCGGGCCGGGGTCCCCTGCGCTGCTCGCGCCTCGAGGGCGGCTCCGCTCCTCGCGCCTCGATGCTGCAGGCAAAGCCGTGGGTGGGTGTGCGGCGCCGCATCATGAGCGCCGCTGCATACCCGCGCGCGGCTTTGCGCGCTCAAGCATGGCATGTGCTTGCACCAAGCGCGCGCCGGAGTTGCTGAAGTGACTGCACTGCTCGACGTGCGCGGCCTCACCGTCACCTTCGCCAC
>DASTZF010000349.1:0-2107 GCA_035764445.1 Burkholderiaceae bacterium
TGAAGGCCGAGGAGTTGTACGGCAAGGTCTTCGCCGACGACGATCAACTGCGACGCGCCTTGACCAGCTACATCGCGTTCTACAACCAGCAGCGGCTGCACTCGGCGCTGCGCTACCTCCCTCCCGTCGCCTTCGAGCAGCGGCTGGGCCTGCAACCGTGTGTCAACTAAAGCGGTGCAAGTTCCCGTTCTTGCCGCCGCTTCGCGCCGGCAAGAATGCCGCTCATGTCAAACGTTGAGACTGTGCAATAACCCCCTCGCTTGAACATCGGGCGCGTTGGCGACGGGCGCGGTACTTGCATCGCCGTCGCATCGATTCGCAGACGACGAGGTGACCGATGGCGCGCTACAAGCCGGTCGAACGAGGCGGCATGCTGATCCCGGTGATGCTGCACGAGCAGATCCAGCCCGGCACCTTCGAGTTCGCGCTTGATCACCTAGTGGACCATGAGCTCGACCTGAGCGCGCTGGACGCTCGCTTCAACAACGACGAGGTCGGCGCCAGTGCCTATGACCCGCGCGTGATGCTCAAGATCGTGCTGCTGGCCTACAGCCGTGGCCTGATCTCCAGCCGCAGGATCGAACAGGCCTGCGAGCACAACGTGCTGTTCATGGCGCTGAGCGGCCACAGTCGGCCGAGCTTCACGCACATCGCCCGGTTCGTGCGCGATCTGGGCACCGAGGTGCAGTCGCTGTTCGCGCAGGTCCTGATGGTCTGTGATCGGCTCGGCCTGATCGGCAAGACGATGTTCGCGATCGACGGCGTCAAGCTGCCAGCCAACGCCAGCAAGGAGCGCAGCGGCACGCATGCCGAGTTAGCGCACCGGGCTGGCCGTCTGGAGAAGGCCGCGGCCAAGATCATGGCACTGCACCGAGCGCAGGACGAGCGTGGCGCGCCGGACTCGGACGAACAGCGCCAGCGGCGCATCGACGAGCTGCAATGCGAGGCCCGCAAGACGCGCGAGTTCATAGCCACTCAGGGCAAGCGCTTGAACCACAAGGGCCAGGAACTCAAGACCAACGTCACCGATCCGGACAGCGCCAAGATGGCCACGAGCAAGGGCGTGATCCAGGGTTATGCGGCACAGGCCGCGGTGGACAGTGCCAACCAGGTCATCGTGGCGGCCGACGTGATCGGCTCAGGCTCCGAGCAGTCGATGCTGCTGCCGATGATCGACAAGGCAGCCGCGCTCATCGAGCCGCACACGCTGATCACGGCCGACGCGGGATATCACAGCGACGCCAACATCCAGGCGCTGCACGAACGCGGCATTGCGGCCATGGTGGCCGACAACGGCATGCGCCAGCGTGATGAGCGCATCGACAACGCGCACCACAAGAGCGGTGGCGATGTGCTGCACGACAAGACTGCCGTGCATTGCGTCAAGCTCTACAGGCCCGGCGACTTCGTCTTCAACGACGATCACACTGCCATCTGCCCGGCCGGCAAGATGCTCACCAGCAACGGCCGCCTCTATGCTCAGCGCGGGCATCGATTCGAGCGATACGAGGCTCGTGCGGAGGACTGCGGCGCGTGCCGTCAGCGTGACAGGTGCCTGCGCAATCCCAAGGCCACTCGCGGACGCCAGCTTGCACGCTTCCAGCCTCGGCGACGCTCGGCAGACGACCCCAGCCAGCGCATGCGCGAAGCAATCGACTCCGCGCGGGGCCGAAAGCTCTACAGCCAGCGTATCGCGACCGTAGAGCCGGTGTTTGCCAACATCCGGCACCACAAGCGCATGAGCCGCTTCACGCTCAGGAGCAAGGCCAAGGTGGGTACGCAGTGGCAGCTCTACTGCCTGGTGCACAACATCGAGAAGCTGGCTAAATTGAGGTAGCCCCACACCCCGGCAGCGAACCACCAGGGCAGCGACAAACGTGGATTGACGGCCTTCTCGGCCTCAGGGTCCAATCAGGCGCCCAAGATACGACAAACAATGGCCATGCAGTTCATTTCGATCCATCCACCATCATTGCCGCTCGTTGCAGATCGCGCGAGGGTTTTGGCACAGTCTCGTTAGGCATCATGAGCCTGCTGTCACGACTGACCGGCCTTCTTCGCAAGCAGAGCCCAATGTTGTCGGTCTCGGTGAAGCTACGCGCAGCCA
>DASTZF010000350.1:0-2140 GCA_035764445.1 Burkholderiaceae bacterium
CTGCAAGGCCCAGTAGCAGCACCGGCGTGAAAGGCCTCGGGCACTCGAGACGCCGCCGAAGCGACATGTGACATGCGCAAACGTCCAGCGCACCTACCTCTCAACTCGCTCGCAAAACGAGTTCTTCAACAGAATTGGCCACGAGCGGTCATCCATTTAAACAGCGGAAAGCGGTCAATCGCCTTGTTCGCGCGTCCGTGTCAGCACAACAAGCCGTCGAGCAGCTCCACTGAGAAGTCGCGAGATGTCTGTGTCACCAGGTCGTTGGCTTCGCGGGAGTCCAGAAGCAAGAACGCGTGATGCAGGCAGTGTCGGCGGACACAATCGCCTCAGCCTCCGGGGCTGGGCGGGGCCGCGCGCGGCCCTTCTTCGGCCGCACGCACGCGCCGGGCGAGCGCCTGCAATAGCCTCCAGGCAATCGTGCCGCTGCGCTCCACCAGTGGCCGAAACTCCCAATACGTCAGGCCGTAGCACACCAGGTCGGTCGTCGCCACCACGGTAGCCGATCGGGGTCCGCCGTCGATCAGCGCGATCTCGCCGAAGTGGTCACCCGGACCGAGCGAATTGATCGGCACGCCCTTGCTCGACACAGCGGCCTCGCCGGTGTCGATGATGAAGAAGGCTGCCGCGCCCGAGCCCTCCCGGATCACCGTCTCGCCCTTGGCGAAGCGTCGCTCCTTCAGCAGCCGGGCGATCTGCTCGGCCTGGCGCCGGTCCAGGTCGGCGAAGAAGCGCACGCGCTGCAGCGCGCCCACTGCGTCGCGTGCTGGCGGCGGTGGCGTCTCGCTGCGTGAGACGCCCGTTGTGACGGCGCGGCACTGAAGCAGGTACAGCGCGTCGCCCTGGATCGCCCACTCGATGTCGCGGCGCGGGCCGTAGGCACGCTCGCACTGCAGGGCCAGCCGCGCCAGCGCCGCGATCTGCGCATCGTTCAGGCACAGCTGCGTCACCTGGGCAGGCGGCACGGGCTGCTCGTAGGTGCCGCCGCTGGGCAGCGACCGGATCGCGATGCGCTTGCGCCCGGGCTTGCGCTCCAGCACGTTGCCCGCGCGGTCGAGGCGGAAGTGATCGGGCACGACCAGCCCCGCCACCACGGCCTCGCCGAGGCCCCAGCTGGCCTCGATCAGCCGCTCGTCGGCGCCGGTGACCGGATGCTCAGTGAACATCACGCCGGCAACCTCCGGGTTGAGCAGCACTTGGACGACGACGCCCACGCTCGGCCGCGTGAACAAGCCCACCCGCTGGCGATAGGTGATGGCGGAGTCGGAGTTCGCGGACCACCAGACCTCGCGCACCGCCTCCGGCACGTCGGCGGCGCTGTGCACATTCAGCACGGTTAGATGCTGGCCGGCAAAGCTGGCCATCGCTCCGTCTTCGTCGACAGCAGACGAGCGCACGGCAAAGGGTGGCGCCAGCCCGCGCAGCGCCGCTGCCAGCTTGTCGATGGCCTTGGCGTCGTTGGCCGCGACCGCCTCGACCAGGTCGCCCGACAGCGCCACGCCGGGCGGCACGGCCAGGCCGTGACGGGCCGCCTCGCCCAGGCCCACGGCCTTCGATCCGAACTGCGCGGTCTCGCGCGCTTTCGCGAACGGGACGACCTGCTTCACCCGATCACCGTCACCTCGCCGGCGTCGCCGTCGACCCGCACTCGCATGCCATCGGCAATGCGCTCGGTGGCCTCGCGCGTGCCGACGACGCCGGGGATGCCGTATTCGCGCGCCACGATCGCCGCATGCGACAGCAGCCCGCCGTTGTCGGTGACGATGCCGCCAAGCAGCGGAAGCAGGATGTTGAAGGCTTCGCTGGTCGACTCGGTGACGAGCACGTCGCCGCGCTGGATGCGATCGAACTGAGATGGGCCCGACACGCGGCGGGCCGGCCCCTCGTAGACGCCCTTGCTGGCGGCCAGCCCGTAGAGCACCGCGCCTTCATGGGCGGCCTCGGAGCTGCCGAACACATGGCCCAACGAGATGAAAGTGGCCCGCATCAGGCGGCCCACCGCAGGCGGCAGTGCGGACAAGTCCGGCGGAGGCGGCGGCGGCGGGCCCAGCAAGGGTGGCACGTCCTTCGCGGTGTACGTAGCGCGGAACGCCGCGCGGTGCGCGAGCTCATCGGCGGAGGGACCACCGCTGCCGGACAC
>DASTZF010000351.1:0-44689 GCA_035764445.1 Burkholderiaceae bacterium
GACCTCGCGATCCGCGCCGCGCAGCTGCCCGATTCGACCTTGATCGCGCGGCGCATCGACTGGCAGCAGCTGATCGTCGTCGCCAGCCCGCAGTACCTGCACGCACAGGGCACGCCACGGCGCATCGAGGACCTGGCGTGCCACGCGGCGATCATCTTTCGGCAGCCGACCACGGGGCGCAATCGCCCATGGCAGCTGCGCGCCGAGCGGCGCCAGGTCGAGTTGCACCCCGAGCCGCGCGCGCTGGTCAACGACGGCGAGGGCATGGTCGCCGCTGCCGTCGCCGGGCTCGGGCTGGCGCAGATTCCCGACTACATGGCCAGCGACGAGCTGGCCAGTGGCGCGCTGGTCGAGGTGATGACCTCGCACCGGCCGGCCGCGATGCCGATCAGCGCGGTGATGCCATCGTCGCGGTTGATGCCGCCGCGTGTGCGCTTGCTGCTCGAAGCCCTGCAGGGTCTGCGCAAGCGGCATCCCTGAGGCGCCGCGTCGAACGAACCGCCGGTCCGCGAGCGCGCGGCCGATGGTCTGCTCAGCGCTTGGCCCGAAACGCGTAGAAGCTGTCGCCGGGGATCAGGCGCATGATGTCGACGCTGGCGTAGCCCGCCTGCTTCAGTTGCTCGAGCATCTCGGCCGAGCTCGGCAACCGACCGCCGTGCGCGTTGGATGCGCCCCAGAGGTTCAGCGCTTCGATGCCCAGGCTGCCGCCCTGGCAGCAGGTGATCAGCAGCACGGCGCCACCCGGCTTGAGCAGCTTGCCGATTCGGCTCAGCAGCGCGACGCGCTCGTCGACCGCGAAGTAGTAGATGTTGTTGTACAGAGTGACCAGATCGTACGTCGGCTCGACAGACATCGCGCGGATGTCACCGACCGCGATGCTGACACGGTCCTGCAGCCGCCAGCGTGCGATGTTGGCCCGCGCCACGTGCGCCACGCGGTCCTGCAGTTCGAGCCCGAGCGCGCTGAGCTCCGGGTTGCGCAGCGCCGCGTGTCGAATGTAGATCGCCGAGCCGCAGCCGACCTCCAGCAAGCGACACGGGCCCTCCTTCGGAATGAAGCGGTTGAGCCCCTCCAGCGCAAAGGCCTCGAGAGCACGCGACGAGCGCGCGGTCAGCTCGGCGTCCTGATTGTCGAGCCCCCACAGTTCGCCCGCCCTCAGCTTGGCCGGCGTCTGCGTGATCAGCTGGTGGTGCAGCGTGACGACTTCCTGCGTCAACGCCAGCATCGGATCGTTCTCCGGCAGCGCGAGCCGCTTGGCCAGCCCGATGAGCACGTAGCCGCTGCCCTTCAGGCTGATCAGCCGCAACCGGCAGCCCATTTGCAACCATGCGGTCAGCGCCTCGAGCGCCTTGGCGCTCGGCGCATCGGCGCCAGCCAGGCTCTCGAGCGACACCGGTCCGGCGGCCAATCGATCCATCCAACCGCTGCTCTTCAGCGCGGCCAGATAACTCAGCTTGTAGAACGGCTTGTACAGGGCATTGGCCGCGAGTGCCGCAACCAGCTGCCTTCGCTTGAGCAAGCGCAGGAACGGCTTCAGTGGTGACATGGCAGCCCCCGGTGCCTTTCGTGCCGTGGACAATACGCCATGCCATTCCACCCCGCCGTCTCCGGATGGCTCGCCGCGCGCTTCGGCCAGCCCACCGAGGTGCAGAGCCGCGCGTGGGCCGTCACCGCGCAACATCGCCACACGCTGATCGCCGCGCCCACCGGTTCGGGCAAGACGCTGGCCGCATTCCTGTCGGCGATCAACGACCTCGTCGTCGAAGGCCTCGCGCGCGGCGGCCTGAGCGACCAGGTGCACGTGCTGTACGTGTCGCCGCTGAAAGCACTGTCCAACGACATCCGCAGGAACCTGCAGGAGCCGCTGGCCGGCATTCGCCAGCGGCTGGTCGAGATGGGCCTGCCCGACGTCGGCATCCGCGACGCGGTGCGCACCGGCGACACGCCGGCCGCAGAGCGCGAGCGCATGCGTCGCGAGCCGCCGCACATCCTGGTGACGACGCCGGAGTCGCTCTACATCCTGCTCACGTCGGCGTCGGGCCGCGCGATGCTGAAGTCGGTGCAGACGTTGATCGTCGACGAGCTGCATGCGGTGGCCGGCGTCAAGCGCGGTGCGCACCTGGCGCTCACGCTCGAGCGGCTCGAGGCGCTGTGCGAGCGCCCGCCGGTGCGCATCGGCCTGTCGGCCACCGTGAAGCCGCTCGACGCGATGGCGCGCTTCCTGATCGGCGAGCGTGGCGCGCCGCCGAGCCGCCCCCAGGGCGCGCGCTCCCCCTTGGGGGGACAGGCACGCAGTGCCGAAGGGGGCGCCATCGACAGCGTCGAGATCATCGACGCCGGCCACGTGCGCGAGCGCGATCTGGCGATCGAGATCCCCCGCTCGCCGCTGACCGCCGTGATGGCCACCGAGGTGTGGGCCGAGCTGTACGACCGCCTGGCCGAACTGATCGCCCAGCACCGCACGACGCTGATCTTCGTCAACCAGCGGCGCATCGCCGAGCGCGCGGCGCGCCACCTGGCCGAGCGCATCGGCGAGGAGCACGTGACCGCGCATCACGGCAGCCTGGCGCGCGAGCACCGGCTCGACGCCGAGCAGCGCCTGAAGTCCGGCGCGCTGAAGGCGCTGGTGGCGACGAGCTCGCTCGAATTGGGCATCGACATCGGCGACATCGACCTCGTGTGCCAGCTCGGCTCGCCGCGCTCGATCAATGCGTTCGTGCAGCGCGTCGGCCGCGCCGGTCACGCGATCGGCGCGATCCCGAAGGGGCGCCTGTTTCCGCTCGCGCTCGACGACCTGCTCGAGTGCGCGGCGCTCCTCGACGCGGTGCGCCGCGGCGAGCTCGATCGCATCGGCGTGCCCGACAAGCCGCTCGACGCGCTGGCGCAGCAGATCATCGCCGAGGCGGCGTGCCGCGACTGGCCGCTCGACGAGCTGTACGCGCACTGCCGCCTCGCCGAGCCGTACCGCGGGCTGACGCTCGCCGAGTTCGAGCGGGTGGTGCAGATGCTCGCCGACGGCTACGCCACGCGGCGCGGCCGCCGCGGCGCCTACCTGCACTTCGACGCGGTCAACCGCGTGCTGCGCGCGCGCCGCGGGGCGCGGCTGGCGGCGGTGACCAACGCCGGCGTGATCCCCGACCAGTTCGACTACGACGTCGTGCTGCTGCCCGAGGAGCACCGCGTCGGCACGCTGAACGAAGACTTCGCGTTCGAGAGCCTGGCCGGCGACGTGTTCCAGCTCGGCAACGCGTCGTATCGCATCGTCAAGGTCGAGACCGGCAAGGTGCTGGTCGAAGACGCGAAGGGCCAGCCGCCGTCGATGCCGTTCTGGCTCGGCGAGAGCCTGGGCCGCACCGTCGAGCTCAGCGACGCGGTGTCGCGCCTCAGCGCGCAGGCCGACGCGGTGCTCGACGACGGCGTCGAGGCGTGCGAGCGCTGGCTGCACGAGGACCTGTCGCTGCCGCCGCCCGCCGCGCAGCAGCTGGCGCTGTACCTCGGCGCCTCGAAGGCGGCACTCGGCGTGCTGCCAACCGCCCGGCGCATCGTGTTCGAGCGCTTCTTCGACGAGGTGGGCGACATGCACCTCGTGATCCACTCGCCGTATGGCTCGCGCATCAACCGCGCGTGGGGCCTGACCCTGCGCAAGCGCATGTGCCGCAAGTTCAACTTCGAGCTGCAGGCCAGCGCGCTCGAAGACAGCATCGTGCTGTCGCTCGGGCCGACGCACAGCTTCGCGCTCGACGAGGTGCGCCACTACCTGAAGAGCGCGACCGCGCCCGACCTGCTGGTGCAGGCGCTGCTCGACGCGCCGATGTTCGGCACCCGCTGGCGCTGGAACGCTACCGCGTCGCTCGCGGTGCGGCGCATGAACGGCGGCCGCAAGGTGCCGCCGCAGTTCCAGCGCTCCGACGCGCAGGACCTGCTGACCGTGGTGTTCCCCGAACAGCAGGCCTGCGCCGAGAACCTGGTCGGCGAGCGCGAGATCCCCGACCACCCGCTGGTCACGCAGACGCTGCACGACTGCCTGCACGAAACGATGGATGTCGACGGCTTCGTGCGGCTGCTGCAACGCATCGAGGCCGGCGAGATCGAGATCGTCGCGCGCGACCTGGCGTCGCCGTCGCCGCTGTCGCACGCGATCCTCAACGCGCGGCCGTACGCCTTCCTCGACGACGTCGCGGCCGAGGAGCGGCGCACGAAGGCGGTCGCCACCAAGGCGCTGATGGACCTGCAGACCGCGCACGACATCGGCCGGCTCGACCCGCAAGTGATCGCGCAGGTGCGCGAGGACGCGTGGCCCGAGATCGCGTCGGCCGACGAGTTGCACGATGCGCTGTGCGTGCACGGCTTCCTCGCCGCAGACGAGATCGCGCTGCCGGAGTACGTTGAATCGCTGGCGCAGCAGCGACGCGCCACGCGCATCACCGTTGGCAACGGCCGCGCGGTGCGCGTCGCTGCCGAGCGTCTGCACGAACTGCTTGCGGTGTTCCCCGACGCAGCGATGGCGCCGCCGATCGCCGCGGTGCGCGGCGATCGACCTGAGCGCGACGCCGCGCTGCGCGAGCTGCTGCGCGGCAGGCTCGAGCTGCTGGGGCCGGTCACCGCTGGCGCGCTGGCAGCGCCGCTTGGTCTCGACGCGGGCGACATGCAGGTCGCGCTGCTGCAGCTCGAGGCCGACGGCAGCGCGATGCGCGGCGCGTTCACGGCCCCCGATGCCGACGAGTGGTGCGACCGCCGGCTGCTCGCACGCATGCACCGCGCCACCCGCGACAAGTTGCGCGCCGACATCCAGAGCGTGCCGCCGGCGCAGTTCATGCGCTTCCTGTTCCGCTGGCACCAGCTGGTGACGGCCGACAGCGACGAGCGCCGCGAGGGCGAAGGCGGGCTGGCCGACGTGCTGCGCCAGCTCGAAGGCCACGCCGCGCCCGCCTCCGCGTGGGAAGACGATCTGCTCGCCGCGCGCGTGCGCGACTACGAGCCGGCGATGCTCGACCGGCTATGCGCGGTCGGCCGCGTCGTCTGGTGGCGACCCTTCGACGGCGCCGACGCGCAGAAGAGCGGCCCGATCCGCGGCACGCCGATCGTGCTCGCCGAGCGCGACGCGCTGCCGCACTGGCAGGCCGCGGCCGGCGCCGTGAGCAACGAAGACGGCCCGGCGCTGTCGAGCAGGGCGCGTGCGGTGCTGCAGGCGCTGCGCGAGCACGGCGCGAGCTTCTTCAGTGACCTGCAGCGCGACGTGAACCTGCTCGGCGAGACCACCGAGCAGGCGCTGGCCGAGTTGGTGGCGCAAGGCCTCGTGACCTGCGACACCTTCGCCGGCCTGCGCGCACTGGTGATGCCCGCCGACAGGCGCAACAAGCTGCGGCGCCGCCATCCCGGCCATGACCCGATCGACGACGCGGGACGCTGGTCGCTGACCCGCCGCACGCGAGCGCCGGTCGACTGCGCCGGCGCGCTGGCCGAGCCGCACGTCGACCACATCGCGCGCGTGCTGTTGCGCCGCTACGGCGTGGTGTTCCGCAAGCTGCTCGAGCGTGAGGGCACAGGCCTGCCGCCCTGGCGCGACCTGCACTACGTGTACCGCCGGCTCGAGGCGCGCGGCGAGGTACGCGGCGGCCGCTTCGTCAGCGGGTTCTCGGGCGAGCAGTTCGCGCTGCCGGAGGCGGCAGCGGCGCTGCGCAAGATCGCCAGGCACCCAGCACATGAGCGGGTGTCGATCTCCGCCGTCGACCCGCTGAACCTGGCCGGCATCATCACGCCGGGCGAGAGGATTCCGCGGCTGCCCGGCAACCGCCTGCTGTTCGAAGGCGGCGTGCCGATCGCCGTGCAAAGCGGCGGCGAGGTGCGCTACCTCACCACGCTCGACCCAGCGGCACAGTGGGCAGTGAAAAACCTGCTGATCCGTCGGCAGCGGCCGGGCAGCTACGTCGAAGGTGCTGGCACCGCGCAGTGAGCCCGACGATGCCGGCGCAGGCGACATGATGCGTAGAGCTTGCCTACGCCGACCACAACGTGGGAGCCCCGGTCCGGGCTGCTGGCGACGCGAGTTGCGCGTTCGCCTTACGGAATAAACCACAGCAAGGCCAAGAGGGCGAGCGCAATGGCCGCCATCAAGACCGCCTGCACGACCTCGTCGTGGCTGGGGTCGGGTCCGCTGCGGGAGTTCATGCTCTGAGCCGTCGCTGCCGGAGCGGCAAGAAGAGTGCCCGCGCTCGTCGCGCGGCTTCTCGAAGCGCCATCGGCCTTTGATGCGGGACTTCGCTGCGCAGAGGTCAGGTTCGTCCCTGCGATTTCTGAGACGCCGCCCTCTTGTGTGGCCGAGAAGCGAGGCGTACTCTGCGCCACTTCTCCCTGCTCCAGCGCGGTTCGCAGTTTGGACGTGCCATGCCAGCCAGCTTCAACTGGGAGGACAGCCGTCGCGCCACGATCGAACGGCACATCGCGGAAGGCAGCAGCCGCGTCGAGCGCTTCCGCGTCCTGATTCATGACACCGCATTGCGCGGAGGCGACACGCGCCATGCACAGCGGCTGCTCGCCACGATGGAAGCATCGCTGACGACGCTGCGCAAGATCCGCGCCGACAACTGCTATCGCCAACTCGATGTCGAGCGCCAGCCGCTGCACTTCCATGCGCCGATGCGACAGGACCCGCCTCGACCGACGCGAAGCCCGGTCGCAGCGGAGCACATCCCGGCCTAGGTGTTGAGTGCCAGAGGGTCGGCAACTAGCTCGTCGAGCCGCGACAGGTCACCGTCGGCACAGCGGCGCTCCAGTACCAAGTCGACACATGGTCGCCACCCGCGCTCAGGCAACCCGTCTTCCCGTGTCGTGGCCCAACCGGACAGGTCCTCGCTTGTGAAGGAGGTGCATCATGTTCAGGTGCGCAATCGGCCAGCCCACGCTGGCATCTGTCGTCGTCTTCGCCACCAGCGCTGTGTTCTCGGCGGCCCATGCCGACTGCCGGTCGGTGCGTGGCGCACTGGAAGAAACGCAAGTCACAGGAATGGCTTGCGGGTCGCCCGTCAACTTGTGCACGGTGGCGCATCTGATCGGCCACCTGAAGGGCGAAGCGCGCTTCACTGCGGCGAGCGTGCAGAGCACTGCCGACACTCCGACCACCGGTGTCGTGTTCGTCACCGGCGACACGACCGTCACCGACGCCCGGCTCGGCGGCAAGCGCGGCACGCTGGTGATCAAGAACGCCGCCGCCTTCCGCACCCTCGGCGAGGGTGATCTCGCGGACGTGCAGATCATCATCGGAGGCACCGGTGATTTCGCTGCGGCCTCCGGATCGTTGCGAGTCAGCGGCACGTTCGTTGCTGGCGCTGGGACCGCCACTTACGAGGGCAGCGTCTGCTTACCCTGACTCGCGCATTGGCGGTCGATGGTTCAGCGGTGGCGCCCCGCAGGCGCCCCGCGCGCACGCTGGCTGACGCGATCGGTGCCCCCGGGCTTCAACCCGTCGACGCCGATGGCGGCGGGCGCTCGCCGTCGGGTCGCGACCGGCCGAGGTAGCCGAACAGGTGCCCCGCCACCTTGCGCATCTGGATCTCCTCCGATCCTTCGGTGATGCGGTAGCGCCGGTGGTGGCGATAGATGTGCTCGAAAGGCTTGTGGCGCGAGTAGCCGATACCGCCGTGCACCTGCATCGCGCGATCGGCCGCCTCGCAGCACAGCCGGTTGGCCCAGTAGTTGCACATCGAGACCTTGTCGGACAGTCGCCGCTCGACCTCGGGCTTGGGCATCTGGTCCATCTCCCACGCGGTCTTGCGGATCAGCAGCCGCAGCATCTCGATCTGCGTGGCGAGTTCCACCAGCGGAAACTGGATGCCCTGGTTGCGCGCCAGCGCCTCGCCGAACGGCTTGCGCTCGCGCGCGTAGGCCACGCTCTCGCGCACGCAGTAGTCGGCCGCGCCGAGGCTCGACGCCGCCTGGCGGATGCGGTTCTCGTGCACGAAGTGCTGCGCAAGGGCAAGCCCAAAGTCGAGTGATCCGACCAGTGCGCTGTCGTCGACCCACACGCGCGTGAAGCTGACGCGCGGATGGTCGGTCGGCATGTTGAAGGTCCAGAGGTACTCCTCGATCGTGACGCCGTCGGCGCGCGCCGGCACCACGAACGCGCTGATGCCGCGCGCGTCGCCGGCGGCGCCACTGGTGCGCGCGAACAGCAGGCAGTGCGTCGCGGTGTGCATGCCGGTGGTCCACATCTTTTGCCCGTCGATGCGCCAGCCCGCGCGGCCGTCGCGCGACTCGCGCACGGCGCGCGTCTCCATGTGCGTGGCGTCGGAGCCGTGCTCGGGCTCGGTGAGGCCGAATGTCATGCGCTTGCTCTCGTCGAGCAGGCCGGGAATGAATTCGTCGCGCTGCGCCGGCGTGCCGAAATCGCGCATCACCAGCACCAGCGGATGGTTGGCGACGATCGAATGCTCGGTCTGCAGGTCGTTGTGCAACCCCAGTCCCTTGGCCGCGAGGTGCTCGCGGATCACCGCCATCCACAGGTTGCTGCCGTCGCGGCCCCCGTACTCACGCGGCAGCGCGAAGCGCAGGTGGCCTGCGTGGTCGGCGCGCCGGCGCGCCTCGCGCATCAGCGCCTCCCACTCGGGACGCGGCAGGCCCTGGTTGTCGAAGTCGGTGCGCGCCCATTCGCGGCGGTGGTCGAAGAAGCGCTGGTTGTCGTCTTGCCCCTGCAGCGGCGCGATCTCGCGCTCGATGAATGCGTCGAGCTCGTGCAGGTAGGCGGTCAGATCGGCGGGCAGGTTGAAGTCCATGGCTCAGCGTTCCTCGTCGTCGGCTGCGCCGTGGCGCAGGCTTCGCAGGTAGGTGTCGTAGCTCGGTTGGTCGATCGCCAGCTTGTCGAGCGTGATCTGCCACAGGCAGTCGGCGAGCCCAGGCGTGTCGAGGCCGCACTGGCCGCTGGCGATGCGCTCGCACAGCAGCTGGTTCAGTTGCGCGAGCTCGGTGTTCGGGTCCACCTGGAGCAACTCGACCAGCGCCGCCTGCTCGCGTTGCGCGGCCGCCGGCGCGAGCGCGAATTCGCGCCGCACGATGTCGAGCGCGTTGGCGGCCACGCGGGCATGGAACGCCACCGTGCCGGTGCTGGCGGGCATCACGTGGTCGCGCAGGAACGAGGCCACCGCTTCGAGCAGCTCGTCGGGGGTCGGCCGGTCTTGCATGTCAGGCCATTTCAGCGCGGCGCCAGCAGCGCCAGCAGGTCGATCTCGGATTCCGACGCGCGGCGGCCGATCGCGGCCTTCTCGACGTCGCGCTCATGCCCCGCGAGCCACGCCTGCAGTATCGTCTCGCAGACCACGCCCCACTTCAGCGTGCCCAGCACCTGCCAATAGTGGACCCGTGCCGGATCGATCTGCCCGCCGGCGGCCGTGTAACCCGCGAACAGATCCTCGTGCGTGCCGAAGCCACCGACCGGTAGCTCGCTGCAGCCGAAGCGCCACGCGTTGACGCACAGCCAGCCGAGGTCTTCCATCGGGTCGCCGAGGTGCGCGAGCTCCCAGTCGAGCACGCCGACGAGGCCGCGCTCGTCGACCATCAGGTTGCCGTTGCGGAAGTCGCCGTGCACGAGCACCGGCGTCGGCACGTCGGCAGGCTGGTTGCGGCGCAGCCACTGGATCGCGAGCTCGAACACCGGGCGCGCGGTGCGGTGGCCGCGGTGCTGGTCGATCTGGCTCTGAAGCTCCGCCGCCGGCCCACCGCGCCGCAGCGGCGGCAGGCTGGCGGCGCTCAGCGCGTGGATGCGCGCCAGCGCCTGCCCGCACTGGCGTGCCAGCACGCCGCGCGCGCTCGCGAGGCGCGCATCGCGCACGATGCGGCGCCCGAGCGTCTCGCCGTCGAGGTGTTGCATCACGAACCCGGTGCCGAGCCCGTCGGCCGGGCGCAGCACGTGGTGGATGCGCGGCACCGGCACGCCGGCGTTCAAGGCGGCGGTGATCAGGTGTGCCTCGACCTCGAGGCGCAACGTCGCCCTGGTGCGTTCGCCGCTGCCCGTGGCGGCGCGGCGCAGCACCAGCGGCACGCTGCCGGCGGCCGCGGCGACGCGAAACGCCCACGTCTGCTTGCTGGCGCCGCCCGAGAGCCGTTGCACGGCTTCGACGCGTTCGCCGCCGCCGACAAGCGTCGACGCCAGCCGCTGCAGGCCTGCAGCCACCTCGACTTCGTCGCGCGACATCAGCGTCCGATCACGGCGTGCGCCACGGCAATCCTGTGTGCCCGACCCCGGTCACACATACCCGAGCAGCATCCACCACAGCGGCCCGACCGTCAGCCAGATCAGCAGATAGACCAGGCTCATGAAGAAGCCGGCGCGCCACCACTCGGGCTGCGTCACGTAGCCGGCGCCGAACATCACCGGCCCCGAGCCGATGCCGTACTGCGTCAGGCAGCCGTTGAGGTTGCTCAGCGCGCCGAGCGCGATCGCACCGACGAAAGCGGGCACGCCGCCGCCGACCATCAGCGCCAGCGACAGCGGGAACAACGCGCTGATGTGCGCCGTCGCGCTGGCGAAGAAATAGTGGATGTAGAAGTAGATCAGCGCCACCAGGATGTAGATCGTCAGCCGCGGAATGCCCTGCAGGTGGGTGCTGAACTCGTTGCCGAACCACTTGACCATGCCGTATTCGTTGAGCTTGCCCGCCAGCATGATCAGCAGGCCGATCCAGATCAGCGTGTCCCAGGCCGACTTCTCCTCGAGCGCGTCCTGCCAGGTCAGCACGCGCGACACGAACATCAGCGTGACGCCGAGCGCGGCGGCCAGCGAGGCCTCGATGCCGACGTCTTCGCCGAAGATCCACAGCACCAGCAGGCCGAAGAAGATCAGTGCCATCACGATCTCGTTGCGCGTCACCGGCCCCATCGCGTCGAGCTCGCGCTGCGCGAGCGCGGTGGCGTCGGGCGTGACGCGGATCGTCGGGCGTGCGATCCAAAGCAGCACCAGCGGCACCAGCAGCAGGCACAGCAGCCCCGGCGCCAGCGCGGCGATCGCCCAATCGGTCCAGCTGATCTTGACACCCTGATCGGCCGCCAGCTTGACGGACAACGGATTGCCCGCCATCGCGGTGACGAACATGCCGGCGGTCACGATGTTGGCGTGGAACGCGCACAGCATCAGATAGTTGCCGACCCTGCTGCGCGATTCGTCGCCCGGCCGGCTGTCGAGCACTTCGGCGATCGCCCGCGTGATCGGCAGCAGCACGCCACCTGCGCGCGCGGTGATGCTCGGCATCGCCGGCGACACCACCAGCTCGGTGATCGCCAGCCCGTAGCCGAGGCCGATCGTGCGCTTGCCGAGCAGCCGCATGAAGCCCAGCGCCACGCGGCGCCCGAGGCCGCTCTTGATGACGCCGCGCGAGATGAAAAACGACAGCAGGATCAGCCACACCAGGTCGGTGCCGGTGGACTTCACCACGTCGGCCATCGACACCACGTCGGTCAGCGCGGCCACCGTGGCACCGATGATCGCCACCGCCGACATCGGCAGCGGCGCGGCGATGATGCCGGCGATGGTGGCCACGAAGATCGCGAACATGTGCCACGCCTTGGGCGTCAGCCCTTCGGGTGCCGGGACGAACCACAGCACGACGCCGATCGCCAGCGGGACGACGTAGCTCCAGGGCACGCGGGTGGCCGCACTGCGGGAATCCGGTGTTGCGCTCATCCTGGCTCCGTGATCGATCGGGGCGGCGCAAGGGTGCCACAGCGCTGGCCGCCGACCAAGAGGACGCTGGAGCACGCCGCCGCCGCGGCGGGATCGGGCCCGTAGCGGCGGTTCAGAGGGTGACTGCGCGCCTCTTCGGCAGCGGCGCGTGCACGAGCGCGATGCTCAGCCAGACGGCGACGCTGAAGTACAGCGTCATCCACGTCACCTCGGTCTTCCAGTCTTCCCAGCGGTGCGAGACGACCCAGCGGCTCGAGACGTCGAGCCAGCCCTGCGCCAGGCTCAGGTAGTGACGCCCGTTGGCCTCATCGGCGAGCCAGCGCGACCAGTACATCGGCACATCGACCGCGAACATGAAGATCACGTAGCCGACGCCGGCGACGCACCAGAACGCGAGCAGCGGCCGCATGCGCGGCACGCAACGCGGCCAGATGTGGACCAGGCTGAGCACGAGCAGCGCCGCGCACAGGCCCCACAGCGTCTCTTCGATCACGTGGCCGAGGTTGCTGGTGGTCAGTACCGAGTACCACGAACATGTCTCGGCCACCACGATCAGCGGCACCATCACGCGCGCCGCCGACGCGCCGAAGTCGCTGCCGGTCGCCTGCGACGATGCGCGCAGCAGCAGCGCCCATTGCGCGACGAAGCACAGTTCGGCCACGGTGGCCACCGAGCGGCCGATCACCACGCTGGCCAGCCACGAGTCGACCATCACCAGCCGCGGGACGTCGAACACCGGCATGAAGGAGCGGTACGCACAACCGATCACGTAGCCGGCCGACAGCACCAGCAGCCAGCGTCGCAGCGTGTATTCGTCACCCGCCAGCGCGGCCTGGCGGCGGGTGAGCGCCCGCCGGCTCAGCCACCAGGCCGTCAGGTTGAAAAGTCCGATACCGCTGAGTGCGGCCCACCACCACGTGACATCGACTGACATGATGGTGTCATTTTGCCGTGCTACGACCGCGCGGGTAGGCAACGGCGGGTTTCGCCTAGGGGGTGAATTGCGCGCGCGAAGGCGCCCGCGCGCGATGCACGGGTCGTCCCGCTGTCACAAACGTGGAAGGGCGGAAGGTGCGGCGCAGGCGCGCGCGCTTAGGCGGGTGCCAAGTCGGCCTGCCGCGCCGTGACCGCCAGCGGCGCTTCGAACGCTTCGAGCTCGGTGGTGCCGCCGTCGCGCTGCGACCAGTCGATGATCTGCAGCTGGCCGTCGAAGTGCTCGACCAGCGCGGTCAGGCTCTCGACCCAGTCGCCGTCGTTGGCATACAGCACGCCATCGATCTGGCGCAGCTCGGCATGGTGAATGTGCCCACAGACGACACCGTCGACGCCGCGCCGCCGCGCCTCGCGCGCCAGCGCGCATTCGAAGTCGGAGATGAAGCTGACTGCGCGCTTGACGCGCAGCTTCAGGTAGCGCGACAGGCTCCAGTACGGCAGCCCGAGCCGCGCGCGCAGCGAGTTGAAGTGGCCGTTCAGCTCGAGCGCCACGTCGTACAGCTTGTCCCCCAGCAGCGCCAGCCAGCGCGCGTGCTGCACCACGCCGTCGAACAGGTCGCCGTGCGTCACCCACAGCTGGCGGCCGTCGACGGTGTGGTGGATGCAATCATCGACCACGTCGACGCCGCCGAAGTTGTGCTCGACATAGCGACGCGCGAACTCGTCGTGGTTGCCCGGCACGAACACCACGCGCGTGCCCTTGCGCGCCTTGCGCAACACCTTCTGCACGACGTCGTTGTGGGCCTGCGGCCAGTACCACTGCCGACGCAGCTGCCAGCCGTCGATGATGTCGCCCACCAGGTACAGCGTCTCGCAGTCGACGCTGCGCAAGAAGTGCAGCAGTGCCTCGGCGCGGCAGCCCGGCGTGCCGAGGTGCAGGTCGGAGATCCACACCGTGCGCACCCGATGGCTGGCGCCCGGCTCCGCGATCGGCGGGGCCGCGGACTCCGGAAGGGCGCGGTCGTCGCGGCGCATGGCGCGATCTTTGCCGGGCCACACGACAGGCCTGTGACAGCGACCTGGCCCGTGTCGGCGCCGCGACACAGGCGTGTCACCGCATTGCCACGCGGCTGTCGTCGAATGCGCGGCGGTCGCACCTCGGAGAGCCTGCGCGCACGTCATGCCACCGCGATTCCACAGCCTGATCGCCACGCAATTCATGTCCGCATTGGCCGACAACGCGTTGCTGGTGGTGGCCATCGCGCTGCTTCAGCGCACCGGGCAACCGGCGTGGTGGACGCCGCTGCTGAAGTTCTTCTTCATCGTCTCGTACGTCGCGCTCGCGCCGCTGGTCGGCACGCTGGCCGACGCGGTGACCAAGCATCGGCTGATGGTGTGGATGAACAGCGTCAAGCTGGCCGGCGCGTGCGCCCTCACGCTGGGCGCGCATCCGCTGGTGGCGTTCGCGGTCATCGGCTTCGGCGCCGCCGCTTACGCTCCGGCCAAGTATGGGTTGATCACCGAATGGGTCGGTCCGTCGCGGCTGGTCGCGGCCAATGCGTGGATCGAGGTCAGCGTGGTCGGCGCAGTCCTGCTCGGCACGGCCGCCGGCGGCTTCCTGGTCAGCGATGCCTTCGTCACGCATCGGGCTGCGCTCGGCGTCGACGCGTGGGCCTTGCGCCACGGCCTCGATGAGATGGCCGGCCTGGCACCGAGCTTTGCGGTCGTGCTGACGCTGTACGCGACATCGACGCTGATCAACCTGCGGCTGCGCGGGGGCAGCGCGGCGCAACGAAGCCTCTGCCTGGCGGCGATCCATCCGGTCGTGCTGTGGCGCGAATTCGACCATGCCAACCGCACGCTATGGGCCGACGCGCAGGGCGGCCGGCTGTCGCTGGCGATCACCACGCTGTTCTGGGGCGCCGCGGCGGTGCTGCAGTTCGCGGTGCTGCGCTGGGCCACCGATCGCCTCGGCCTCTCGCTGGCTGGCGCCGCCTACCTGCAGGCCGCGGTGGCGGTGGGCCTGATCGCCGGCGCATCGATGGCCGGGCGTCACGTGAGCTTGCTCAACGCGCCGCGGGTGCTGCTCGCCGGGCCGCTGCTGGGGCTGCTGGTGGCCTGCGGCCCGTGGGTCGAGTCCGCCGTCACCGCCACCGCACTGCTGATGGTGGTGGGCGTGATCGGTGGCCTGCTGATGGTGCCGATGAACGCGTTGCTGCAGCACCGCGGCTGTCAGTTGCTCAGCTCCGGCCGCTCGATCGCCGTGCAAGGCTTCAACGAGAACGTCAGCGTGCTGGCCTTGCTGGCCGCCTATTCGGCGACCGTGCGGCTCGAAGTGGCGATCGTGCCGCTGATGACGGCCTTCGGGCTGCTGATCGCCACCGCAATGGCCCTGGTCGCGTGGAGCCTGCGCGGCAACGCGCCACGGCGCAAGCGCTTCGGCACTGCGGCTCAGGTGCTCAAGGGTCGCAACAACAGCGGGCTCTGAGCCGCGTCGGCGTGCGCCGCGGCGCGCCGCAGCACCGCCTCGAGCTCGTCGATCACCCGTTGCCAGTCGAGCGCCAGCGCGGTGGCACGCGCGCGCTTGCCCATCGCCTGCAACGTGGCGCGATCGCGGGCGGCGTGCGCGGCGAGATCGACGAATTGCACCGGCTCGCGCGGCGCCGCGAGCCAGCCGTTGTCGCCGTGGCGGACCAGCTGGCCGGCCGCCGCGTGGTCGAACGCGACCACCGGCAGGCCGCTGGCCATCGCCTCGGGCACCACGTTGCCGAAGGTCTCGGTCAGGCTCGGAAAAGCGAACAGATCGGCCGACGCGTAGTGCGCGGCGAGGTCCTCGCCGCGCCGCACGCCCGCGAAGTGTGCGCCGCGGCACAGCGACTCCAGCTGAGGGCGCTGCGGGCCGTCGCCGACCAGCACCAGTTGCGCGTCGATGCCGCGCCGGCGGATGGCGTCGAACGCGCGCCACAACAGCGCGATGTTCTTCTCGCTTGCCAGCCGCGACACGCACAGCACGACCACGGTGTCGTCGCCGGCGCCCCACAGGCGACGCAGCGCGGCGTTGCGCTTGGTCGGGCTCAGGTGAACGGTGTCGACGCCGCGCGACACCACGCGCAGGTTCTCGAAACCTTGAGTCGCCAACTCGCGCTGCAGCGCCGGCGTCGGCACCATCGTGGTCAGCGTGCGGTTGTGGAAGCCGCGCAGGTAGCCGACGATGCCGCGGTGCAGCCAGCCGATGCCGTAGTGCGCGCTGTAGGCATGGAAGTTGGTGCGGAAGTCCGACACCACCGGCACGCCGAGGCGGCGCGCGGCGCGCAGTGCCGACCAGCCGAGCGGCCCCTCGGTGGCGATGTGCACGACGTCGGGGCGCTGCATCGCCCACAGTCGTTCGAGCGAGCGCGCGCACGGCATGCCCATGCGCAGATGCGTGTAGCAGGGGATAGGCACGCCGCGCAGCAGCACCTCGTGAAAGCCGCGCGCGCGCTGCGGCAGATCGTCGGCGTGCTGCCGCAGGCGCACCAGCTGCACCACGTGGCGCCGCGCGCGCAGCCCTTCGAGCATGCGCTGCAAGGTCAGCGCGACGCCGTTGACCTCGGGCGGATAGGTCTCGCTGACGATCGTCACGCGCAGCGGCGTGCGCAGGCGTTCGCTCATCGACAGCTCGGAGTTGATCGTGCTGGCATCCATGGCGCGGCATGGTCCGAGGCCAACGTCACAAGACGATGACAGGCGATGCAACAACGTCACCATCGCGTCACACGTCACACTCAGCATGCGCGGCGGCACGGGCGCTGACGCGTCCGTCGTTGGACTTCACGACAGGAGCGCCGCGATGGGTTCATTTCTGCAGACGCTGGCCGAGCAGCGTTGGGACGATCACCGCTACTACCACCGCAGCCGCATCAATCAATCGCTGCACCTGGTGAGCGCGATCAGCTTCGTCTGCGCCTACGCGATGCTGTTCGTCGACCCGGCGATCGCCGCGCTGGTCGGCTGGGGCGTCTCGATGGTCACGCGACAGGCGGGCCACTTCTTCTTCGAGCCCAAGGGCTACGACCACGCCAACGACGTCAGCCACGAGCACAAGGAGTCGATCAAGGTCGGCTACAACCTGCGGCGCAAGGTGGTGCTGATGTCGGCGTGGGCGCTGTCACCGGCGGCGCTGTGGCTGTCGCCGTCGCTGTTCGGGCTGATCGAGCCCAGCTCGGGACCGATGGGCTTCGTGCACGACGTCGGGCTGCTGTGGCTGGCGCTGGCGGTCGCCGGCATCGTGCTGCGCGTGCTGCAGCTGGCGCTGCTGCGCGATCTGCAGACCGGCGTGGTGTGGATGGTGAAGATCCTGACCGATCCGTTCTACGACATCCGCCTGTACTGGAAATCGCCGCTGTACCTGCTGCGCGGCCAGCTGATCGACCCCGAGCCGAACAAGCGTTGATGCGTCAGCCGCTGGTCTGCATCCGGTGTGCCAGCATCTCGCGCAGCACGCCGCGGCGGATCGAGCGGTTGGTCTGCTGCGGGTGATGCCACCACCAGCCGTCGGCTTGCATCTCGCGCGCGGCGGCGACGAAGCGCTCGACCACATCATCGAAATCGGCCTGCGCGTAGTTCAGGCTGAAGATCAGACGGCCGGTGCCGACCCAGCTCAGCGCCAGCCCGTGCGCACGCAGGTAGAACTGCAGCATCCAGTTGTAGCGCGACGGCACGTCGTAGCCGATGGTCCAGATGGTCGACAGGTTCGACGCGCGCAGCGGCAGACCTTCGGTGGCCATGCGGTGGTTGAACAGCGTGGCACGCGCGTTCCATGTCTCGTCGAGGCCTCGGTACAGTGCCTGCACCGGCTCGCCGTCGAAGCGCTCGAGGAACGCCTGCATCGCGCCCATCACGTAGGGGTGCGAGTTGAAGGTGCCGCGCGCGAAGCAGATGTCGGCCGGGCGGTCGTCGCGAAAGCGCCGCATCCAGCGCGAGCGGCCGCAGACCACGCCGATCGGCAGGCCGCCGGCCACCGTCTTGCCGTAAGCGACGAGATCGGCCGACACGCCGAAGTATTCCTGCGCGCCGCCGGGCGCCAGCCGGAAGCCGACGAACACCTCGTCGAAGATCAGCGCGATGCCGCGCTCGCTGCACACGCTGCGCAGCTCGCGCAGCCAGCGCGTGTACGCAGTGCGGTCGAAGTGCGCCTGCCGGCTGCCGTCGAGCAGGGTCGAGTCGCCGGGTGCCGCGCTGTTGGGGTGCAGCGCCTGCAGCGGGTTGACCAGCACGCAGGCGATGTCGCGCCGCGAGCGCAGCACGTCGAGCGTGCGCTCGTCCATCTCGCGCAGCGTGTAGGTCTCGCGAGCCGGCAGCGGGTTGCCGGGACCGGGCTGCACGTCGTCCCACCAGCCGTGGTAGGCGCCGGCAAAGCGCACCAGCCGCCGGCGCCCGGTGTGATAGCGCGCCAGCCGCACCGCCTGCATCACCGCCTCGGTGCCCGACATGTGGAACGACACCTCGTCCATGCCCGAGATGCGGCGCATTTGCTGCACGTTGTACGCCACGCACGGGTGGTACGAGCCGAGCACCGGCCCGAGCGCGCGCACGCGGGCGGCGCCGTCGTCGATGCATTTCTTGTAGAAGTCGACGCCGAACAGGTTGACGCCATACGACCCGGTGAGGTCGTAGAACGTGTTGCCGTCGAGGTCGGTGATCGTCACGCCCGCCGCCTCGCACACGAACGCGGGCACGCGCAGCTGCTCGCGCAGGTAGCGCGAATACTGGAACGGCACGCGATAGGCGCCGGTGAACTGCAGGTCCGGGATGGCGGGCCGCACGGCATCGGTGGCCTGCAGCGAGCGTGCGAAGCGGTGCCCGAAGTCGTCGCGCAGACGCTGCAGCGCGACGCGCCGGCGTTGCTGAACGTCGTCGGGTGCGCCGTCGGAGCCGAAGAAGCCCGCCTCGTCGTAGGCGTAGCCCGGCACCCAGGCGGCCACTCGCCGCGCCATGCGCGCGTGGCCGGTCAGCGACGGATGCTTGGCCAATGACAGTTGCAGGCGCGCCCTGGCGTACGGCGCGGCGACGGCCAGCGCAGCCAGCGCGCTGGTGGTGAGCACGAAGGTCTCGTTCATGTCCGCTTCATAGCCGCAACAGTTGACAAAGCCGTGAATCCCCGAATCCTGACCCAGCGCCTGGTGCAGATCGAAGCCCTAAACTTCGTGCTGACCAATCGCATCCCGCGCGCTGCCCTCACCCGCCTGATGGGCTGGTACAGCCACATCGAGAGCCCGCTGTTGACCCGCCTGTCGATCGCCGTGTGGCGGCTGTTCAGCGACCTCGATCTGCGCGACGCCCGCGTGCAGCGCTTTCGCAGCCTGCACGCGTGCTTCACGCGCGAGCTCCAGCCCGGCGCGCGGCCGATCGACGGCGACGCGCGCGTTCTGACCAGCCCGTGCGACGCGATCGTCGGCGCCTGCGGCCAGCTCGCCGGGCTGCGCGCGTGGCAGGCCAAGGGCTTCGATTACTCGCTCGCGCAGCTGTTCGGCAGCGATGCCGCGGCCGCCCCGTGGCGCGACGGCAGCTATGCGACGCTGCGCCTGACGTCGGCGATGTACCACCGCTTCCACGCGCCTCACGACGCGCGCATCGAGCACATCACCTACATCAGCGGCGACGCGTGGAACGTCAATCCGGCGGCGCTGCAGCGCGTGCCGCGTTTGTTCTGCCTCAACGAGCGCGCGGCCCTCCGGCTGCGGCTGTCGCGAGGCGGTCACCTCGTCGCGCTGGTGCCGGTGGCCGCGATCCTGGTGGCCAGCGTGCGGCTGCATCGGCCCGACCTGCGCTTTCACCTTCGGTATCGCGGGCCCAACGAGATCGCGTGCGATGTGCCGCTGGCCAAGGGCGACGAGATCGGCTGGTTCGAGCACGGCTCGACGATCATCGTGTTCGCCCCGGCGGGCTTTGCGCTGGCCCGCGGCATCGAGCCGGGGCGACGCATCCGCATGGGCGAGCCGCTGATGACGCTGCCGTCGAGCTGACCGCCGTCAGTGCCCGACCAGGTGAAAGTGCAGGTAGGCCACGTCCTGCAGTCCGGGGCCGTTGGTGACGAGGCGCCAGCCACGCATGTTGTCGCGCGCCACCAGCTCGCGCGCCATCGCGAAGCAGCCGAGCACGAACGGCGAGTCCTGCTCGGTCATCGTCGTGATGTTGCGGGTGTCGTGCTTCGGAAACAGCACGTAGTGCAGGCGCGCCTCAGGCTTGGGATGGCGGATCGCCACGCAGGTGTCCGATTCCATCGCCACGCGCGGAACGGCGAAGGGCGCGCGCAGGATGGCCGCCGACGCGATGAGCCCGGCCAGCTCGCTCGGCTTGTAGCAGCGGCCGTCACAGTCGGCCAGCGCGAGAAAGGATCGCGGAATCGATTCGTCGAACAGGTAACCACCGCAAGCCAGACCTGCGAAGAACAGCGCGCTGCCCAGGAGGACTTTGGTGTACCGCATGGCCGCTCCGGCGACGAACGATGGCGCGCACTGTACGTTCGCAGGCTGAACGCGGCCCGGCCGCGCCGTTGCGCAACGGCGCAGGAACCGCGTCAACCTGTGCCGGAGGCGATCATCGGCACCACAGCCACGGGCCTGCTCACGCGCTGCGAACGATCTGGCTCGGCATCGGTGCCGGCCAGCCCGCCTCGCGCGCCACGCGCCCGATCGCTTCGTTGGTGTCGCTGTAGACCTGCCAGTAGTGAGCGTTGTTCGTGTACGGCCGCACCGCGATCACCGGGCCCACCAGGTTGAGGTCGAGCAGGCTGACCTCCGGTGCCGGTGAGGCTGCGACGTTCGGAATCTTCACCAGGGCCGCCTTCAGGCGCGCGATCGCGTCGAGCGGGTCGACGCCGCCGGCGAGCTGCGCGGTGCGATCGACGCGCCGCACCGGCAGCGCCGAGAAGTTCTGCACCGTGCCGGAGAAGACCTTGCTGTTGCCGACCAGTGTCATCACGTTGTCGCCGGTGATCACGGTGGTGCCGAAGAGGCCGAGCTCGTGCACGGTGCCGCTGACACCGGCCACCTCGACCGCGTCGCCGACCTTGAACGGCCGCAGGATCAGCATGAAGGCGCCGGCCGCGAAGTTGCCGAGCATGCCGCTCCAGGCGGCGCCGATCGCGACGCCGGCGCCGGCCAGCAACGCGGCGAACGACGTGGTCTGAATCCCGAAGTAGCCCAGGATGCCGAGCACCAGCGCGATGTTCAGCGTGATCGCGACGATCGAGCCGAGGTACTTGGTCAGCGTCGCGTCGACGTGGTTGCGCCCCATCGCTGCGCTCATCAGCGCGATGACACGGCCGATCAGCCAGCGGCCGACGACCCAGAACGCGATCGCGGCCAGGATCTTGATGCCGAGCTCGGTGACGGTGGTGGTCAGGAACACTTGGATGGCTTGGAGGTCCATGGCAACCCTTTCTTGTGCTTGGTGAGCGCCGCATCGTAGGACGGAGTCAATGGCCCGCGGATGTCAGGGTGGCCACAGCCCACGGTCCGCGGCGCAACCGCGGTCCGACGCATGCGCCGCCACGGCGCGGGCGCCCAATGGAAATGGCCTGGGCGAGACGCCCAGGCCATGAGGCACTGATCGAGCCGTCAGTCGGCCTCGATCTTCGACGCCTTGACCACCAGCGCCCAGCGCTCGGACTCGGTCTTCGCAAGGGCCGCGAAGGCGGCCGGGTTCATGAAGTCCGAGCGTGCGCCCTGCTCGGCGGCGCGCTGCTGGAACGCCGGGCTCTCGACGATCTTCGCGACCTCGGCGCTCAGCCGGTCGATCACCGGCTGCGGCGTTTTCGCCGGCGCGAACACGCCGAACCACGACGACGCGTCGAGCTTCGGCAGGCCCGCCTCCGCCGCCGTCGGCACGTTGGGCAGCGAAGGCAGCCGCTTCTGGCCGGTGACAGCCAGCGCGCGCAGCTTGCCGGTCTGGATGTGCGGCATGAACGGCGGCGGCGTACCGAAGGTCATGTCGACCTGCGCCCCGAGCAGGTCTTGCAGCGCTGGGCCGGTGCCCTTGTACGGCACGTGCGTCAGCGTGATGCCGGCCTGCTGCTCGAGCATCGCGCCGGTGGCGTGCTGCAGCGAGCCGTTGCCAGACGACGCGTAGGTCAGCTTGCCTGGATTGGCCTTCGCGTAGGTGATCAACTCGGCCATCGTCTTGAACGGCAGACCCTCGCGGACGACGACGACCTGCGGCGCGCTGAGCACGTTGGCGACCGCGCGAAAGTCGCCCGGCACCCATTGCGGCGACTGCCGGCTGACGTGCGGACTGATCACGTGGTAGCCCGAGTACTGCATCAGCAGCGTGTGGCCGTCGGGCTCGGCCCGCTTGACGGCGACCGCGGCGAGGTTGCCGCTCGCACCGGCGCGGTTGTCGACGATAACGGTCTGGCCGAGTGCCTTGCCCAGCGGCTCGGCGAGCATGCGCGCCGCGATGTCGGTCGTGCCACCGGCGGCGGCCGGCACGATCAGCGTCACGGTCTTGGTCGGATAGGCGTTCTGCGCGGCGGCCGTGCCGCAAGTCGCAGCGACGACCAGGACAGCGACGCCGACCAGCAGGCTGCGTCGATGGGAAAGAACACGTTGTGAGTCACGTTGCATTGGAAGTCCTCGTGTCAATGGCCGCGCGCGAGCGCACGTTCGCGAATCGCGTCGAAGTCGGCGGGTGGGCGGTGCAGGTCGAGGCGGCGCCCGGCCTTCACCAGCTGGCTCGGAATGTCGTGGCCGATCAGCGCCGGCAGCCGCTTGCTCGCGTCGATCAGGCGTGCCAGGTCGACCCCGGTGTCGTAGCCCATCAGCTCGAGCGCGTGCACGATTTCCTCGCTGCAGACGTTGCCGGTCGCGCCCGGCGCGTACGGGCAGCCGCCGATGCCGCCGAACGACGCGTCGAAGCGGTCGGCGCCGGCGTCGATGCCGGCCAGCACGTTGGCCAGCCCCATGCCACGCGTGTTGTGGAAGTGCAGCGTCAACTCGGTGTTCGGGAAGCGGTAGCGGAACGCGCTCGTCAAGCGCGCCACCTGCGTCGGATAGGCCATGCCGGTGGTGTCGCACAGCGTGACGCCGGTGGTGCCCATCTCCTCGACGTAGCGAGCGCACCAGTCGATCACCTCGACCTCGGGCACGTCGCCTTCCATCGGGCAGCCGAAGCTGCACGACAGCGACACGTTGACCGCGACGCCCGCCTTCTTGGCGACCGCGGCGGTCTCCGACAGCGCCGCGAAGCTCTGCTCGCGCGTCATGCGCAGGTTCGCCAGGTTGTGGCTGACGCTGGCCGACATCACGAGGTTCAGCTCGTCGGCCTTCGACTCGATCGCGCGCTCGGCGCCGCGCAGATTGGGCACCAGCGCGCTGTAAACGACGCCCGGTACACGGCGGATCTCGCGCAGCACCGTCTCGGCGTCGCGCAACTGCGGAATCGCCTTCGGCGACACGAACGACGTGACCTCGATCTTCACGAGCCCTGAGTCCGACAGCGCATCGACGAGCGCGATCTTGTCGGCGGTGTCGACGAAGCGCTTCTCGACCTGCAGGCCGTCGCGCGGGCCGACTTCGTGCATGTGGATGTGGCGGCGCGCGCCGTTCCAGATGTTGCTAACGCTCATGCCACCACCTTCTTGCCGCGCAGCGCGGCGATGTCGTTGCCGGAGAAGCCGATCTCGGTGAGCACCGCGTCGGTGTCGTCGCCGAGCTTCGGCGCCGACGAACGGATGCGCCCCGGCGTGCCGAGCAGCTTGGGCACGACCCCGGGCACGTCGACCTCGTAGCCTTCGCGCGTGGTCTGCTTGAGCACCATCTCGCGGGCGCGGTAGTGCGGATCCTCGGCGATGTCCTTGGCGGTGAAGACGCGGCCGGCGGGCACCTTCGCCTCGCCGAGCACCGCGAGCACCTGCTGCGACGGCCGCTGCAGCGTCCACGCTTCGATCGCCGCATCGAGCTCGTCGACGCGCTTCACGCGGCCGGCGTTGTCGGCCAGCGCCGGGTCGTTGCCGAGGTCGTCGCGGCCGATGGCGCTCATCAGGCGCTTGAAGATGCTGTCGCCGTTGCCGGCGATCAGCACCACGCCGCCGTCACTGCAGCGATAGGCGTTGGACGGCGCGATGCCCGGCAGCGCCGACCCGGCCGGCTCGCGCACGACGCCGAACGCGCTGTACTCGGGGATCAGGCTCTCCATCACGTTGAACACGGCCTCGTGCAGCGCGACGTCGATCACCTGGCCCTTGCCGCCGTTGACCTTGCGGTGGTACAGCGCCGTCAGCACGCCGACCGTGCCGTGCAGCGCAGCCAGCGTGTCGCCGATCGAGATGCCGCAGCGCACAGGCACGCGGCCGGGCTCGCCGGTCAGGTGGCGCAACCCGCCCATCGCCTCGCCGATCGAGCCGAAGCCCGGCAGGTCGCGATACGGACCGGTCTGCCCGTAGCCGCTGATGCGCAGCATGATCAGGCCGGGATTGAGCTGGCTGAGCTCCTCGTAGCTCATGCCCCAGCCCTCGAGCGTGCCGGGGCGGAAGTTCTCGATCAGCACGTCGGCCTGAGCGATCAGCTTCTTCGCGATGTCCTGACCTTCCTTGCTGCGCAGGTCGAGCGCGATCGAGCGCTTGTTGCGCGACTGCACCTGCCACCACACCGAGGTGCCGTCCTTGATCAGTCGCCAGTTGCGCAGCGGATCACCGGTGCCCGGCGGCTCGATCTTAGTGACGTCGGCGCCGAACTCGCCGAGCGTCTTGCCGGCGAAGGGGCCGGCGATCAGCTGTCCCATCTCGACGACCTTCAGGCCGGCGAGCGCAGCGAGGGCAACCTGGCTCATCGCGATCCTCCTGTGCGTGCGTGAGGCCTCAATCAGTCCACCGTTGCGCCGCTGTCCTTGACGATCTTGGCCCACTTGGGCAGCTCGTCCTTGACCAGCGCAGCGAGTTGCTCGGGTGAGCTCTTCGCCGGCTCGCAGCCGACGGTGGCGAGCTTGTCCTTCGCGTCGGCCGAATCGACGGCCTTCGCGACCTCGGCCTGCAGCTGCGCGATCAACGCCTTCGGCGTGCCGGCCGGCGCGAACAGGCCGTACCAGGGCGTCGAGCCGAAGCCCTTGATCGTCTCGCCGATCGTCGGCACGTCGGGCAGCGCCGACACGCGCTTCTCGTTGACGACGCCCAGCACCTTGAGCTTGCCGCTCTTGATGAAGCTGATCGACGACGGCAGGCTTTGCACGCTCACCTGCACCTGGCCGCCGACGAGGTCGGTCACCGCGGCCGATGCGCCCTTGTACGGCACGTGCAGCATGTCGATGCCGGCGGCCTTGCCGAGCATCTCGCCGATCAGATGGTTCAGCGTGCCGTTGCCGGCCGATGCGATCGTGATCTTGCCGGGCTGCGCCTTCGCGGCGGCGATCAGCTCGGTCACGTTCTTGGGCGGGAAGTTGTTGTTTGCCACCAAGACGTAGCCGGCGGTGGCCGCCAGGGTGATCGGCTCGAAGTCCTTCACCGGGTCGAAGCCGGTGCTCTTGTACAGCGCCGGATTGATCACGTGCGCGCTGCTCAGGTTCAGCAGCAGCGTGTAGCCGTCGTTCTTCGCCTTGGCCGCCGCCGCGGTGCCGAGGTTGCCGCCGGCGCCGGGCCGGTTGTCGACGATGAACTGCTGGCCGGTCTGCTCGGTGAGTTTCTGCGCGACGATGCGTGCGATCGCGTCGTTGGCGCCGCCCGGGGCCTGCGGCACGATGATCGTCACCGGCTTGCTCGGGTACTTGTCCTGCGCGAAGCCACTGGCACCGGCCAGCGCGACCAGCAGCACGGTGGCGTGGCGACGGGTGAACATCATGGGGCTTGTCTCCTGTGGTCTTCGTGTGGACGCCATTCTGGAAAGACGCGCGCCGCGGCGGAATGACCGATCGGAGAGCGCAGCTTTCGCGGATCGCGAAACCCGCGTTTGGGCTAGGTCGGACAGGCGGCGAGCGCGGGCCCCGGTGCCCGCAGGACCTAGGCCGCGGGCCGCTTGGCGACGAGGTGATCGAGCAGCGAGCGCACCGGCCGCGGCAACGCATTGAGGTCCCGCACGCCGATCAGCAGCTCTCGTTCGACCCAAGGGTCGCGGATGTCGATCTTCTTCAGCCCCATCGACCGCAGGTGCGGCTGCACGGCGGCATCGGGCAACACCGCGATGCCGAGCCCTGCGGCGACCATCTGGCACATCGCGTCGAAGCTGCGCACGTGAATGCGCACCCGCAGGCGGCGCCCGAGGTTGGTGGTCGCCTGCGCGAGCCGTTGCGCCAGCGACGTCTCCTCGGTCAGGCTGACGAAGTCGAACTCGGTCGCGGCGGCGAACTCGATCGGCGCGCTGCCGGCCGTCTGCGCGAGCGGGTGCGACAGCGGCACCACCAGCACGAGGCGGTCGCGCCGATACGGCACGGTTTCCAAGCCGAAGTTGGGCGTGCGCTCGGCGAAGATGCCGATGTCGGCGCGGCCGTCGACCACCGCGAGCACCACCTCGCGGCTGTTGAGCTCGTCCATGTCGATGCGGATGCCCGGGTGCGTGGCGATGAAGCCGGCCAGATCACCGGGCAGGAACTGCGTCACCGCCGATGTGTTGGCCACCAGCCGGACGATGCCGACGATGCCCGACGCGTGGTCCGACAGGTCGGCTGCGAGCTGGTCGACGTCGGACAGGATGCGTTGCGCGTGCCGATACAGCGCCTGCCCGGCCAAGGTGAGCGTCACGCCACGCGAGTGGCGCTCGAAGAGCCCGGCACCGACCGCATCCTCCAGGTCGGAGATTCGCTTGCTGGCGGCGCCGATCGCCAGATGGGCGAGCTCGGCGCCGCGGCTGATGCTGCCGGTGCGCGCGACCTGCATGAACAGGGACAACGAGACGAGGTCGAGTCGGTGCAGGTTCAAGGCGCGGTCACCGCGTGGCGTCGATGGTGGTGCGGCATCGGCGAGGCGGTTGCGATTGGGCAAGCGCGCTCCGGCAACCGGACCGCCACGATGGTGCCACAGCGGCCTCTTGGCGAGCGCTGGCCCGCCGAGCATCCGAGGGCGGCGGCGCCACGTCGCGCCGTGTCGCATACAGTGGCGCGATGTCAGATGATCGGCTCTATCGCTTCCTCACCTCGGACAGCGGCGACATCGATCCGGTCGAGACCACCGAGTGGCGCGAGGCATTCCTCGCGTTGGTGGCCGCGCACGGCGCCGAGCGAGGCCGGTTCATCCTGGACCAACTCGCGGTGCTGGCGCGCAGCCCGCAGGTGGGCTGGTCGCCCGAACTGGTCACGCCCTACGTCAACAGCGTGCCGGTGGAGCAGCAGCCGGCCTTTCCAGGCGACCTGGCCATCGAGGAGAAGCTCGCATCGCTGATGCGCTGGAACGCGCTCGCGATGGTGGTGCGGGCCAACACGGCCTATGGCGAGCTCGGCGGTCACATCGCGTCGTACGCCAGCGCGGCCGACCTGTTCGAGGTCGGCTTCAACCACTTCTTCCATGCGCGCATCGATCGGCACGGCGGTGACCTCGTCTTCTTTCAACCGCACAGCGCGCCGGGCGTCTATGCGCGTGCCTTCCTCGAAGGCCGCATGACCGAGAACGATCTCGCGCACTATCGCCAGGAGATCACCGCGCCCGGCCAGGGCGCGCGCGGCCTGTCCAGCTACCCGCATCCATGGCTGATGCCGGACTTCTGGCAGTTCCCCACCGGATCGATGGGCATCGGACCGATCAGCTCGATCTACCACGCGCGCTTCATGCGCTACCTCACGCATCGCAACCTGCTGAACTGCGAGGGCCGCAAGGTGTGGGGCGTGTTCGGCGATGGCGAGATGGACGAGCCCGAGAGCATGAGCGCGCTCACGCTCGCCTCGCGCGAACGCCTCGACAACCTGGTCTGGGTGGTCAACTGCAACCTGCAGCGCCTCGACGGCCCGGTGCGCGGCAACGGCCGCATCATCGACGAGCTGGAGAAGCTGTTCAGCGGCGCGGGCTGGAACGTCATCAAGCTGCTGTGGGGCAGCGACTGGGACGGCCTGTTCGCACGCGACACCGAAGGCGCCCTCGTGCGCGCGTTCGCACACACGGTCGACGGTCAGATGCAGACCTTCGCGGCCAAGGATGGCCGCTTCAACCGCGACACCTTCTTCGGTCAGAACGAGCAGCTGGCGCGCCTGGTGCAAGGGATGACCGACGAGCAGATCGATCGCCTCAAGCGCGGTGGACACGACCTGGTGAAGATCCACGCCGCGTACCAGGCGGCGGCACAGCATCGCGGCGAGCCCACCGTGATCCTGGCTCACACCAAGAAGGGCTACGGCATGGGCACAGCAGGCCAGGGACGGATGGCGACGCACAGCCAGAAGAAGCTGGACGACACGGCGCTGCTGGAGTTCCGCAACCGCTTCAATCTGCCGCTGACCGACGAGCAGGTGAAGGGCCTCGCGTTCTACAAGCCTGCGCAGGACAGCGCGGAGATGCGCTACCTGCACGAGCGGCGCGCGCACCTCGGCGGCTACCTGCCCAGGCGCCAGACCACGTGCGCAGCGGTACCGGTGCCCGAGCTCGCGTCGTACGCCGCCTTCGCCACGCAGGCGGCCGGCAAGGAGATGTCCACCACGATGGCCTTCGTGCGCATGCTGGGCAACCTGCTGAAGGACAAGCAGCTCGGCCCGCGCATCGTGCCCATCGTGGCCGACGAGGCGCGCACGTTCGGGATGGCCAACCTGTTCAAGCAGGTCGGCATCTACTCCAGCGTGGGCCAGCACTACGAGCCCGAGGACATCGGCTCGGTGCTGTCGTACCGCGAGGCGCTGGACGGGCAGATCCTAGAGGAGGGCATCAGCGAGGCGGGCGCGATCGCCAGCTGGACGGCCGCAGCCACCAGCTACAGCGTGCACGGGCTGGCGATGATGCCGTTCTACATCTACTACTCGATGTTCGGCTTCCAGCGCGTGGGCGACGCCATCTGGGCCGCGGCCGACCAGCGCTCGCGCGGCTTCCTGCTCGGTGCGACGTCTGGTCGCACCACGCTCGGCGGTGAGGGCTTGCAGCACCAGGACGGCAGCTCGCACCTGGTGGCCGCGACGATCGCCAACTGCAAGGCCTACGACCCGGCGTTCGCCGGCGAGATGGCGGTGATCGTCGACCGCGGCATGCGCGAGATGCTGGTGGAGCAGCGCGACGTCTTCTACTACGTCACGCTGATGAACGAAAACTATGCCAACCCCGACCTGCCCCCACGCGCGGTCGACGGCGTGGTGCGCGGCGGCTATCGGTTTGCCACCTACGGCGCAGGCGCTCCGCAAGTGACGCTGCTCGGTTCGGGCGCGATCCTGACCGAGGTGATTCGCGCGGCCGAAGCATTGGCGGCGCAGGACATCGCGAGCGAGGTGGTGAGCGTCACCAGCTGGAGCGAGCTGGCACGCGATGGTTCGTACGCCAGCCAGCTGCTCGCAGGGGCCGGCCCGCTCGTCGCCGCCACCGACTACGTGCGGGCGGTGCCCGAGCAGATCCGCGCCTTCGTCCCCGAGGGTCGACGCTACGTGACGCTCGGCACCGACGGCTTCGGCCGCAGCGACACCCGAGCCGCTCTGCGCGCGCATTTCGGCATCGATGCGCCACGCATCGCGCAAGCGGCGCGCCGCGCGCTCGCCCAGGGCATGCGGTGACCAGGCCGCTCGCACGAGCGACGCGGCCTGCGGGAACAGCGTTTGCTCACTGATAGCGATGAAGATTGCCCAAGTCGCTCCGTTGATGGAGAGCGTGCCGCCGTTGACCTACGGCGGCACCGAGCGCGTCGTGTCGTACCTCACCGAAGCTTTGATCGACCTCGGACACGACGTCACGCTGTTCGCCAGCGGTGACTCGAGCACACGCGCGCGACTGGTGCCGGTGGTCGCGCGCAGCCTGCGCCGACAACCGAACCCGCCCGACTGGCTGATGTGGCACACCGTGATGCTCGACCAGGTGTTCGCGCGCGCGAGCGACTTCGACGTCATCCACTTCCACGTCGACTTCCTGCACTACCCCCTGGTGCGGCACTGTCCTACACCGTGCCTGACCACGCTGCACGGCCGGCTCGACCTGCCGGACCTGTTGCCGCTGCACCGGCACTTCCGCGAGCAGCCGCTGGTGTCGATCTCGCAAGGTCAGCGCAAGCCGCTGGCCGACTGCCGCTGGGTGGCCACCGTGCCCCACGGCCTGCCCGACAACCTGTACCACCTGCACGAGAAGCCGAGCGACTATTTCGCGTTTGTCGGTCGCATCGCGCCGGAGAAGCGGCTCGATCGCGCGATCGAGATCGCGATCGCCACCGGCACGCGGCTGCGCATCGCGGCCAAGGTCGACCGCGTCGACGCGGCGTATTTCGACAGCCGCATCCGACCGCTGCTGAATCATCCGCTGATCGAGCACATCGGCGAGATCGATCAGGTCGCCAAGGATGATTTCATCGGCCAGGCGCGGGCGTTGCTGTTCCCGATCGACTGGCCCGAGCCGTTCGGCCTGGTGCTGATCGAGGCCATGGCGTGCGGCACGCCGGTGGTGGCTTACCGTTGCGGTGCGGTGCCCGAGATCGTTCGCGATGGCGTCACCGGCTACATCGTCGACGATCAGCAGCAAGCGATCGCGGCCGCGCGGCGCATCGACCGCATCGATCGCCGCGCCTGCCGGCGTGCCTTTGAGGCGCGCTTCACGGCAAGCCGCATGGCACAGCGCTATGTCGCGGTGTACGACGCGCTGAGCGCGGCGATGCCGCCTCACGTCGCACACGAACAGGTGGTGGCCAAGGCGCCGATCTGACCCCGGCGGTCCATGAACGAGCTCAGTCGCATCCAGGTCGAGGGCCGCTGGTACGTGCTGGCCACCAGCGCGCGCGTCGAGGGCCAGCTGCAGACGCTCAAGCGCGACGACCTGTTCGCGCTGTTCGATCGCTTCGGCGATATCTTGCCGTGGGAGGGTGGCGAGCAGGGCCTGTACGCGCAGGACACGCGGTTCCTGTCGCACCTGGAGCTGCTGCTCGACGGCGTGCGGCCGCTGCACCTGAACACCGCGGTCAAGGAGGACGGCTGCGCGCTGATCGTCGAGCTGATGAATCCCGACCTGCAGCGCGACGGGCGGGTGCTGGCACGCAAGGGCAGCGTGCACGTGCTGCGCCGCAAACTGCTGTGGGATGGCGCCTGCCACGAGCAGGTGCGCTTCACCCACCATGGCACCACGTCGATCGAGCTGCAGATCGAACTGCGCGTCGATGCCGACTTCATCGATGTGTTCGAGCTGCGCGGCGTGCCGCGCGCGCGGCGCGGTCAGCGCGACGAGCCGACCGGTGACGCGACGACGCAGGTCTTCGCCTACCGTGGTCTGGACGAGCGCCGCCGCCGCACGCTGATCACCTTCGACACGCCGGCCCTGGACGCCGCGCCTGGGGTCGCGCGCTTCGCGCTGCGGCTGCAGCCCGGCGAGCAGCGCAGCCTGCGCTGGCAGATCGCGTGCGAGACACCGGAGGCGGCGGCACCGGCGACGATCAGCCACGACGATGCCTGGCACCGCCACGAAGCACACGTGCAACGCAGCCGCAGCGGCCGCTGCCGCGTGGCGAGCTCCAACCCGATGATGAACCGCTGGCTCGAGCGCTCGGCATCCGACCTCGACATGCTCACGACCGCGCTGCCGAGCGGTCCGTTCCCATACGCCGGGGTGCCCTGGTACAGCACCACGTTCGGCCGCGACGCGCTGCTCACCGCCTATCAGAGCCTGTGGCTGCGCCCCGATCTCGCACGCGGCGTGCTTGCCTTCTTGGCCGCAACGCAGGCCACGGAGAACGACGCCGCCACCGATGCCGAGCCGGGCAAGATCCTGCACGAGGCGCGCAACAGCGAGATGGCCGCCACACGCGAGGTGCCGTTTCGCCGCTACTACGGCTCGGTTGACGCGACGCCACTGTTCGTGGTGCTGGCCGCCGCATACTGGCGGCGCACCGCCGATCTCGAGTTCATTCGCACGTTGTGGCCGCACGTGAGCGCGGCGCTGCAGTGGATCGCGCGCGATGGTGACCGCGACGGCGACGGCTTCGTCGAGTACGCGCGCCGCAGCGGCGACGGCCTGGTGCAGCAGGGGTGGAAGGACTCGCAGGATTCGGTGTTCCACGCCGACGGCCGCATGGCACCGGCGCCGATCGCGTTGTGCGAAGTGCAGGGCTACGTCTACGCGGCGCAGCGTGGTGCTGCGGAGCTGGCGGTAGCGTTGGGGGACTTGGCCACGGCCGCGCGTTGCATCGAACAGGCACAGGAGCTGAAGCGGCGCTTCCAGCAGCATTTCTGGTGCGACGAGATCGGCTTGTACGCGCTGGCGCTCGACGGCGACAAGCAGCCGTGCCGCGTCGCCTCGTCCAACGCCGGCCACGCGTTGTGGGCCGGCATCGCGGCGCCCGAGCACGCCGAGCGCATCGCGCGGCGCGTGCTCGAGCGTGACATGTTCTCGGGTTGGGGCGTGCGCACGCTGGCCTCGGGGCAGGCGCACTACAACCCGATGTCCTACCACAACGGCTCGGTCTGGCCGCACGACAACGCGCTGATCTGCGAGGGGCTCGCACGCTACGGTCAGGTCGAGGCCGCGCTCGCGCTGCTGCGCGTGGCGTTCGACAGCACGCAGCACTTCGAGGGCAGCCGGCTGCCGGAACTGTATTGCGGCTTTCAGCGCCGCGACGGCGAGGGGCCGACACGTTATCCGGTGGCCTGTTCGCCGCAGGCGTGGGCCAGCGCCGCCGCGTTCGGCATGATCGCGGGTTGCCTCGGGCTCGAGTTCGACGCCAGCCGGCGGCGGCTGCGACTGCGCTCGCCGCGCCTGCCCGGCTTCGTCGACTGGCTGCGCATCGAGCGCCTGCGCGTGGCCGACGCGCAGGTCGACCTGCTGCTGCAGCGCTATCGCGAGAGCGTTGGCGTCAACGTCACGCAGCGCACCGGCGATGTCGAGGTGTCGGCGCTGGTCTGATGGCGTCGGGCCCCCGAGCGGGCCGAGCATCATCCATTCGATCGAGAGGGTCATGTAGTGCATATACACTACATGGATGCGGCACTCGATGGAAATGCTCGACACGTGCATCTGCACACAGCTGAGGACCACGGCGCGAGTCATCACTCGCGTGTATGACGCGCTGTTGCGTGACACCGGACTCAAAGCGTCTCAGCTCGCAGTGCTCGCAGCGGTGGATTCGGCCCACAGCGTCTCGATCGCCGAACTCTCGAAACGGCTGACGATGGACAGGACCACGCTCACCAGGAACCTGAAGCCGCTTCTGTCCGCCGAGTTGGTGCACCTGGGCGATGAGGGCTGGCGGCGCAGCAAGCTCGTGCGCATCACCAAGGCCGGCCAGCAGAGGCTCGCGCTGGCGATGCCGCTGTGGGAACGGGCCCAGCAGGACGTCTGCACCCGTTTCGGCGAGCAGCGCTGGCAAGCCGTCCGTTCGCACCTGCGCGACCTGACGTCGCAGTACTGATCGCCCGCGCAGTACCGATCACCACCGAGTGGCCTCTCCGCACTTGATCCTGGAGTCCGCCGATGCCACTTATATAGTGCATATACACATCTCATCGCAGCTCCCCTCCCCTTCACCAAGGACCCCAACGATGTTCACCCATCCCGCAGCCGGCATGTCGATCGATCCAGTCAATACGGCCGTCGTGCTGACCGACATGCAGAACGATTTCCTGTCACCGCATGGCGGCGCCTATCCGCTCATCGCGGAGAGCCTCGCGGCCAACGACACGGCAGCCAACCTCGAGAAGCTGCTGCGTACGGCCAAGCAGTTTGGCTACCTCGTTTTTGTCTCGCCCCACTACTACTACCCCCACGACCACGCGTGGGAGGTGCCGGCCACGCCGCTGGAAGACCTCGCGCACGAGATCGGCCTGCTCAATCGGATCAACGCATTGAGCCTCGACGGTTTTCGGGGTTCGGGTGCCGATTTCCCCGAGCGCTACAAGCCCTACATCGAAGATGGCAAGACGATCGTCACGAGTCCGCACAAGGCCTACAGCTCCTCCACCAACGACCTGGTCCTGCAATTGCGCCGCCGCAGGATCGCAAAGGTGATCGTTGCCGGGCCGGTGGGCAATCTCTGCGTCGAGGCGCACATGCGCGACCTCATCGAGAACGGCTTCGAGGTCGCGTTGGTACGCGACGCCACTGCCGGCGCCAAGAACGAGGAAGGCGACGGCTATCAGGCGGCGCTGGTGAACTGGCGCTTCATGGCCCACGCGCTGTGGACCACCGCCGAGACCACCGACCGCATGCGGAGCAGCGCCGCGTGATGGCACGTCGCGACTGAGATTGCCTGGGCTGTGGCATTGGGCTTAAATCCGCCGGATGGATGCCTTGTCCGAAGTTCTGAAGGTGGTGCAGCTCAACGGCGCCATCTTTTTCAACGCCCGTTTCACCGCACCCTGGTGCATCGAATCGCCGGCCGAGGCCAAGCTCGCGCGGACGTTGGGGCTGGGCGCCGAGCGCGTGCTGCTCTATCACTACATGATGGACGGCTCGTGCCTGATCACGCTGGAGGGCTTGGCGCCGCTGCGTCTGAATGCCGGTGATGTGGTCGTCTTTCCGCACGGCGATGCGCACACCATGGCTTCATCGGCCGGGGGGCAGCCGCAGCAGATGGACGCTCAAGCGATCCTGCGCGAGCGTCCCAAGGTGCTGCACTTCGGTGGCGGCGGCGAAGCGACGCGCGTGGTCTGCGGCTACATGGTGTGCGACGCCCACCTGTTCCAGCCTGTCCTGGCGGCGCTGCCGCGGGTGGTCACGGTGAGCCTGCGCGGCGCGGACCAGGCCCGCTGGCTCGAGGCCTCGCTGCAGCATGCCGTGGACGAGGCGAACTCGCCCGGGCCCGGAGGCGCGGGCATGCTGGCCAAGCTGTCCGAGGTGATGGTGGTGGAAACGTTGCGCCGTTATGCGGCGCAGCTCTCGCCCGAGCACACCGGCTGGCTCTCTGGCCTGCGCGACCGGGCCGTCGGCAAGTGCCTGGCCCTGATGCACGAGAAGCCGGCGCACCCGTGGACGGTGGATGCTCTGGCTCGAGAGGTCGGTGCCTCCCGCTCGGTGCTGGCCGAGCGGTTCACGCATTTCGTCGGCCAGTCGCCGATGCAATACCTCGGACGCTGGCGAATGGCGTTGGCAACCAACTACCTGCGGCGCAGCTCGCTGAACGTGGCCAGCATCGCCGAAGAGGTGGGCTACGAAAGCGATGCCAACTTCAGTCGGGCCTTCCGTCGCGAATTCGGTGTGCCTCCCGCGACCTGGCGGCGGATGCAGGCAGGGCACCGCGTCGCCCCCGGATCGCCATGAAGTAGAGCATCGGGATGACCACCAGGGTCAGCAAGGTGCTGATCGAAATGCCGAAGATCAGCGAGGTGGCGAGGCCGTTGAAGATCGGATCGTCGAGGATGAAAAGGGCGCCGAGCATCGCGGCCACCGCGGTCAGCAGGATCGGCTGCGCGCGAGTGGACGCCGATGCAATCACCGCTTCCCTCAGCGGCACGCCTTCGGCCAGCTTGAGGTTGATGTAGTCCACCAGCAGGATCGAGTTGCGCACGATGATGCCCGCCAAAGCGATCATGCCGATCATGCTGGTCGCGGTGAACTCCGCGCCGAGCAGGGCATGGCCCGGCATCACGCCCACCACGGTCAGCGGGATCGGCGCCATGATGATCAGCGGGATCAGGTACGAGCGGAACTGCGCCACCACCAGCAGGTAGATCAGGACCAGGCCGAACGCATACGTGATGCCCATGTCGCGGAAGGTTTCGTACGTGATCTTCCATTCGCCATCCCACTTGAGGGCGTAGTCGCGATAGGGGTCGCTCGGCTGGCGGATGAAGTACTCGACCGGTGAGCCGCCGCCCGGCGTCTTGACGGACGCGATGTCACCGCGCGCCGCGAACATGCCGTAGAGCGGGCTGTCCACGTGGCCGGCGACATCGCCGATGACGAAGTTCACCGGCAGCAGGTCCTTGTGATAGACGGGCTGCTCGCGCTCGCTGTCGGTGACGGTGACCAGCTCGCGGATCGGCACCAGCTGCCCGACCCCACCGCGCACGTGCAGCTGCAGCAGCGACTCGAGCTCGCCGTGACGCTCGGCCGGCAGCTGCAGAAGCGTCGGCGAAGGGACTTTGCTCTCGTCGTGCAGGTAGGCCGCATCCTCGCCGCCCAGGCCGGCGCGCAAGGTGCTCACGATGTCCGCCTGCGGCACGCCCAGCAGGGCCGCCTTGCGACGGTCGATCAGCAGCAGCTTGCGCGGCGCCGCGGCGATGCTGCTGTCGTCCACGTCCACCACGCCGGCCGTCGCCTCCAGCACGCTGCGCACGGCGCGCGCCACTTGCTGCCGGCCTTGCGCTTCGGGCCCATAGATCTCGGCCACCAGCGGCGCAAGCACCGGTGGCCCGGGTGGCACTTCGACCAGCTTGACGTTGGCGCCCATGCGCCGGCCGATCTCCTGCAGGCCGGGCCGCAGGCGTTTGACGATGGCGTGGCTCTTCTCAGCGCGATGTGCCTTGTCCTGCAGCGTTACCTGCAGGTCGCCCACCTCGCCGCTGCCGCGCAGGTAGTACTGGCGCATCAGGCCGTTGAAGTTGATCGGCGAAGCCGTGCCCGCATAGGCCTGGTAGTGGCTCACCTCGGGCGTGGCGGCCAAGTAGGCGCCGAGCTCATGCAGCACGCCCGCCGTCTGCTCCAGCGGCGTGCCGGCCGGCATGTCCACCACCACCTGGAACTCCGACTTGTTGTCGAACGGCAGCATCTTCAGGATCACCAGGCCCATCGCGGGCAAGGCGAGAGCCGTTGCAATCAGCACCGCCACGCTCGCACCCAGCAGGCTTCGGTTGCGCCGACCGCTGCGATCGTCCAGCAGCGGCGTGAACACGCGCTCGAACCAGCGACGCAGCAACGCGGCGAACTTGCCGCCACCGTGCGGCCCATGGCCGGCTGCCGGCTGCAACCACCACCGGGCCAGCCAGGGTGTGACGCTGAACGCGATGCCCAGCGACAGCAGCATGCCCATGCCGGCGTTGATCGGGATGGGACTCATGTACGGCCCGATCAGGCCGGTCAGGAAGGCCATCGGCAACAAGGCCGCGATCACCGTTAACGTGGCCAGTACCGTCGGGCCACCCACTTCGTCCACCGCGAGCGGTATCAGCTGCACGAGCGCGCACTCCGGGTGGAGCTGCTGCTGCCGATGGATGTTCTCGACCACGACGATGGCATCGTCCACCAGGATGCCGATCGAGAAGATCAGCGCGAACAGGGACACCCTGTTGAGCGTGAAGCCCCAGGCCCAGGAGGCGAACAAGGTTCCCGCCAGCGTCAGCAGCACGGCAACCCCGACGATCGCCGCCTCGCGCCGTCCCAGCGTGACGAAGACCAGGGCCACCACGCAGGCGGTGGCGAACCCTAGCTTCTGGATCAGTGCAACGGCCTTGTCGTTGGCCGTGATGCCGTAGTTACGGCCCTGAACCACCTCCACGCCCTGTGGGATCACGGTGTTGCGCAACTCGGCGACGCGCCGCAGCACGTTGTTGGCCACGCCAATCGCGTTCTCACCGGGCTTCTTGGAGACCTGGATCGTGACGGCCGGGTACTCGGCCGGCTCGACCCCACCGACGCCGTGCCACACATAGTGCTTTGCGGGCGGCGCACCCTCACGGACCGTGGCCACCTCCTGCAGGTAGACGGGCTTGCCGTTGCGCACGCCGACCACGAGCTCGCCGACCTCTTGGGCATCGCGCAGGTAGGGACCTGCGTCGACGGCCACGGCGCGGTTGCCGCCCAACAGCTCGCCGACCGGGGCGCCCATGTTGGCGGTCTGCAGCGCCTGGCGCAGTTCGGCGACGGTGATGCCGGCGCTGGCCATGCGCTGCGGATCGAGTTCCACCAGAGCGGCGCGGCCGGGGCCTCCCAGTGTGACCACCTCGCGCGTGCCCGGCACGCGCTTGAGGTCGGTCTCCAGGCTGTGCGCCACCCGCTCCAAGTCCTGCGGACCGACGGCCGCGTCCCGTGAGTACAGCGTCAGCGCCAGGATCGGTATGTCGTCGATGCCCATCGGCTTGATCAGCGGCTGGCCCACGCCGAGGCCGCGCGGCAGCCAGGCCGCATGGGCATTGACCACGTCGTACAGGCGCACCAGCGCCTCGGTCCGCGGCACGCCCACCTTGAACTGCACCGTCAGCACGGCCACCCCAGGTCTCGAGATCGACATCACATGCTCGACACCGGTGATTTGGCTGAGCACCTGCTCTGCCGGCGTGCTCGCCATCTGTTCGACGTCGCGCACAGACGCGCCCGGGAAGGGGACGAACACGTTGGCCATGGTGACGTTGATCTGCGGCTCCTCCTCGCGCGGCGTCACCAGCACGGCGACAACACCCAGCAGCAGAACGACCAGGGCCAGCAGCGGAGTCAGCTGTGCGCCTTGGAAGTACGCGGCGATGCGCCCGGACAGGCCCAGACGTTCGCCGTTCACAATGCCTCAGCGAATCCGCGCCGCCGACTGCGGATCGAGCGCAACACGGTCGCCGGCCGCCACGCCGCTGAGGATCTCGACCAGGCTGCCGACGCTGCGTCCGGGGCGCACCTGGCGCAGCATGGGCCTGCCGTCCCTGCCGATCACATACACGGCTGCCAGCTCAGCGCGCCGCACCAGCGCCTGCGACGGCACGAAAAGCCTGGCATCGGCCATCCCAGCGCCCGGACTTGGCAGCGACGCGCGCGCGAACATGCCGGGCGCCGCGTTCGTGTTGGCGGGCAGATCGAGGCGCAACTCCAGCGTGTGGCTGGTCGCGTCGACCGTGGGCAGCAACTGGACGTGGACAGGCCTGATCGGGCCTGGCGCCGCACCGGGAATCTCGGCCAGTGGCGTGAGCGGAGCCTGCAGCTGTGCCGCTGCCGTCTGCGGGATCGCTGCGGTGACGCGCAGCGCGCTCGGGTCATAGAGCGTCAACAGCGGCCGCCCCGGCATGGCCATGTCGCCCAGCACCACGGACACACCGGCCACGACGCCACCATACGGAGCCTTGACGATGTAGAAGTCGGACTGCGTCTTGGCCGCCTCGGCGTTGGCCAATTGCGCGGATGCCTCGCCTTGCGCAGTCTTGAAGTGCGCATGCGCGCGGTCGAGCGCCGCCTGACTGATGAAGCCCTGCGCGAACAGTTGCTGCTGCCGCTCGAAGTCGCGAGTGGCCTCTTCCATCGCCGCGCGGGCGGCGCGCGCCTGCGCCGCTCCCGCCACCGCAGTCTGGTTGGCAGCGCGCGCATCGATGCGCATCAGAACTTGTCCGCCGAGCACCTTGTCGCCGGCGCGCACATGAAGCGCGACCACAGCGCCTGACACCTGCGCGGCCACGGTGGTTTGGCGCACTGCCTCGACCACCCCTTCGTACGCCGTACTGCTGGAGCCGCCTTGAACCGCCACCGCTGCGCTGGCGATGGCTTGCGGTGGATCGGCCGGCACTGCCACGGGGGGCTTGGCCACAGCGGTCGTTGTCGCGATCGCAACGACAGCCTTCAACCCGACGCGAGCCAGGCAGTCGAACGTCACGCGAACGGGCGCCACCATGCGGGCCCTCCCGTCAGGCCTGTCCGAAGACGCGCGGGGCTCGGCCCGGGACGGCCGACAGAGGTGGCGCGTTCACAGAAGTGACATGCATGATGGGCTCCGCAAGACAACGGGAGCGCATTCTTCGTGGCTTGCCAGGCTCAGGCCATGGCAGGCTCTCGGTCAAACTTGTCCGACGCTCCGGATTGCTCGGCCCCGCTGCCGGCTCAACTGGAGCGGGATTGCACTGGGCTTTGGACGCTTGCCTTCATGCGCTCGCAGTGACCCCTCAACGGCTCGGGAAGCTCGCTGGGACACACACCGCACTGCCGATTCCCTGGGACCGCGTAGTCGATGAACTTGGGATAGGGCAGGTTCAACTGGGCCATCAATGAGACGAACTCTTCCAAGGTGCGGTTGCCACCCAGGCGCGGATTGCGGGCCCGCTCCTGGCCGATGGTGGAAACCCGCCGCTGTTGGTAGTCGTGCGCCGGGTACACGAGCACGTCGTCGGGCAAGGTGAACAGTCGCTCGCGCACGCTGCGATACAGGGTCGCTGCGTCGCCGTTCTGAAGATCCGTGCGACCGCAGCCGTCGATCAGCAAGGCATCGCCGCTGAATAGCCGCTCACCCACTCGATAGGCAAAGTGCCCGTCGGTGTGACCGGGCGTGTGGATCGGCTCGACGCGAGCGCTGCCCACATGCCACGGTATCCCATCGATGACGCCAAAGTCGGTGCACGGCAGGCGCTCCATCGCGGGCGCGGCAATGCGGCTGCCGACGCGTTCTTTCAGCTGCAGCGCAGCCGTGACGTGGTCGGCATGGATGTGGGTGTCCAGCGTGTAGGCAAGCGTGAGTCCCAAGTCCCGCAGCACCTGCAGGTCCAGGTCGATGCGGTTGACGACCGGGTCTATCAGGATCGCCTGGCCAGTCTCCTCGCAGCCCAGGACATAGGTATAGGTGCTCGACAGCGGCTCGAAAAGTTGTTTGAACAGCATCGCACCTCCTCCGTTCGCCACGCGCGCGTCGCGTGGCGGCGGCGGACGACATCGGCCGCACGCGTTCCGCCCCCCAGGCTTTGGCGCCGGCGCGGCGTACCGATGCGCTGGCCGACTCGCGCTCCTCGATCAAACAGGCGTGTTGAGGTGGCCCGTCTTGACCCAGACACGGCAACCGCTCGCACCGGCCGACACGCGCGCTCGCGCACCGGGTGGAAGCCGCAGCCACGACAGCGGCGCGAAGGTTTCGCTTGCGTCGCTGAACCCACCATCCACGACCAGCAGTTCCATGCCGCCCGTCGCCGCCAAATCGATCTCGGCGTTGGGTGCCCAACGCTCCAGGCGGACGCTTTCACGCCCGTCCTGGAACAGGGGCATCAATTCCACAGCCGCACGCTGCGGATCGGGCAGATACGGCATCTTGGCTGTGTCGATGCGCACGTGCGTTCGGTCGCCGGGGTCGAATTGCCACAGCTTCACGAAGATCATGCACCCGGGAAGCGATCGCGGCGTATGGGACGAGGTCGGCGGGTTGCGGACGTAGCAACCCGCGGGGAAGTCACCGTGCTCGTCCTGGAAGACGCCGGCGAGCACGAAGAACTCTTCTCCGCCCCCGTGGGTGTGGGCCGAGAACTGAGACCCGGAAGCGTAGCGAACGATGGAGGTTGCGCGCGCCACTTCATCGCCGATGCGGTCGAGCATGCGGCGCTCGACACCGGCCATCGGAGACGGTATCCAGGGAAGCCCTGCCGCATGCACGACGACGCGCTGCGAGAAATCCGCGTTCAGCTTCATGTCGTGGTCGTCAGGCGTTTGCGACGCTGGGTCGGCGGATGGTCCGGGCGCGCCAGTTCCTCAGGTTGGTGAGACCTGCCGGCACGTCGATCTTCGCGTAGTCCGCGTAAGCGAGCCCAGCCAACACGGTGATGTCGGCCATCGTGAAACGCTCGCCCGCAACATAGGGCTGATTGGCCAGCACCTCATCGAGGTAGTGCATCGTGGCGACCGCCTTGTCCCGGGACTTCTCGCCCCACTCACGGTTCTGGTACGTCTCGAGCTCCGGGCCGAAGCCCGGCGTCGCGTGGTGGTAATACGTGGCCACCGCATCGAGCAGGTTTGCCTCGGCGCGACGATGCATCATGTGGATCATCGCTCGCTCTCGCGCGCCCTGGCCCGTCAACGTCGGCTCGCCGGTGAGGTGGTCGAGGTACTCGGTGATGGCCGTGCACTCGGAGATGTGCGTGCCGTCTTCGAGCTCGAGCACCGGGACGGTACCGGTCGGATTCCTCGCCAGGAACTCCGATCGTCTGTTCTCGCCTGCGAGCACATTCACGTTGATGAATTCGGTGTTGTCGAGCAGGCCCTTCTCGGCCAGCGCAATGCGAATCCGTGTGGGATTCGGAAAGCCTCTGTACTCATGGATCCTCAGCATGTCGGTTGTCCTTCGATGTTTCGTGTGGTCGCAGTTCAGGTCGGGAACAGATGGGTGCCATGAGTGAGCGCCGCCCCGGCTCGCAGCGCGGTGGCGACGAGCACGGTCTCGGCGACCTCGGTGTCGGTTGCGCCGGCCGCCCGCGCCGCCTTGCGGTGCACCTCGATGCAGTAGGGGCACTGCGTCGTGAGGGCGACTGCGATCGCCATCAGTTCCTTGTATTTCTTGGGGATGGACCCCGCGGCGAGTGCCGCCTCGTCGAGTGCCTTGAAGCCAGCCATCGATTCGGGAGCGAGCTGGCCCAGCTGGCCGATGCGCTTGAGGTGTGAGATGTCATACATTGACAATAATCCGTCCGACTAGTTGGTAGTTACGCAGGCAAAAAAAACTCATGCACGGGCAGCGGCCAGCCCCGCGAGAAGGCCGTCCACCGCGTGATCGAATGACGCGGGCTGCTGCATGGAAAGCGCGACCAGCATTGCGCCCTGGAGCGTCGCGAGAACCGTTCGGGCATCGCGGCGCGGTTCGGCGTGGCGGCCCAGCTGGCCCCGATCGCTGCCGTCGCGCAGCACCCGCTCGAGCCAGCGCAGATTCAGCTGGAAGAACTGACGAACGCCCGCCTGGACGCGCGGTGGAAGAACCGCCACCTCGGAGGCCAGGATGCCGCAAAGGCAACCTTGCTCGGTACCCAGCCCCTGGCGATAGAGGCGGGCATAGGCGCGCAGGCGCTCGATCGCAGTGCCCTGCCCGGCATCGATCCGGGCGAGATCCTCGGAGAAGCGCTCCGCGTAGGTTGCTACCATCGCGACGCCCAGGTCCTCCTTCGAGGGGAAGTGGTGATGGATCGACGGCTTGCGAAGGCCAGTCACATCGGCGAGATCGGCGTACGAAAACGCCGAATATCCCTGGCGGCGAACCTGGCCGATGGCGACATCGATCAAAGACGAACGGGTATCGAAGCCCATGGGCAGAGAATCTACCAACTAGTCGGCTGGCTGTCAAACCAAAGGCCGACGATCCCGCTCGGACAGCCTGGGCACACCGGGGTTGCGATCGCAGTTCTGGATTGACCAGCGCCAGGAAGCAAGCGTCGTCGGACACGTCCGCCCCGGTCGACACCAAGTTTGCCCCTGGGGTCAGCCGGTGGAACAAACGCTGCATCGACGTTCAACCGATATTCACATTTCGCACTTAACCTCGGACCATTGCGTGCAGCCCGAGTGGACACCCGGGGTGGGGGTCACCCGGACCAAGGGTCGTTTTACACAGCCTGCCTTCAGGTTGCCGAGCAACGATGTACGCCATGACCTGGAAGGACTTCTTGCGCGGCGCCGTTGGGAATCGCGACCTTGAGGAAGCTATTCCACCTGTGCTCGCAAGCCATGCTTGGAACCGCGCATGCGGGAACGCTGAGAGCGCTTGCGGGGCCCGACCTTCTCCGGCAGTGCCACATCCTCGACATCTGCAGAGTTCCGGTGCCGGACACGCTCGCCCGGCAGGTCGACTTGCGACAGGCGACCTGAGGCTGACCTCACTCCTCCCGATCGACCGGCTCGCGCGGAGTTCACAGGTCCTCGGCATGGGGGTGGATGCTGACAGCCTGACCGGTCAGGTTTCGCGCGGCCGGTGAGCAGAGGAACAGTGCGAGTGCCGCGATGTCGTTCAGGCTGATCCTACGGTGCTGCGCGCTCGCGCCCGGTGCTTGCTCGTGGAAGACGTCGACGCCGGTGCCAGGCCCCTCGGCGCGCGCCGTGGTCACCGCCGGCGTGTGGTCGCGTCCGATCGCGCCAGGCAAGATCGCATTGACGCGAATCCCGTGCGGGCCCAGTTCCATGGCCAGCGATTTCATCAAGCCGACCACGGCGCCATTGCTCGACGCATAGAGCGTGCGGAAGCCGACGCCTGCGCATCCCGCCATCGAGCCCGTTGCGATCAGGCAGGGACCCGACAGTGACTGCTTCAACAGCGGCACGGCGCGCCGCGCGAAGTAGAACTGACTGTTAAGATTGACCGCGATCGTGCGTTCCCAGAAGCCGCCATCGATGGCTTCGATGGGCCCGATCGGACCGGCGATGCCCGCGTTGCTGATCAACACATCGAGTCCGCCGAGCGCTCCGCGCACGTCTTCGAACACGCCGTCGACGTCGGCAGGAAAGGACGCGTCGGCCATGCTGCCGGTGATCCCTGGTACGCGGGCCGTCAGCCGGTCGAGCGCGCTGCGATCCACGTCGCAGACGTGCACGCGCGATCCGGCCTCGTGGAACGCTCGCGCGATCGCAGCGCCGACGCCGCCGGCACCTGCGGTGACCAGGACGCGCAGGTTCGGAGCCGGACGAAGAGAGTCGAGGATCGACATGCGAGCGTGCGTGAGGGTTCGTCGGCCGGCACCGCACCGCGCGGAGCGAGCCCGCCAGCGCGCGAGTCTCGCTGGTCCGCGCGGGCAACCCAATGTGATCCGCGCACATCGCCAGGGCCGCTTCGATGTTGCCGTCGGCTGCTTCGCTGCGCGCTGACGCCGGCATGCCATCCACCGCGCGCACCGGACGGCGACGCGCACGGCGATGAGACGCGTCATGCACGCCGAACACCACGAGCAGGTGGTGCGCGATCTGGTCGAACTGCTGCACCAGGGGGCGCCGGCCGACGAGTTCGCGCGTCGGCTGGCGCTGGTCGATGCATTGCCGCCAGACGACCCCGACAAGCCGGCGTTGGTGGAGATGGTGCGCATGGCGATGGCGGTGCGCAACCGGCTCGAGCTGCATCAGGAGCGCGAGCGCGGCCTGCTGGCGGTGATCGAATCCGCGCAGGATCTGTCGAGCCGCCTCGACCTGCAGGGCCTGCTGAGGGCGATCGTCGCGCGCGCGCGAAACCTGCTCGGGTCGGACGTCGCGTGGCTATCGATCTACGACAGCGACGCCGCCGAGTTTCGCGTGCTGGTCGTCGACGGTGCGCTGTCGAACGAGACCTCGCACATGGTGGCGCGCCGGGATCGTGGCGTGGTCAGCATCGTGATGTCGACGCGCCTGCCGTTCACGACGCCCGACTATCTGCACGACCGCCGCATCGTGCACGATCCGAAGCTGGACGACACCTTTCGCGAGGAAGG
>DASTZF010000352.1:0-27015 GCA_035764445.1 Burkholderiaceae bacterium
GGCGTATCAGGGACATCTTTCACCGCAGCGGCGGGTCGCAGGCAACGTATGCCGCCATGGTGAAGAGCCTGGACGCCAATGTCGGCCGAGTGTTGCGGGCACTCGACGCGAACGGTCTCGCAAGCAACACCATCGTCGTCTTCACCAGCGACAACGGCGGCGAGCGGTTCTCCAATACCTGGCCGTTCTCCGGCATGAAGGAAGAACTGCTCGAAGGCGGCCTTCGCGTTCCGTCGATCGTGCGCTGGCCTGGACGGATCGCAGCGGGATCCACCTCCGAGCAGGTCATTGCCACGATGGACTGGATGCCGACCTTGCTGGCAGCCGCCGGCACCTTGCCGGACGCGGTCTATCCATCCGATGGCGAGGACCTGGGACCGATTATGACCGGCAATGCTGCGCCGCATCCGCGCAAGTTGTACTGGCGCTATCACTCCGGATCGCAGCGCGCCATCCGCGACGGCAATTGGAAGTATCTGCGCATCGCTGGCAACGAGTTTCTCTTCGATGTGGTCAGAGACCCGCGCGAGAGGGCCAATCTCAAGGATCGGGCGAGAGATGTCTTTGAACGGCTGAAGCGCGATTGGGAGGCCTGGAACGAAACGATGCTGCCGGAGCGGCCGCGGCCGATGCGCTACGGCAATCCCGGCGCTGGCATGGCCGATCACTACGGCGTGGTGAACCCGGCGCCCGCCTCCCCGCTGGCGAGTCAGCCCAAGAACTGATGATTGGTACAACAGCATTGGCGTCGGTGGTATGCGTTCTATGACCCCCGCTACAGGATCGCAGCGATGCGCCCTGGGGCAGGTAAAGAGGGCCTTGAACTCCCTATCCGCCCAACACTCGATCGCATCGAACAGCAGGCCGGTAGAAAGCGTTGACAGAGACTCAACGAGCGCGCGGCGCCCTGACCGTCCCGGGCAGCAGCGACCCCACGCGCGCTATTGCAAGGCCTAGCTCCGAAGCAGGCTCGGCGCCGACCTCGATGGCGATGCCTTGCGCTTCGGCGAGCGACACCGAGGCAGCTGCGGCTTTGCCTGTCAGATGCATGGCTTCTGCTTTGCCGGTCAGCAGCACGCCCAATCCGAGCCGGTCTGAAACCGAGCGCAGTAGGCTCTCGCCCGCATCGAGGCAACGCGTGGCTTCCTCTGGCCGCCGCTCGCGCGCGTGCAGCAACCCCAGGTAGCCGAGAAACTGTCCTTCGTAGCGCGGTTCATTGAGCTCGCGCGCCATGCGCACCGCGCCTTCGAACTGCTCCCGCGCTTCGTTCATCCGGGCCTGACGCTCCAGCACGATGCCGAGGTTGCAGCGCACGATGCATTCCAGACGCGCGAAACCGAGATCGCGCGCGAGACTCAGGGCTTGCTGCGATGCTGTGGTCGAGTCGTCCAGCCGGTTCTCGATGAGGTAGTGCCAACCCAAGTTGCACAGCGTGGAACCTTCGAGCCGGCGGTCTCCGGCACTGCGCGCGATGCGCAGGGCCTCCTCGAACATGGCGATGGCCGTATCGATGTGACCGAGCGCGTCGTGCAGGCCCGCGAGGTTGCTGACCATGTTGCCTTGCATGCGCCGGTCGCCCGTCTCACGCGCAAGGGTGAGCGCCTGTTCGAAATGCGCCAGCGCCTCTTCCATACGGCCCAAGCTCAGCTCCGTGCCGGCCAGGCCATTGAGAACCGTGCATTGGAGATATCGATCATGGAGGTCGTTGGCCAATCGCAGCGCCTCCAGGTCGCGCGCGTGGGCCTCGTGCGAACGCCCCTGCTTCTCCAGTACCGAACTCATCTGTTCCAGCACCTGTGCTTCACAAGCGCGATCCCCGGCGGCGCGTGCATGCACCAGCGCCTGTTCGCACGATGCCGCCGCGGGTTTCTGGTGCCCGCTGAAAAGCAGCGCACGACTGTGCACACAGTGGGCACGGCCTGCAGCCCGGTCGCCCAGCCCGGGCATTGCGCAGACCGATTGCGCGAGCTCGGCTGCAGCGAGGTAGGGCCCACGTCGATAGAACGCTGCCCATGCTCCCTCCAGCGCACCGGCGGCGCTGTCGCCATCGCTGAGCGAGATGGCGCGCCGGCATGCAGCCACCAGGTTGTCCAGATCGGCGCACGCAGCTTCCTCCGCGCGGGCTGGCCCGAGCCCGGCGAACCACGCAACGTGCCGCGCCTGCGCCGCGCTCACTGCCTGCGGGCCGCTCCCTGCGTAGGCCCCTTGAGTATGCAGGTGCTCGGCCGCGTAGATCTGCACACTCACGAGCAGGTCGAAGCGCTCGCCACTGCGTGCGCGCACGAACGACTTGTCGACCAGGGAGTTCACGGCGTCGACCGCCCAGGAGGCGCCGTCGAATGCCGACAGATCGAGCACGCCCTCGGCGGCCTCGAGCGTGAAGCCGCCCTCGAATACCGAGAGCTGCGCCAGGGTCGCTTTCTCGATCGGGTTCAGGAGGTCCCACGACCAATCCAACGCCGCACGCAACGTGGCCTGGCGGTCGTGCCGGCCGCCTCTCGAGGTCAACAGCTTGAACCGCTCGCTCATTCGAACCAGCATCGTGCGTGGCGGCATCACCCGCACCCGTGCGGCTGCCAGTTCGATCGCCAGCGGCAATCCCTCGAGCAAAGTGACCAATCGGTTGATTGCCGACTCGTCCTCAGCGGTTGCCTGGTAGTCCGGCTTCGCCGACTGCATCCGTTGCACGAGCAGTGATTCACTGTCCGCAGGTGGTAAGGGCAGGAGCGGGAGCACGACTTCGCCCGCAACACCCAGCACTTCGCGCGTGGTGACCAGGAATCGCGCCCGCTCGGCGCGGGCTAGCCAATGGCCCAAGGTTTCCGCCGCATGCCGAGCCACCTGCTCGAAGTTGTCGATGATCACCAAGCAGGGGCCACGTCCCGCGATGGCGTGACCCAACTGGACCACGGGGTCTTCCTTGCCCAACGGCACGTCGAGTCCTTGTGCCACCGCACTGGCAATGCCGGCGACACTGCGTGCGGGCGTCAGGTCGCAGAACCAGACGCCGCCTGGAAAGTCACCGAGCCAGCATCGGCCGAAGCGAGTGGCAAGGCGCGTCTTGCCGGTGCCGCCAATGCCCAGGATCGATACCAAGCGTGCGCCTGACTGAAACTGTTGCGAGATCTCAGCCAGTGCCGCGGAACGGCCAACGAACGAGTCACCTTCAGCCGGGAGGCTGTTGCGCACTTCGCGTGCCGGTGTCCACAGATCGCCCTGCCAAACAACCCGATAGGCCTTCTCGGCGTCGGGCGGTGGAGAGAAAGCCGCGTGCTGACAGACCTCGAACAGCTCGATCGGCTCGTCCAGACCCTTGAGCCGCCAGTGTCCATGCGACTGCAGGTTGAGCCCATCGGCGCACAGCGCTTGCCACGCGTCGGCCGACAGCAGGATCTGACCACCCTGGGCCACCGACATCACGCGCGCCGCGGTCGCCTTGGCCACGCCCTCGACCTCGACCGGCTTGGCGCCCCTTGAGACGTCGGATGCGGTGTTCTCACGCAGCGTCACTGGGCCCACATGCACGCCCACTCGCGCCCTGAGAGATGGAGCAAGTTGACTCAGGGCCTGCTGGTATGCCAGCGCGTAACGCACCGCGTCATCGGCCGCGTCGAACAGCAGCAGCATGCCATCGGTCTTGTCGATCTCACGCCCATGCCACAGAGGGAGGAGGTCGCGCGCGGCGCGATCATGAGCTGCCCACAGGCGAGCCATTTCGGCATCGCCGACCTGCACCGACAAGCGGGTGCTGTCGACGACGTCGGTCAGCAGCAAGGCTCGATGGGTACTCATGGGCTCCCGACCCCTGACGCACCAGACACCCCGAGAGAGATCGGGGCGGATCGGGTGCAGTCTCAATCAACACGGAGTCCTGCACAAGCGGCCAAAGCTGACGCTGCCGCAGCGCGCCAAGCGCATCAGTGCCGACCAACGACGCGTCTGCGGGTCATCGCAACCCGACGCCTGTTGCCCAAGAATCCGCCGCCACGCGATTGCGCCCGCGCTCCTTGGCCAGGTACAAGGCCCGATCGGCGCGCTTGAGCACGCTGGCCAGTGTCTCGGCTCCGCGGACCGTGGCGACACCGAAGCTGGCGGTCAACGGGCCGATGCCGTTGAACGGAGAGCTCGCGACCACCTGGCGCAGAGCCTCGGCGCGCTGCAGCCCCGCTTCGATGGCGGTGTGTGCCAGCAGCACCGCAAACTCCTCGCCGCCGAGTCGAAACGGTCCCTCTCCGGGCCTGCAGTGGTGCGCCAGGCGGAGCGCAAACTCCTTCAGCACACGGTCTCCGCCGTCGTGACCGTGGCGGTCGTTGATGCGCTTGAAGTGGTCGATGTCGATGAGCACCAGGGTCGTCGGTGCGGTGGCATCGGTTGCGCGACGTGCCAGTACAGCGGCCGCATGGCCCTCGAAGCTGCGGCGGTTCAGAGCCCCGGTGAGGGCGTCGGTGCCGGCGAGCCGCCGCAACGCCGTGCTGCGTCGTTCGATGGGCGCGATGACGTTGCGCGACAGCACCCGGTTCAGCACGACGAACACCGCAGCGAGAGCCACGATGTTGGCCACCACGTATCGCCACCAGGCCGCACGCGCATTTGCGATGGCGTCGGTGGCCGGCACCGTCACCAGCTGGATGCCAACGGCTGCGCCCAGCTTCCAGTTGAAGCCGTGCTGGTCGCCGTAGAGCGCACGCATCGCCGCGGGCGCATCGGTAGGTGCCCCGTGGCAGGTGAGGCAGTCGGGCGTGGGCCGCACCGGCCGCGCGATCTGCATCAGCCTGCCACGCGGCGTTTCCAGCACGCGGCTCCATTCGGTGCTCTGCGGATCGTCGTTGAACTGCCGGATCACCGCGAGCTGCCACCCGCTGGCCCGATGGGCCGGGTTGGTGGGATCGAGCACGAGCTCCTGGTAGTCCGCCTGCGGGTTGCCGAACTGCCGCATCAACGCCATGGCACGCACCGAGGCATAGGCCGGGATGGCCGGCAAGTGAAACGCGTCGGGCCGATCCGACAGCAGCGGGCGCACGTCTTCGATGGTGTACTGCCGCATCGCCAACGCCATCTGCATCTGCACCAGCGCCTCACGCCGCACCTGTGTCATGGCGGCGCTCATTTCCAGGCGGTACAGCGCAGCGCTGGTGGCGCAGAACACGGTGACGCAGGTGAGCGCAAGCCAGGCATTCAGGCGCGCGCGCACATCGATGGGCCTTTGGCGGTTCATCGTCGGGCACAGTCCACGAATCGCCACCTACGAGGCAAACCGTGCGGCGGACGCACGTACGGAGCGGGCGGCTGTTCGGATGCAACGAATCGCAAGCGACCACTGGCCGGGCGCGCGCGTGGGCAGGGTGGGTTGGATGTGGCGGCAGGGGTGAGGGTGCCCGGGTGACGGCGGCGCGTTCAGCCTCGGGCGATGTCCGCCGCAGGGCTTGCTCTGGTTTTCGGAGTACGGGAAAGGGCGTAGGCTCTTATCCAATGCCTGCGCGGAGGTATCGGCAGGCAACAGCGCTCTCGGAGCCGACGAATCGGTTGGAACACCCAAGGAGAACGCAATGGCTAAAGTCTCGAGGCGCAAATTCATTCGTACCGCCAGCGTCGGCGCGGTGGGTGCCACCGCTGCGACGATCGCGTCGCCGGCCCTCGCGCAATCCATGCCCGAGATCAAATGGCGGCTTGCAGCGAGCTGGCCAAAGTCGCTCGACACTCTGTACGGCGGCTGCGAGCACTTCGGCAAGCGCATCGCTGAAATCACGGACAACAAGTTCCAGATCCAGCCCTTCGCCTCCGGCGAGATCGTCCCCGGCCTGCAGGTGCTCGACGCCGTCCAGAACGGCACGGTCGAGATGGGCAACACGGCGATGTACTACTACTGGGGCAAGGACCCGGCGATGACCTTCGGCACCGCACTGCCGTTCGGTCTCAACAGCCGACAGATGAATTCGTGGCTTCGCTTCGGCGGCGGCCATGAGCTGCTCAACGACTTGCTGAAGAACTACAACTGCATCGGCTTTGCGGCGGGCAACACCGGCGCCCAGATGGGAGGCTGGTTCCGCAAGGAACTCAAGTCGGTCGACGACATGAAGGGCCTGAAGTTCCGGATCGGCGGCTTTGCCGGCACGATCGTCGCCAAGCTCGGCGTCGTGCCGCAGCAGCTTGCCGCCGGCGACATCTATCCAGCGCTGGAGAAGGGCACGCTCGACGCGTGCGAATGGGTCGGCCCGTACGACGACGAGAAGCTCGGCTTCCAGAAGGTTGCGAAGTACTACTACTACCCCGGCTGGTGGGAAGGGTGCGGGCAGGGGCACAACATCATCAACCTCGCCAAGTGGAACGAATTGCCGAAGCACTACCAGGCCGCGATCATCACCGCCTCGGGTGAGACATGGGAGTGGGTGCTCGGCAAGTACGACCAGGGCAACCCCGCCGCCCTCAAGCGCCTGATCGCTGGCGGAGCGCAATTGCGCGCCTTTCCGCAGGACATCATGGAGGCCAGCTACAAGGCAGCCAACGAGATCTACGCCGGGTTGTCGCAGACGAACCCGCATTTCAAGAAGCTGTACGACAGCCTCACCGCCTTCCGTGGCGACTCGTATCAGTGGATGCAGGTGGCGGAGCTGGGGTTCGACTCGTTCATGATGCGCATGCGCAGCCGCGCATAGCGGCGCGTCAAAGCCTGGTGCTCCGGCGCGTTGCGCCGGGGCCCGGTTCCGAGCCGCTCAGTTCTTCGGTGCCGAAGAGTCGATCGGCGGCGGCAGCTGAGGCAACGGAACGTCGATATCGATCTTGGTTGGATCGACGCCGGTCCCTTTGTCGAGCCAGTACGTGACGCTCTCCGGCCAGAAGATCAGGATGCCGACGAGAACCAGCTGCAGAAACAGCCAGGGAACGGCTCCCCAGTAGATGTCCGGCGTCTTGATCGATGGCGGCGCGATCCCGCGCAGATAGAACAGCGCAAAACCGAACGGCGGATGCATGAAGCTCGTCTGGATGTTGGCGCAGATCAGCACGCCGAACCAGACCAGGTCGATTCCGAGTTTCGCGGCGACCGGCGCGAGCAGCGGGATGATGATGAACGCGATCTCGAAGAAGTCGAGAAAGAACGCGATGACGAAGATGAAGAAATTGACGAAGACCAGGAAGCCGAGCTGTCCGCCGGGCAGCGCGCTGAGCAGGTGCTCGATCCACTCCTTGCCGCCCACGCCTTGAAAGACCAGGCTGAACACGCGCGCACCGATCAGGATGAAGACGACCATGGCCGTCAGGCGCATGGTGGTCGACATGCCCTGATACAGCAGCTTCCAGGTGAGGGTGCCATAGGACGCGGCCAGCGCGATGGCGCCCACCACGCCCATGGCACCCGCCTCGGACGGCGTCGCGAGCCCGAGGAAGATCGTGCCGAGCACGAGAAAGATCAACCCGAGCGAAGGAATCATGCCGCGCAGGCACTTGCGCCACAGCGCCCAGCCCCGCAGCGTGCGCGCTTCGGGCGGCAGCGCCGGCACCGTCTTCGGCCAGACGATGCTGACGATCCCGACCCACGCGCAGAACAGAGCGATCTGGATGAGGCTCGGCCCGATGGCGCCGGCGTACATGTCGCCCACTGAACGCCCGAGCACGTCTGAAAGCACGATCAGAACCAACGAAGGTGGGATCAACTGCGTGATGGTTCCCGACGCGGCGATGACGCCCATCGTGTGGCGCGTCGAGTAGCCGTACTTGAGCATCGGCGTCATCGAGATGACGCCCATCGCGATCACCGACGCGGCCACCGTGCCGGTGATGGCGCCGAGGATGGCTCCGACGAAGATCACTGCGTAGGCCATGCCGCCGCGCACCGGGCCGAACAGCTGCCCGATCGAATCGAGCAGGTCCTCCGCAAGGCCGCAGCGCTCGAGAATCGCGCCCATGAACGTGAAGAACGGGATCGCCAGCAAGAGGTCGTTGGAGACGATGCCGAACAGCTGGTAGGTGAGGTTGCCGAGAAAGTCCGGCGTGATGAGCCCGAGTTCGATCCCGATGAAGCCGAAGAACAGCCCCGTGGCGGCCAACGCGAAGGCCGCGGGATAGCCGACGAGCATGAACAGAATCATTCCCGCGAACATCAGCGGCGCCATGTTGTCGCGCACGATGTTCATTGAGCCCCCTTGGCCCTGCGGGCCGTCCCCCCGAGGGGGATCTCGCACCTTCGGAGCGGCCGTGCGGTGCTCATTGGAGCGGTTTCTCGTACTTGAACTCGGTATCGACCAGATGCTCGAGGGCGGCGACGCGCTTGATGATCTCCGAGACGCCCTGCAGCGCCAACAGTGCGAAGCCGACCGGCAACATGAGCTTGACCGGCCATCGCACGAGCCCGCCGGCGTTCGCTGAAACCTCATTGATCTTCCACGAGTCGACGAACCATGGCCACGTGAAATAGATGAGGATCGCGCAGATGGGCAGCAGGAACAACAATCCGCCGACAATGTCGATCCAGATGCGCGCGCGTTCGGACGCCAGGCCGTAGATGAGATCGACGCGAACATGCTCGTTGGCTTTGAGCGTGTACGGCGCGCCGAGCAGCACCATGGCCCCGAACATGTACCACTGGATCTCGAGCCAGCCGTTCGAGCTCACGCTGAAGACATAGCGGCTTCCTGCGTTGCCCGCGCTGATCAGGCAAGCGAGCAGCACCAGCCAGTTGGCAATCACGCCGAATCGGGCGTTCAGCCAATCGATCGCCCTGCTCAGTCTCAGCAGAACGGACATGAAGCACCCCTTGTCGCCGATGGCGCGGCGCGCGCGTGCCTGAAACCCGATGAGGCCGGAGTGTAGCTAGGCCACGTCCAGTGCCTATTCGTCCGAGCACCGGTCTCGGAGGCAGGTTTTCCCCTACTGCGCAGCGAAGCGCACGACGCTCGAGCGTCGTGCGTTCTGAGCAAAGCGCATCGCGAGCGCTGTTTGGTCAGGCCTCACGCATTGACGTCGATCACGGTCCGGCCTCGAACAGAGCCGGCCAGGATGCTGGGCGCGAGGTCGGACAGCCGCGACATCGGTTCCACCGCGGTCATGGCGTCGAGCTTCGTGGGGTCGATGTCTGTGGCGGTTACGCGATGCCGATCGCTGAACATCCGAGGACGCGAGTCTTCGAACCCTGACGGACTTCCGACCACGTCGCGCGGCATGCAGCGGCAGGGTCTCTCGAGCGAAACGGTTGGCTCTCGGCGAATCCATGGACAATGCGCTTGCATCAAGGGGAACTGCGTGCCCACTGCCCGGCGTTGCGCAGTGCGCATCGCGGTTGTCCGTCGCGACGGTGAGCGCGACTTCGTCGACGAGTTCATCACCACTTCGTTCGGCCAGACCACCACCCACCGGTATTCCATCTACCGCTTCGGGCGCGAGCGGTGTGCCCTCGGGGCGGATGGCTCGTTCCTGATCGTGCGCACCGGCGAGCGGCTGCGCCGGGTGATCGCGTCGGGCGTGTCGGCGTTCCAGCGATGACGCGCGCCACCCAAGTCAGCGCCGGCGAGTTGCGTGACGCGTTGCTGGCGACGATCGACCTGCTGCACCGCCGGCGTGCCGCCGAGGTGGGCGACCGACTCATCGGTGGCTACATCGCGCTCGACTGGCTGGAGTGGAACGGCGGGACGCTGCGCCTTACCGCCACGGGCGACAACGTGCGCAGGCAAATTCTCGCGGGCCTCGACGCCGCTTGATCCGCCGCGGCCCGTCGCGGGCGCGGCGCAGGTCCAGGCTCAGTCGGACGGCCCTTCGGCCTCGCCGGCCGGCGGTGCCGAATCGACGTCGCTTTCGGTGAGGGTCATCAGGATGTCGGCGTACCAGGCGCAGTTGAGGCCCAGCGATTCATCTTGCCGTAGGTCCCGGGTCGCCATGTCCATGCGCGCGGAGTGCACGCCGAGCAGTTTCCAGGGCAGATCGCAGGCACCCTCGCCGTGCTCGGCGCTCTGCGTGCGCATCACCACCGGCGCGCCGCTGGTGCCGCGGTGGGTGCGCGCATCGGTCAGAAAGTAGCCCTGACCCTGAAACCGCACGCCGAACGACGACGCGATCGTGGCCTGGCGCACCACGGGCAGGTGGTGCAGCGTGTCGTGAAACCCCAGCGGAAAACCGACGATCAGCAGCGACGTGCCGACCTCGACCTCGTCGAGCACGTTCTCCAGGCTCGCCGGCGTGAACGCGCACAGGTTGGCCGAGCTCGGCAGCGCCTCGCGATCGAGCGCGATCACTGCCACGTCGATGTCGCCGCCCGAGTCCCGCCCCTGGCGCCAGATGCTCTCGCCCTCGCGGTACAGCAGCACCGAAAAGCCGGTTGACTGCGTGAGGTCGATCTCGTCCAGGTGCAGCTCGATCTCGATGCGATCGGGCCTGTGCGCACTCGGCTCGTCGATGAGCACGTGCCGACTGGTCACCAGAAACAGGCGTTCGCCGCGCTCGAAGAAGAATCCGCTGGCCTTGGTGAGCAACTGCCGGCCCAGAAACGTGGAGACTTGCGTCGCCGTGCGCAACAGTGGTTCGGGCATTCGTGGCTCGGGCTCAGGGGTGGCAACGCCTTCAACTCAGCCACTGCCTCAGCAGGCCGAACACTTCGGCGCTCGACAGCAGGTCGAGGTGACCCGTCTCGTGCACCACCGCCTCATCGGCAAAGGCGAGGCGCCGATCCGGAGCACCGTGCCGGCCCAGCGCGCTGGCCACCGGCACCAGACCGTCGCCGAGCAGCTTCGACTTCAGCTGGTCGGTGCTCGAGCCCAGGCTCGCGGCGACGGCGTAGCAGCGCGAGGCATCGGGCAGGCTCACCTGCTGCTGTGCATGGATGCCGTCGTCTGCGACACGACCGCTGACGACGTTGCCGAGCCGCAGATCGCGGATCCCTGCGCTGCGCACCTTGCCCAAACGCGCGAGCGGTGCCGCGTAGGGCGCGGCGCCGAGCAGCAGCTCGATACCGTGCCCCGCGCCTTCGAGCGGCGCGCCCTGATGCGGCGTGCCCAGACACACGAGGTCGTTGACACGCGTCGGCCAGCGCAGTTGGCCGCGCTGGATCTGCATGCCGTGGTGGATTGCGCTGCGCGCCACCAGGCCCCCCATGCTGTGCCCGATCATGACCAGGCGTTCGATTGGCACGGGCCACGAGTCGTACAGCCGCTCCATCAGCTGCGCGAGGATGCGGCCGTTGGTCGACACGCTCAGGCCGCTGTTGTAGTGCAGGTAGACCGGCGTGTAGCCGAGCTCGCGCGCCAGTGCCGCGCCGTGATCGTGGCCCGCGCGCTGCCATTGCAGATCGTTCATGCACAGGCCGTGCAGCAGCACCACCAGCCGGGGCGATGCGGTGGCCAGGTGCGCGCGCATCGCGAAGCGCTCGGGCACCAGCTCACGACCCGCCTGCCGGAACGTCATCGCAATCGCCAGTGGGTTGGCAGTCGCCGCGAGATGGTCGCCCAGCAGGCCGTTGAGTGCCGCCACGACCGCCTCGCGCTCTGCGCGGGGCGGTTGACGCGGGTCGGGGGCGGTCAGCGCGGGTCCGAGCCAACCGAACAGCGCCTCGGCGCTGCCGCCCACCACACGCGTGACGCCGCGCACGGTTTCGTAGACGAGGCCGGTGAGGCCGCGCGTGCGTTCGTCATCGGGGGCCGCGGCGGAGCCGGGCAGGCGAGGGAGGCTGGCGATGCGAGCATGCATCGCCTCCACCAAGCTGACCAGCGCGGCCACCGCTTCGGTGGTCAGACGGGCGGCGCCGCGCAGGTCGGCGGCTTGCAAAAGCGGCTGGGTCACGGGCGAGTGTGACACAAACGACTCGGGCACGATGCGTTCGCGGCGCGCGGATAGGCCGCGCGCGGTGGCGCCCTCAGCCCTTCACAGCACCCGCGGTCAGCCCTGCCACGATGAAGCGCTGCGCCAGCAGGAAGACGATGACCGCCGGCGCGATGGTCAGCGAGACGAACGCAAGTACCAGCTGCCAGTCGCTCGAGAACTCGCCCTGGTAGACCATGATGCCCAAGGGCCACGGATACTTGGCGTCGCTGTTCAGCAGGATCAGCGGCAGCAGGTAGTTGTTCCACGCCTGCACGAAGCTGATCACGCCCACGGTGGCGAGGATCGGCCGCGACAGCGGCAGCACCACGCGGGCGAAGAACTGCAGGTACGTCGCGCCGTCGATCAGCGCCGAATCGAGCAGCTCGCCGGGCAGCTGCCTGAAGAAGTTGCGGAACAGCAGGATCGCCGCGCCGAGCGAGAACGCCGCCGCCGGCAGCACGACGCCGGCATAGGTGTCGAGCAGCCCGAGGTCACGCACCTTGATGAACAGCGGCAGGATCGCGGTGGCCGCCGGGAACAGCAGGCCGATCAGAAAGTAGTTGAGCAGGTAGCGGTCGCCGGCGAAGCGCAGGTGCGCGAACGCGAACGCCGTCAGCCCCGCGGCCACCAGCACCAGCGCGGTGGTGAACGAGGCGATGACTGCTGAGTTGAAGATCATCTGCCAGTAGCGGCCGCGCGAGAGGATGCCCCAGTAGTTCTCGAAGTGCCATGTGTGGGGCAGGCCGAACGGGTTTGTGCGCAGCTCGCCGAGGTCCTTGAAGCCGCCGAGCACCGTGGCGGCGATGGGCACCAGCACCAGGCCCGCTACCAGCAGCAGCACCAGGTAGCGCGGCAGCAGCGGGCCGCGGAACGGGTCGTCGTCGAGGCCGTCGGCGGCCGAGGTGCGGTGGACGTCAGGCATCGCCGTCCCCGTCGCGCATCACGCCGCGCTTGTAGCCGATGGCGAAGGCCACGCAGATGACGAACAGCACAACGCCGATCGCGCTGCCGAAGCCCACGCGCATTCGCGTGATGCCGTGGTTGTACAGAAAGCTCACCATCGTCTGCGTGCTGTCCGACGGGCCGCCGCGCGTCATCGGCATCACCAGGTCGAACAGCTGGAACGAGCCGAGGATCGCAAAGAACACCGATAGCTTGATGGTCGGCTTCAGCAGCGGCAGCTTCACGTGGCGCAGCAGCTGCCAGCGCGTGGCGCCGTCGACGCGGGCTGCGGCGTACAGGCTGTGGTCGATGGCCTGCAGCCCGGCGATGTACAGCATCATGTGGAAGCCGAAGTACTTCCACACGATCACCGACAGGATCGCGGCCTCGGCATACGCCGGGTCGGCCAGCACGTGCGGCGCGGTGGTGCCGAAGGTGCGCGCGATCGACGCGATCAGCCCGTAGTCGCCGTCGTAGGCAAAGCGCCAGATCAGCCCGGCGGCGATCTCGGCCAGCACGTAGGGCAGGAAGAAGATCATGCGGAAGATCGGCGCCGCCGGAATGCGCTCGGCCAGGATCAGCGCCATCGCCAGCGCCAGCGGCAGCTGGATGCCGAGCGACACCGCGATGATCAGCAGGTTGTTGCGCAGCGCGACGTGGAACACGCGGTTCGCGAACAAGCTCTCATAGTTGCGCAGGCCCACCCACTCGGTGGGCGTACCGAAACCGTCCCAGCGAAAGAAGCTGTACCACGCCGCCTCGCCCACCGGCAGCACCACGAACAGCGTGAACAGCAGCAGCGCCGGCGGCAGGCAGATCAGCAGCGTGGTGCCGATCGGTGCGACATTGCCGCCACGCATGGCCGGCGCCGCCCGACGCTCAGTTCTTGCGTGAGTCCTCGATCGCGCTGGCCGCGTCCTTCGGCGCCATCTTGCCGGCGGCGATGTCGGTGGACACGTCGTTGACCACGCGGCCCACCGAAGGCCCGAGCATCTGGTCGTAGAAGATCTGGTGGTACGGCGACGCCGCCAGGTTGGTGGCGTTGATCTTGAAGAACGGGTTGACCATGTCGCGGTCGGCGCCCTTGGCCACCGGGATGAAGAAGCCCTTGCCGGCCATTTCGCGCTGCGCTTCGGGGCGGGTCAGGAACTTGAGAAACTCCACCGCCTCTTTCGGCGCGCCCTTGGTCACCAGCCAGCCGTTGATGCCGCCCAGCGTCTCGCGCGGGTCGCCCTTGCCGCCGGGGATGGCCGGGAAAGCGAACCAGCCCATCGCGTCGTCGGCGAGGCCCTTCTTGTCGGCGGCGTTGCCGCGCTGCGAGTTGTAGAGCCAGTTGCCCATCAGCGTCATCGCACCCTTGCCGTCGGCGAACTGACCGTACGACTGTGGCGCCGTGGCGCCCAGAAAGCCGGGCTGGAACGGCTGCAGGTCGACCAGTTGCTTGAACACCTCGCCGGCCTTGACGAACACGTCGTTGCCGAAGCCGCCGGCGTCGCCGCGCTGCGCGGCTTCGAATGCCGGCTTGCCACCCAGGCGCAGCGCGATGTGCGTCCAGTAGAAGTGCACCGGCCACTTGTCGGCGCCGCCGACGATGATCGGCGTGATGCCCGCGGCCTTGAGCTTCTTCACCGCATCGAGCAGGTCGGGCCAGGTCTTGATCGTCGCGGCATCGACGCCGGCCTGCTGGAACAGCGCCTTGTTGTAGTAGAAGCCGACCTGGCTCATCAGCATCGGCGCGCCCCACACCTTGCCCTGGTAGCGGAACGCATCCACTGCGCCGGGCGACAGGCTGTCCCCCCAGGCGCCTTTCATCGCGTCGTCGATGTCCTGCAGCACGCCGGCACGCACCTGAGCCTGCAGCACGCCGCCGCCCCAGCTGTAGATGACGTGCGGCTTGTCGCTGGACTGCAGCAGCGTGGTCAACTTGGCCTTGTATGCCTCGTTCTCCAGCACCTGGATCTCGACCTTGACGCCGGGATTCTTGGCCTCGAACGCCTCGGCCGTCTGCTTGAAGTAGTTGGCGATGTTGACGTTGTTGGTCTCGATGTGCATCCACTTCACGGTGGTCTGCGCGGCGAGCGATGCGGCGGTCAGGCTCAGCGCTGTTGCGGCGGCGAGCGCGATGCAACGGTTCATGTGAAGGCTCCGGGCGAGGTGACTGGCGCGATTATTGGAACAGGCGTCACGGCTCGCTCTCGGGCTTTGCCCTGACGCTGCGGCATCGGTTGGCCGCCACAATCGCGAGCCATGAGACGCATCGGCATCGGCATCATCGGCTGCGGCAACATCAGCGGCGCCTACCTGACCGCGGCGCGGCGCTTTCCGATTCTCGACGTGCGCGCATTGGCCGACCTCGACATGAACGTGGCCCGCGCGAGGAGCGAAGAGTTCAGCGTGCCCGCGCTAGAGGTGGCGGCGCTGCTGGCCGATGCGGCCATCGAGATCGTCGTCAACCTGACCACGCCGCCGGCGCACGTGCCGGTGGGGCTGCAGGTGTTGGCGGCGGGCAAGCACGTGCACAGCGAGAAGCCGCTCGGCGTGACGCTGGCCGAGGGGCAACAGCTCGTGCAACGCGGCCGCGAGCTCAAGCTGCGCGTGGGCTGTGCACCCGACACGTTCCTGAGCGGCGCGCAGCAGACCTGCCGCAAGCTGATCGACGACGGCGCCATCGGCCGCGTGGTGGCGGGCAGCGCGGTCTTCATGTGCCCCGGCCACGAGCGCTGGCACCCGAACCCGGCCTTCTACTACGGGCCCGGTGCCGGGCCCATGCTGGACATGGGGCCGTACTACATCACCACGCTGGTCAACCTGCTGGGGCCAGTGGTCAGCGTGGCCGGCGCGGTGGCCACGCCGCGCAAGCAGCGCGAGATCCTGAGCGAGCCGCGCAAGGGCCAGCTGGTCGACGTGCAGGTACCGACGCACGTGGCCGGGCTGCTGACCTTCGCCAACGGCGCCGTGGTCAGCATCGTGATGAGCTTCGACGTGCCGCGGCACCGGCACCTGCCGATCGAGCTGTACGGCACCGACGGCGCGATGATCGTGCCCGACCCCAACCGCTTCGGCGGCCAGATCGAGGTGGCGCGCGGTACCGGCGAGTTCAAGCCCGAGGAGACGTTGCATGCGTACGCCAACGGCAACTTCCGCATCGTCGGCGTGGCCGACATGGCGCAGGCGATCGTCGACGACCGGCCGCACCGCGCCAGCGGCGATCTCGCGCTGCACGTGCTGGAGGTGATGCTGGCAGTGCAGGAGGCCGGCGCGAGCGGGCGCAGCGTGGCGATCACCACGCGGCCCGAACGGCCGGCGATGCTGGCCATCGAGCAATCCGGCGGATCGCTGAACTAGCGTGCAAGACCGCAATCAGGAGCAAGCATGCGCAAGGCGTTGATCGTGTGGGGCGGCTGGCCCGGGCATGAGCCGGAGCTTTCGGCTGGCATCTGCGCGGCGATGCTGCGCGAAGAAGGCTTCGAGGTGCGCATCGAGAACAGCACCGCGGCGTTCGCCGATCGCGCGATCCGTGACCTCAACCTGATCATTCCGGTTGTCACGATGAGCAAGATCGAGAAGGACCAATGCACGACGCTGACCGGCGCGGTGCGCGACGGTGTCGGGCTCGCCGGCTTTCACGGCTGCATGTGCGACTCGTTCCGCGACGCGGTGGAGTATCAGTTCATGACCGGTGGCCAATGGGTCGCGCACCCGGGCAACATCATCGACTTCCGCGTCAACGTGAAGGACCACGACGACCCGGTGATGCAGGGCATCGACGACTTCGACTTCCGCTCCGAGCAGTACTACATGCACGTGGACCCGAGCAACCACGTGCTGGCCACCACCACGTTCTCGGGCGAGCATGCGCCGTGGACCCGGGGCGTGACGATGCCGGTGGTGTGGAAGCGCCGGCACGGCAGCGGCCGCGTCTTCTACAGCGCGCTCGGCCATGTGAGCGCCGAGTTCGACGTGCCGCAGATGCGCACGATCTTCCGGCGCGGCCTGTTGTGGGCGGCGCGCTGAGCGAACTCGCAGCCGCAGCACGAAGGTGCGCGAACTGTCGGGCCTCGCCGCCGCGACGCGCGCGACGCTCAGCCGGCGCGCTGCGGATCTGGATACAGCAGTCGCCGCGCGCCGCTCCGACGCCGTGCCCGAGCCGCTGGCCGGTGCCTTGGGCAAAGGCATCTGGGTGGTCGACCACACCACCGCCGCTGTGCGCCCCACCGCCGAGCGCGTGGCGCTGGGACTCGCGCGGCGTGCGCTTCGTGCAGCGCCGGTGTTCATGGCGCCGGCCAATTGCGCCGAGGGCACCGGGTGGATGCTGATCTCGGGCGATCCCGCGCGGCACGAGGCGCTGCAGAGCGCGCTCAAGGCGATGACCGGCTCACGGCACGACCGCGGGGACGATAGGGTTTTCCCACACGCATTTCCAGCGGGTGTAGAAAGCCAGCGGGCGGTGCAGGATTCGTCTTGCATCGTTGCGACCGCAGCCCGACGAGGGCGCTGACGGCTCGAGCAGCGCGGCGACCTTCGCCGTAACGGTGTGCATGGTTACCACCGTCGCTCGTTCGGCTTCCGGAGGTGGAGCATGGAACTCCGTCAGCACCTCATTCAATGGGAACGCCGCCGCCCTGACTGGGTGGTTGGCGCGGTTGCCGGGTTCGCTGCAGGCGCGGTGCTGATGGTGCTCGACTTGTTGTGGTCGACTGTGGTCGACCCGGGCGGCCCCTGGCGGACGTCGCACATGATCGCGCCGATCTTCACCGGTGCCGACGCCGCGCGCGCGCCCAATTACGACTTCAGTGTCGGGGTGGTGGCGATCGCACTTGCCGTGCATTACGTGGTCGGCATCGTGTTCGGGCTCATCCTGGCGGCGATCATGACGCCGCTGCACCTCGATTCGACGCTGGAAAAGGCGATCGGGACCGGCGCCGTGTTCGGTGTCGTGCTGTACGTCGTCAACTTCTACGGTCTGGTGCACCTGTTCCCCTGGCTCGCGGAGCTGCGCGGCTGGCCGACGATCGGCGCCCACTTGGTGTTCGGCGTCGTCGCGGCGCTGCTGTACGCGAAGCTCGGCCGGACGGCCCCGGTCAAGTCCAGCACCGCAGGGTGATCGTCGCCGCTGCCGCTGAAGTCGCGCCATGTTCACCGCAGTCGTCCTGATCGTCCTGATCGTCGGCTCGGTGCTGTTCCACTTCGTGAGCCCTTGGTACTTCACGCCGATCGCCTCCAACTGGGGCAGCATCGACGACACCATCAGCATCACGTTCTGGGTCACGGGCGCCGTGTTCGTGGCCGTCAATCTGTTCATGGCGTACGCGGTGATCCGCTACCGTCACCGAAAGGAGGCACGCGCGGCGTACCAGCCGGAGAACAAGAAGCTGGAGTGGTGGCTCCTCGGCGTCACCACGGTGGGTGTCGCTGCCATGCTGACGCCGGGCCTGTGGGCGTGGGCGAAGATCATCGAGGCGCCGGTGGACGCGGCGGTCGTCGAGGCGGTGGGCCAGCAGTGGCACTGGAGCTATCGGCTGCCCGGCAAGGACGGCCGGCTGGGCACCGTCGACGCGCGCTACGTCAGCGATGCCAACCCGTTCGGGTTGAATCCCGCCGATCCGAACGGGCAGGACGATGTTCTGGTATTCAGTCCGGAAGTGCATGTGCCGCTCGGCAAGCCGATCAAGGTGCTGCTGCGCTCGAAGGATGTGCTGCACAACTTCTCGGTGGCGCAGATCCGCGTCAAGATGGATTTCGTTCCAGGCCTGGTGACCTACATCTGGTTCACGCCCACCCGGACCGGGAGCTTCGACCTGCTGTGCGAGGAGCTGTGCGGCATCGGGCATTTCGCGATGCGCGGAAGGCTCGTGATCGACGACGAGAGCGCGTTCCAGGCCTGGTTGGGCAAGCAGCCGACGTTCGCACAAGTCCGTACCAGGCCAGGTGCCGACGTCGCCGTCGGCCAGCAGCTCTATGCGGTGTGTGCCGCCTGCCACGGAGCGCTTGGCGAAGGCAATGCAGCGATGCACGCGCCCAAGCTCGCTGGTCAGGGCGACTGGTACCTGAAGCGGCAGCTGGCGAACTACAAGCAGGGCGCCCGCGGCACGCACGAGAAGGACGTCTTCGGCAAGATGATGGCGCCGATGGCGGCGACGCTGGCCGATGAGACCGCCGTCGACAACGTCGTCGCATACATCAAGACCCTGCCCGACCAGCGTGCCCCGACAACGGTGCGAGGCGATGCCGAACGCGGCGCCAGGCGCTACGTGACCTGCGCCACCTGCCACGGCCCCGACGGGCGCGGCATCGCGGCCACCAACGCACCACGCCTGAAAGGCATGAGCGATTGGTATCTGGTGACGCAGCTGAAGAATTTCAGGGCGGGCGCGCGCGGTGCTCACCCGAGCGACATGTACGGCGCGCAGATGGCGCTGATGGCCGCGATGCTGACCGACGACCGTGCGATCGATGACCTCGCGGCCCATATCAACAGCTTCTGATCACCAAGCCGTGAAACCCTTGACGAGGAACGGTGCATGGAAACGGTCGTAGCGCATGACGCAACGGATTTTGCCCCGCCGGCCGAAGCGCCGGAGGTGGAGCTCTACCACCCGAAGACCTTCATCGGCAAGTACATCTGGAGCCAGGACGCGAAGGTCATCGCCGTGCAGTACGGCGTCACGGCGATCGGCATCGGCGTGGTCGCGCTGGTGTTGTCGTGGCTGATGCGGCTGCAGCTCGGGTTTCCGAACACGTTCTCGTTCATCGACCCGAGCGCCTACCTGCAGTTCGTCAGCATGCACGGCATGATCATGGTGATCTACCTGCTGACCGCGCTGTTCCTGGGCGGCTTCGGCAACTACCTGATCCCGTTGATGGTGGGCGCGCGCGACATGGTGTTCCCCTACGTCAACATGGTCAGCTACTGGGTCTACCTGTTCGCCGTGCTGCTGCTCATCGCGAGCTTCTTCGTGCCCGGCGGACCCACCGGCGCCGGCTGGACGCTGTATCCGCCGCAGGCGATCCTGGAGGGCACGCCGGGGGCGAGCTGGGGCATCATCCTGATGCTCGTGTCGCTGGCGTTCTTCATCGTCGGCTTCACGATGGGCGGCTTGAACTACGTCGTCACCGTGCTGCAGGCGCGCACGCGCGGCATGACGATGATGCGCCTGCCGCTGACGGTATACGGCATCTTCATGGCCACCATCCTGGCGCTGCTGGCCTTCCCCGCGCTGTTCGTCAGCGCCATCATGATGATCCTCGACCACGTGCTCGGCACCAGTTTCTTCATGCCGGCCATCGTGTCGAAGGGCCAGCAGCTCGCACACGGCGGCGGCAGTCCGGTGCTGTTCCAGCACCTGTTCTGGTTCTTCGGCCACCCCGAGGTCTACATCGTCGCGCTGCCCGCTTTCGGCATCGTCTCCGACCTCATCGCCACGCACGCGAGGAAGAACATCTTCGGCTACCGCATGATGGTGTGGGCGATCCTGGTCATCGGTGGCCTGAGCTTCGTCGTGTGGGCGCACCACATGTACGTCAGCGGCATGAATCCGTACTTCGGTTTCTTCTTCGCAACGACCACATTGATCATCGCCGTTCCAACGGCCATCAAGGTCTACAACTGGGTGCTGACGCTCTGGCGCGGCAACATCCATCTCACGGTGCCGATGCTGTTCGCCATCGGCTTCATCTTCACGTTCGTCAACGGCGGGCTGACAGGTCTGTTCCTCGGCAACGTGTCGGTCGACATGCCGCTGTCGGACACGATGTTCGTGGTCGCCCATTTCCACATGGTGATGGCGATTGCACCGATCCTGGTCGTGTTCGGGGCGATCTACCACTGGTACCCGAAGATCACCGGGCGCATGCTCGACGACACCCTGGGCAAGATCCACTTCTGGATCACGTTCGTCGGCAGCTACGCGATCTACTACCCGATGCACTACCTCGGCTTCATGGGCGTGCCGCGCCGCTACTACGCGATCTCTGGCACCAACTTCATCCCCGAATCCGCACACTCGCTGAACGCCGCCATCACGATCGCGGCGTTGATCGTCGGCGCGACCCAGATCCTCTTCTTCTACAACCTCGTGGCGAGCTACTTCAGGGGCAGGCCAGCGGGCAGCAATCCGTGGCACGCCACCACGCTGGAGTGGCAGACGCCGCACACACCGCCGCGGCACGGCAACTTCGGCAAGGAGTTGCCGGTGGTCTATCGCTGGGCGTACGACTACAGCGTGCCGGGCGTCAAGCACGACTTCATCCCGCAGAACGTGCCGCCGAGCGAGGTTGCCGCCGCGAACTGGGTCAAGCCCTAGCTGCCGCTGGAGGGAAGACGCATGACCATCAGCCTGCTGCTCCTCGCCGGGTTGATGGGCGTCGTCGTGTGGTGGCTGTTCAAGCAGAGCATCAACGTGCAGCCGTGGCTCGCGCAGGGCTCGATCCGCGACGTTCACGAGCAGGTGCTGGCGCGCCCCGCGGCGAAGACCGCGCTGTGGGTCTTTCTCGCGGTCGTGACGTCGCTGTTCGCGCTGTTCATCAGCGCCTATGCGATGCGCATGCATGTCGGTGACTGGCAGCCGCTGCCCAAGCCGATGCTGCTGTGGTGGAACACCGCCGTGCTCGTCGTCACCAGCGTCGTGATGCAACGGACCGTGGTCGCGGCACGCCGCGAGGACGCCGGCGGCCTCAGGATCGGGCTCATCGCCGGCGGCGCTCTCACGCTGGCTTTCCTGACCGGACAACTCGTCGCCTGGCGGCAGTTGAGCGACGCGGGCTACTTCCTGACGAGCAACCCCGCCAACAGCTTCTTCTACATGCTGACCGCCGTGCACGGCCTGCATGTCCTGGGCGGCCTGGTTGCCTGGGGCCGGACGGCTTCCAGGGTCTGGCACGGCGCCGACGTCGCCGGCGTGCGGCTGAGTGTCGAACTGTGCGCGATCTACTGGCACTTCCTGCTGGTGGTCTGGCTGGTCGTGTTCGTGCTGCTGTTGTCGACCTGAACGGAGGCGGCGCATGACACCAACTGCCGCGACCGGTACCGCAGCCTCGCTGCCGCAACGCGAAGGCCTGCGCAGCATCGTCGCCGACTTGTCGTCGGATCAACGGGCGTTCAAGAACGTCCCGTGGGGCAAGCCGATGATGTGGATCTTCCTCGTCAGCGATACCTTCATCTTCGGCAGTTTCCTGATCTCGTACATGACGGTACGGATCTCGACCACGACGCAGTGGCCCAGTCCGAGCCAGGTCTTCGCGCTGACGCTGTTCGGCAAGAGCGTGCCGCTGCTGCTGATCGCGATCATGACGTTCATCCTGATCAGCAGCAGCGGCACGATGGCGCTGGCGGTGAACTTCGGCTACCGCAGGGATCGGGTCAAGACCTTCGTCCTGCTGCTGGCGACCGCCGCACTGGGCGCCACGTTTGTCGGCATGCAGGCTTTCGAGTGGACCAAGCTGATCCTCGAGGGGGTCCGGCCCTGGACCAACCCGTGGGGGGCACCGCAGTTCGGCTCGTCGTTCTTCATGATCACCGGCTTCCACGGCACGCACGTGACGATCGGCGTGATCTTCCTCGTCATCGTGGCGATCAAGGTGCTGCGAGGCGACCTCGACCGCGAGCGGCCGGGCTTCCTGACCGGCCGCAAGGGCAAATACGAGATCGTCGAGATCATGGGCCTGTACTGGCACTTCGTCGATCTGGTCTGGGTCTTCATCTTCGCCTTCTTCTATCTCTGGTAGGACGGTGGCTCGGGCCGAGGAGCAAGGCAATGGCACACGCAGATACCCACGACGCGCCCACCGACGCGCTGCATGCCTCGCACGCCGACGCGCCGCACGGCTCGCACGCCGAAGGTCAGCAGCATCCGCTCGGGATCTACTTCAAGATCTGGGCGCTGCTGTTCGTGCTCAGCACTGCGTCGTATCTGGTCGACTACTTCCACTTCCAGGGCCTGCTGCGGTGGACCCTGATCAGCGTGTTCATGCTGCTGAAGGCGGGGCTCATCGTTGCCGTCTTCATGCACATGCTGTGGGAACGGCTGGCGCTGCTGTACGCCATCGTCGTCCCGCCCCTGCTGCTGCTGGTGCTGCTGGGCATCGGCGCCCTCGAGGGCGACTACACCTTCGTCACGCGAGGCACATTCTTCGGCGCACCCGCCGCGACGGCGCCGGCAGCACCGTGATCGGCAGGCGCCGGTCGCGATGACCGCTCTCAAGGAACGACGGGCCGCTCCCGAGTTCCTTGACCCCCTCGGGGGGCGGGCGGGGCTCCGGCCCGGCCCTGGGGGCGCTCAGACCGCAACGCGCAGCGCCTCGATCAGCACGCCGGCAAGCACCAGCGACAGCTCGAGCAGCGACGCCGCGAAGCTGCGCATCGCGCGCCTGCGCGTCAGCTCGCGCTGCAGCCGCATGGCTTCGACGATGAACCAGGCGCCACCGCCGGCCGCCAGCAGTGTGGTGACGACGCTGCCCATCAAGACACCGAGCGCGACCGTGAGCACGAGCAGGGCCCAAGCGTGCGCGCTGATCGCCCGCGCGGTGACGCGGTCGCCCTTGACCACCGGCAGCATCGGCACGCCGGCCGCGGCGTAGTCGTCGCGGAACGCGATCGCCAAGCTCCAGAAATGCGGCGGCGTCCACAGGAACAGCACCAGCGCGAGCAGCAAGGTCTGAAGCGCCGGCGCGGGATCCACCGCCGCCGCACCGGCCATCACCGCGAAGCTGCCGGCCAGCCCGCCGACAACGATGTTGCACCAGTTGCGCCGTTTCAGCCACACCGTGTAGACCAGCGCGTAGACGAACGCGCCGGCCAGCGCATGGACAGCGGCGAGCGCGTTGGTGGCGCGCCATGCGGCCAGTCCGGCCGCCAACGCCATCACGCCGATCAGCACCAGCCAGCCCGCGTGCGGCTCGAGGGCGCCGCTGGCGAACGGGCGCGCGCGCGTGCGCGTCATGCGTGAATCGAGATCGGCCTCCCACCATTGGTTGAAGGCGCCGGCGGCGGCCGAGGCGACGAGCACGGCGAGGAACAGCACAGCCAGCGCCGTCGCACCGGGACCGCGCCCGGGCTGCACCGCAGCACCGGCGAGCGCGGTGAGCGAGATCACCAGTCCGATGCGCAACTTGAACAGCGCGGGCAGTTGGCGCAACAAGCCGGAGCGCGCATTCGCCACACGCCACGCCTGGCGGGCGTTCAATCCCCAGCTGGACGGTGACATCCGCAGGCACTCCGCGGCGGGTTCGGCTCGCCGGATTCTGATCGCTTTGAAGCGCGTCGTCACCGGTGCGCGGCCACCTCGAGACCCTTGCGCCGCGAGGGTCGGGGCGCAGGGAGCGGGCCGGTGCGCAGAATGACGCGTCACCCCAACCGACGGGAGACATCGCATGGAGCTGACCTCGAGCGCCTTCGTCGATGGCGGCGCGATCTCGTCGCGCTACACCTGCGAAGGCGACGACATCGCACCGCCCCTCGCTTGGCGCGACATCCCGACGGGCACCCGGAGCTTCGCGCTGATCGTCGACGACCCCGACGCACCGGACCCGGCGGCGCCGAAGCTGACGTGGGTGCATTGGGTTCTGTACGACCTGCCCGTCGGCACAGCCGCGCTGCCCGAAGGCGGCAAACCGCTGCCGGCCGGCACGCGGGAGGGCCGCAACGACTGGCAGCGCGCCGGTTACGGCGGACCGTGCCCGCCGGTGGGTCGGCATCGCTACTTCTTCAAGCTCTACGCGCTCGATGCGTCGCTCGGCGACCTGCGGGCGGCGAGGAAGGCCGATGTCGAACGGGCCATGCATGGGCACGTGCTCGCGCGCGCCGAGTTGGTCGGCACGTACGAGAAGCGCAAACAGGGGTAGTCCGTGCTTCGCCCCCACGCGCCGGCCGCGGCACCCGGACCTGGCCGGGATGCAGCGACGGCTGCCGCCGGCCGCAGGATGGGAACCTCGGATGTCATCCCGATGTTCCCGACTCTGGTCTGGAAGCTCCAGGTCGACGTGGAGTTGCGCGATCGGCTCGGCCGCACGATCCCCGCCGCGCTGGCCGAGTTGCGGCGCGGCCAGCCGGTGCTCGAGCCCGGGTGCGGCTGGCAGTCAGAGCAGGCGCTGCATCGGCGCGACGAACTGCTGCCGCTCGTGGCATGCATCGAGCGGGCCGCGCGAGGCGTGCTCCGATTCCTGCGCATCGACGACGGCCAAGCGCTGCAGATCACCGCCTGCTGGGCCACGGTGCTCGCGCCGGGCGCCGCCCACAAGCCGCACAGCCACCCGAACAACTTCTTGAGCGGCGTCTACTACGTGCGCACCCACCCGGGCGCCGACGCGATCAACTTCCACGATCCGCGGCGGCAGAGCTACGTGATCCGCCCGCCGGTGGTCGAGCTGACGGCCGAGAACACCGATCAGGTGGTGGTGCGGGTGCATGACGGCACGCTGCTGCTGTTTCCGTCGTTCCTCGAACATTCGGTCGACGCCAATGCCAGCCGCGAAGAGCGGGTCAGCGTCAGCTTCAACGTCATGTTCACTTCCTTCACCGAGCGCCTGAGCAAGCCGCTCTGGTGAGCGCACCATTCTTCGCGAGGCGAATCATGAAGACCGCTGCATCGATTCTCGAATCCAAGCCCGATAAGACCGTCTACACCCTGGGCCTCGCCGCCACGGCGCAGGAGGCTGCCCGCCTGATGGCCGACAAAAATGTCGGCGCATTGGTGGTGATGGAGCAGGGCGAAGTTGTCGGCATCGTCTCGGAGCGGGACTACATGCGCAAACTCGTGCTCACGGCCCGCCCCGCGAGCGAGACACGCTTGCGCGACATCATGTCCAGCCCGGTGATGTACGTGCACCCGCACCGCACCGCCGCCGAGTGCATGGCACTGATGACCGACAGCCGGCTGCGCCACCTGCCGGTGATGGACGGCGGCAAGCTCATCGGTCTCATTTCCATCGGCGATCTGGTCAAGGCCACGATCTCCGAGCAGCAGTTCATCATCGAGCAGCTCGAGCACTACATCACCGGGCAGCTGGCCTGAACCACAGCATCACCGGCGAGCGTCGCAGCACCAAGCGCGGCATCGGCTGGGACATGGTGCCGACCGTCACTTGAACCTCAGCTCGGCCGCTCAATCACGCGCGCCCGCATGAGGTGCACGGCACGCCGCAATCGCTTGGCGGCGTTTACAGGCGAACGCGGTTCGCGCGCGAGCCGACTATTGAAGCTTGCGGCCGCCGTCGGTCACGACGTTCAGGAACGCGCCCGCCTCGCGATTGATGAACTCCACGTCGGCCGGAAACGCGCCGCCTGCCGATGCGTGCCCCGTCACCGAGCCGGGGCGGATCGTCAGCACCTTGACGTCGCGCATGCTTTGGGCAGCTTCCTGCGGCTCCCATTCGGGATTCAGCAGGTCCTTCGTGCCGATCATGATGAGCGTCTTGGCCTTGATCGACGCGAGGGCCTTGGCCGTGTCACCGTTGAAGCCCGGCGTGGTGCCGACGTCGTGGCGGTCGTAGGCCCAGGTCTGGTAGATCCAGTCGTTGGCGTCGAACGCCTTGATCAGGTTGCCCTCTTGCTGCTGCAGCCACGGCAGGACGTCGGGCGCCTTGGGGAACTGGTCGCGGAACATCTCGGGGCTGCGCGCGGCCATGAAGGTGAGGATGTCGCGCCACAGGCGGATGCCCTGCTCGGGCGGGCTGGTGTAGTTGCCCTGGTTCCAGGACGGGTCGATCATGATCGCCTTGCGCGTGGCCTCCAGCACCAGCGTGGTCCACGCGGGCGTCTTGGCCAGCGGCACCAGCGCGACCAGGCCGTCCATGTAGTCGGGCTGGCTCACGCCCCACTGCAGCACCTGCATGCCGCCCATCGAGGGGCCTACCACCGCCACCACGTGCACGATGCCGAGGTGCTCGGTCATCAGCCGGTGCTGCGAGGTCACCATGTCGCGGATCGCGAACTTGGGAAATTGCATGCGCGGCTGCGCGGTGCTGTTGCTCGGCGACGTGGTGAGCCCATTGCCGATCGCATCGGTGCAGACGACGAAGTACTTGTTCGTGTCGAGCGCCTTGCCAGGGCCGATCATGAAGTCGAGCCGGTGGTGGTTGCCGCTGATCGCCGTGACCATCAGGATGGCGTTGGACTTCTTGGCGTCGAGCTTGCCGTGTGTGACGTAGGAGATCGCGAAGTCCTTGATCGTCTCGCCGCTTTCGAGCTTGAAGTCCCCCATCTTGTAGAGCTGGTGAGGGGGCTGATCGGGGCCATGGGCGAGGCACGGATTGGCGGCGAACACGAGGGCTGCGAGCACGAAGCCGAGGCGGGTTGTC
>DASTZF010000353.1:0-10071 GCA_035764445.1 Burkholderiaceae bacterium
CGTTAGGCCTCGCGTGAGCATCCAAGCACTCCCAACGAACGGAGGTAGTACCTTGGCCGAGCAGTTTGATCCAGAGTCCTTCGCGCAGCGCCAACTGGACGCGTACAACGCACGCGACTTGGAGCGCTTCACCGATGAGTACACCGAGGATGTTCAGGTGTTTATCCTGCCTGATCCGAAGCCTGTCTCAGTTGGCAAAGCCGCACTCGCCGCGCATTACCGAGACAATCGGTTCAATCTTCCCGAGCTACACGCCAAGCTCGTCAAGCGCATGATCTTCGGCAACAAGGTCATCGATCAAGAGATCGTCTATGGGGTTCCCGGTGCCCCACTGGACGGAGCTGCAATCTATGAGGTCACTCCGCAGGGTATTGCCAAGGTTTGGTTCGTCAGACCAACCTGAGCGTTCACCAAAGGCATCGCCAGTGAGGGCTGCCCCTTCGCTGCACACCGACGCGCTACGGCTGGCTGCGCCAGCCTTAGCGCGCGGGTGAGCTCAAACGTTGGGCGCCTTAAGCAAGAATGAGCGCTGCATCGAGCCCAGATGGCACCGCTCGTGGCATGCAGGTGCTCCCTGAGTCGCACACTGACTTCGTCCTCTCTGTTGTAGCCGCTGACCCGCTGCTTCTTGTTGGTCTCTCGTTGCTCGTCGTCGGGGCAATCGCCACCTTCGCAATGCTTCGTCGCCGCCGTAGGCGCACCAGAGGACACTGACGTCGTGTCCATTGAGGCACTTCAGCCGTCCAACCCTTCGCTGCACCCGAAGTGCTACGGCAGCACGCGGCCGCCGGCATCCAGGCGAAAAGGACCGAACTCGTAGCTGCGGCTGGGCGTCATGGGCGCTGAGAAGCCTTGAGAAAAATACCAGATTCCGCGCAGCGACTTGCGTGCGCAGTTCGCCGTGGTGATGCGAGCGGCGCGGCACGGTCACTTCGGCAAGTCGCCGCAGCAGGAGCGCCTTGCGCGCAGCACGGCCGCGCGGGCAGGCAGTCCGGACCGACGGCAACCCCGTCGAGCGGTTCGAGCCGTCAGCGCATTGAGCCGGCGGCACGCTGCGGCGGTGTCAGAAGGTCGTCTTCGTCTTGACCAGGAACTGCACCTTCGCGATCTCAGGCGTGGTTCTCAGTGGCACGGCGATGTCGATGTGCAGGATGCTGCCGGTGGCCGAGCGCGCGGCTGCGATGCGCAGGCCGAAGCCCACGTCGCTCAGCCAGCCGGGGTTGACGGTGTTGACGTTGTTGCCGCCCCAGGCGCGGCCCACGTCGGCGAACGCCGCACCACCGACGCGAAACAGCTGCCACAGGTAGATGTCGGTGAAGAAGCGCTCCTCGGTCGTGAACAGCGCGCGCCGCGTGCCGCTCTGGTAGCGCAGCGGGTAGCCGCGCAGCCCGTTGTCGCCGCCGAGCAGCAGCGTGTCGTTGACGTCGGGGTTGGTCAGCGCGTCGAATTGCCCGCCTGCGAAGAACAACCAACGCGGGCTCTGGGGCAGGTAGTACTGCGCGTCGATGCCCGCCTGCTGGCGCTGCGCTCGCCCGTTGACGAGTTGGCCGACGAGGTTGGCCTCGGCCATCAACGTCTGGCCCGACGCCGGCTCGAAGCCGCGCCCGATCGACGCCTTGTAGAGCAGGGCGTCGATGCTTGAACCCCATCCGGTGGACGCCCAGCCCAGCTGCACGGTCGAAGCCAGGCCGAGCGCGAAGAACTCGGGCCGGCCGATCAGGTTGCGATTCAGCTGCCTGTCGAAACGATCCTCGACCAGTTCGTAGCGCACGAACGGCCCGATCAGCCGCTGGTCGGTGGGCAGCTGCGGCGGCGCGACGAGGCCGGGCTCGGTGACGTAGGCGTCGTCGCTCGCGCTCACGCCGATGGAGAAGCGATTGACCCAGCCATCGATCAGGCCGGGCGACCAACCGCCGAACACCTCGCCCATGCTCTGGCGGTGGCGGTACTGGCTCACGACGTTGCCGGTGTTGTAGATCGAATCGATGCGATCGAACTTCGATGCCGAGACACCGGTGGCCCAGCGGGTGTCCAGCGCGTAGAAAGGGCGCGCAACGGTGGCCACGTCGCTGCGGCCGTCGCTGTTGGTGGCGTGGTTGTACTTCACCGACACCTGCGTGCCGAAGGCTCGCTCGTTGGCGAGCTCGAACAGGTTGCTCCTGCGATCGACCGTGTTGGACTGGCCGAGGCTCAGCGTGGTGCCCGTGCCCAGCAGGTTGCGGTCGGTGACCTCGAAGCCGCCGCTGTTCGCGCCGCCCGCGCGGCTGGCGCGCAGGCCGAAGTCGATCGACCAAGTGTCGCGCGTCATGACTTCGATGTCTACCACACCGTCGTGGTAGGCAACGGGCCGGAACTTCACGTCGTACAGATAGTCGTTGCTGCGCAGCAGGCGTTCGGTCTCCTCGATCACGCGCACCGACACCACGTCGCCTGGCTTGAACAGCAGCGCGCGCCGGATCACGCTGGGCCGCGTGGGGATGTGCAGCGCGTTGGCCCAGCGGAAGAGCAGATGGTCTTCCTTCGGATCGTTGGTATCGAAGATGTTTTCGGCGGCGATGCGGATCTCGCCGATCACCGCGCCGGCGGCCTCGAGCTCGGCGAACGACGGCACGGGCGCATGGTCAGCCGTCGTCTGCGTCTGCGCCTGCGCCGTTGGCGCCGGAGTCGGAGTCGGAGTCGGAGTCTGCGCCTGCGCCGTCAAAGCCAGCGCCAGCGAAGCGACGCCGGTGCACACCGCTGTTCGAATGTTCCCTGCCAAACGGCGGAGCACTGTCATGTGGAGCGCAACGGGTGCAAGCTGGATGCCACAACGTTGCGGACCAAAGCAGTTGAAACTCCGGGTGGCGACGTTCGATCGTGCCACCCCAACCTTAAGCTGCGGTGACTGGCGGTGGCTGCGCGGATTCGGAGCACACGACAACCCGTGGTACCTCATCTCATCGCCGGTCACGCCGACGTTCCACGCAAGCTGGTCGCGCCTCGAAGCAGCCCACCTGAACTCTGCAGCGACGTTTAAGGACTCTTAGGGCTCCATCTCGCGCCGTTCAAGGACGCAACGTGAATCGAGTGCGCACAGTGTGCCGGCATCGACACCGCAGCACTAGCGAGTCTCATCTCTACTGCTTGATCTGGCGCCACGGGAGCCCGACCCGCGCGCCACCTGCGTCGAGGCGCGCGTCGACGGTCAGCGTGCGGACCACCGCTTCAGCGCGCATCGACCATTGCCGCGTTTCGCCGCTGGACGCAGCGTGCAGGATGACGTCGCCATCACCGTCGCGGTCGAAGTCGTTGGCGCGGGTGATCGACCACGAGCGCCCAATCTTAATCAGACTACCGTCAGCCGCGCGGACCAAGCGGCGGCGCTCGACTTTCAGCCCTTTCATGAACAGGACCTGTGCGGTTTCGCCGGTGCGCACGACGAAATCCGGCAGCCCGTCCGCGCGCGCATGGCCGACGTGCGGCTTGTCTACTTTGCCGGTCACGGGTTCCAACTCCGCGGCCGCAACTACCTGGTGCCCGTTGCCTCGAAGGTCGAGAACGAGACGCACGTGCTGGAGCGCACTGCCGATGTGACAGAGCTCATCGAGCAACTCGGCGCAATCGGGCGCGGTGCCAACATCGTGATCATCCCTGGCCGAGGGCATGACCGTCGAGTAGATGGGTCGCGGACTTGGACTTCGGGACCGCGATCGGCCACCGATCCCGCGCCAGGCGGCGGCGGTTGAGGCGACGACACCCGATTTCGGGGGTGGGATCGACCCTGCACCCGCTGCGCTCGCGCTTCAGCAGCCGTCGAATCGGCGCTACTGTCTGTTACCGCCGGCACGTGTCAAGCCGCCGGACATCGAGTTCGCATGAGCAGATTGCTGAAGGGCTTGTCTTCGCTGATGAACGGCAACGCGGGCCGATCGTCGAAACGCGACGCCACCGAGGCCGATTCCGGTCCTTCGACGCTGACCACGCCGCTGTTCCCGGTGAACGACGGAGATTCCGAACAGCCCGGCACCGCGCATCAACTGCCGCGCCGGCACGCGCCGACCGGCACGCGCACCAACACGTCGCCCGAGGCCACCGAGACGGCGCCGCCCGGCGCGCTGGTACCGCTGGCGCCGCAGGCGGCGTTGCACAAGGCCGGGCGCAAGTCTTCGTCGCGCGCCCTCAACGCGGTGGTGCGTGCGAGCACGCAGGTGGCGCTGTCCACCCACATCGAACCCACTCCGCCGCCGAAGGTCGCTCGCGTCGGCCACCGATCGAGCGTGGTGCTCACGGAGACCGAAAGGCTGCGGCTGCAGATCATGCAGGTGCAGCTCAAGCTGACCGGTCTCGGGCTGTACGAAGGCACGATCGACGGCCTGATGAACCACGATCTCGTCGAGGGCGTGCGCCACTTCCAAACCCTCAAGGGCATGCGCGACAGCGGCATGCTGACCACCGGCACCCTCACGGCACTGGGCATTCGCAGCATCGACTGAAGTCGGCGTGCTCGAGCGCGAACCACGCACCGCGTGGTTCAGAGTGACCGTTGATGGACCAGGCAGGTCCAGCACAAGGCGGTGATCGCGTTGAACGGCACCGACAGCGCGCTGGGCACGTAGAAGAACGTCGACAGCAGCGGGCACAGGAGCATGCGCTCGACGAACCACGCGGCCGCGAAGAGGCCGACGCCAACGACCAGCCAGCGCCGCATGTAGGTCGGCAGCCAGCGCGCCTGCACGCGGTTGTGGCGCCAGGCAGCGGCGCGCTCCCACACGGTGCCGCGGGTGACGTCGCAGAACAGCCAGCCGTAGAAGAAGTAGCGGTACAGGCGTGTCGAGAAGGGCATGGTCACGCACCTGAACGAAGGCCGACGCACGGGCTGCAGGCAAACGGACGGCCCGATCAGGCGAGGCACCGGCGCGAAGCGTGCCCGCGCAGGACGTTTCGCGATGCGCTCGACGCCGCGCCATTCACGATGCCGCGATGCGGCTTGGTCCTACACGTCGGGGGCACGGGGATTGCTGCCATCAACTACCGGCGCTGCGGCGCCTTTCGCGATGGAGCAGATGATGGTTCGATCGATCCTCAAGGCGAGTGCTTGTGCGGCGGTGGTCCTCGCGTTGTTCGGGTGTGCCAGCACGAATTCGGGCCCTTACCAGGGCCGCCAGGGTGAATTGCCGACGGCCGCAGGCCAGTCGGACGTCAACCCGCCGTACGGCTCGCACCGCTACTGACGACTGAAGCACGGCGAACGGCCCACGGCCCGCTTGGCGCGGCGTGGGCCGTCTTCATGAGGGGGCGGCGCTCGGCAGGGCTCCGGCAGACATTCCGTGAGCGCATGCGTGGCGTGCAGAGAAATCGTTTGAGCCGATGGCGCCGAAGACGGATTATCTCCCAGCATCAACCCCTGTCTGCGGATGATCACCTGGATCATTCGCATGCAGCACAAGCATGTGAAAGGAGAGCCGCGCATGGACCTCGCACTCGAAGCGGTCGCCACCCGCCCGTCGCCGCCTCAGCCAGCGGATCCCGACGCGCACCCATGCGCGTCGGCGTTCGGCTATCCGGCCCACCTGATCGAGACCTTGCGCCTGCGCGACGGCGCCCTGCTGACGATCCGGCCGATCTGCAGCCACGACTATCGGCTCGAGCTCGATTTCATCCGCGCTCTGTCGGCGCGCTCGGGCTACCAGCGGCTGCTGTCGCCGCGCAAGCTGCGCGCCGCCGAGGTGCAGCGGCTGGTCAGCATCGACTACGGCCGCGAGCTCGCGCTGATCGCCACCACCGTCGTCGATGGCCGCGTGCAGCAGGTCGGCGTGGCGCGCTACGCGCCCGAGCCCGACGGCTCGAGCTGCGACTTCGGGATCGTGATCGCCGATGCCTGGCAGCGCCGGGGTCTCGGCGAAGCACTGCTGCGTGCGCTGGTGCGTGCGGCCAGGGAAGCCGGCGTGGCCGCACTGACGGGCCTGACGCTGGCGCCGAATTACGCGATGCGCGAGCTGGCGCGCCGCATCGGCTTCAGCGTGCACCGCGACCCCGACGACGCCACCGTGGTGCAGCTGCACATGCCGCTGCGCGCGCAGGAGCTCGGTGTGTTGCGCTGAGGTGATTTCCGGGCCATCGTCCAAGGCGCGACGGCCGCGCCACAATCGTCGCCCCGCAACTTGCGACCGCAGGAGACGACGATGGCAAACACGATCGACTTCAAGCGCCCCGACGGGCAGGCCGTGAAGGGCTTTCTGGCCGAAGCCGAGGCGCCACTGGGCGCGGTGGTCGTGATCCAGGAGTGGTGGGGCCTGAACGACCAGATCCGCGGTGTCGCGCAACGCCTGGCCGACGCCGGCTTCACCGCGCTGGTGCCCGACCTGTACCGCGGCAAGAGCGCCGCGCGGCAGGAAGAGGCGCACCACCTGATGAGCAGCCTGAACTTCGGCGACGCGGCGTCCAACGACGTGCGCGGCGCCGTGCAGCACCTGAAGGCCGCCAAGATCGGCAGCGGCAAGGTCGGCATCACCGGCTTCTGCATGGGCGGCGCGCTGACCGTGCTGGCCTCGACCCTGGTGCCCGAGGCCGACGCCGGAGTCATCTGGTACGGGTTCCCGCCGCTGGACTACGTCGACGCGTCGAAGATCAAGATGCCGCTGATGGCGCACTGGGCCACGCAGGACGCCGCCTTCGCGATCGCCACCGTCGATGCACTCGAGGCCAAGCTGCGCGAGGCGAAGGTGCGCTACGAAGGGCATCGCTACCGCGCGCACCACGCGTTCGCCAACGAGGAAGCGCAAGGCCCGGGGCGCATCGACATCACGCAGTACGACGCCGTGTGGGCGCGCGCCGCGTGGGATCGCACGCTGCGCTTCTTCGGCCAGCAGCTGACCTGACCCTCGCGCAACGTCAGGCCTGCATCCGCCACCACAGGTACAGCGCCGTCACGCCGAGCGTGCCCAGCGTCACCGGCACGCCGACCGCGGCGTGGCGGTGCCAGTCGATGCGCACGCCGCGGCGCGCGGCGGCGTCGACGACGATGATGTTGGCGATGCTGCCGACGATCAGCAGGTTGCCGGCGAAGGTGCTCACCAGCGCCAGCAGCGGGCCGGCGAGCGGATGCTGCGCGGCCGGCAGCAGCAGCATCACCGCCGGCACGTTGGAGACGATGTTCGACAGCACGAAGGTGGCACCGAACAGCGGTACCGGATGGTCCAACGGCAGGCCGAGCGCGGCCGAGTCGGCCACCAGCCGCGCCGGCACGCCGGTGCGCTGCAGGGCGTCGTTGACCACGAACAGCCCCATGAAGAGCACCAGCAGCTCCCAGTCGACGAGGCCGAGCATCTTGCTCGAGTGCAGCTTGCGGCTCATCAGCAGCACGCCAGCGCCCGTGAGCGCGACCACCTCGCGCGGCAGCGGCGTGAACAGGAACGCCAACAGGATGAACAGCGCCACCGTCAGGCCCTTGGTGGTCTGCCAGCGATCGAGCGCCTCGGGCACCGCGTCGGGTTGTGCCGGCGACGCCGTGGTGTCCGCGCGTTCCCAGCGCCCGCGCGCGCCGAGCGCGATCAGCGCCCAGGTCAGCACCAGCCCGGCGAGCACCGGCGCCGCGGCCTCGGCGGCGTAGCCGGCGAACGACAGCTGCAGCGTCTGGCCGATCAGCATGTTCTGCGGGTTGCCGATCAGCGTGGCGGCCGAGCCGATGTTGGCCGCGCACGCCAACGCGAGCAGAAAGGGCATCGGGTCGAGTCGCCGCCGCATGCAGGCATCGACCAGGATCGGCGCCATCGCGAGGCAGACGATGTCGTTGCTGAACACCGCCGACAGCGCGGCCACCACGACGATCAGCACGCCCAGCAGCAGCGTGGGCGAGACGGGCAGCGCGGCCAGCCGCAGCGTCACCCAGTCGTAGAAGCCGCCCAGCCGCATCTGCGCCGACACCACCATGAATGCGAACAGCAGCAGCAGCGTTGGCAGGTGGATCGAGCGCGCGGCCTCTTCGACCGTCAGCGCCTCGCTGGCGATCATCGCGATCGCGCCGAGCAGCGCCACGCCGGTGCGGTCGAGCTGTAGGAACGGCAGCCCGCCCAGGATCATGCCGAGGTAGACGAGCCCGAAGATCACCAGCACGGTGGCGGTCATGGGCGCGCATTGTGCGGGGCACCGCCAGCCGGCCCGCGAGCCGAGTCTTCAGCCAGACACATTCGAGCAACATCGCGGCGCGACGCTGCGCGGCTTCGATCCGGGTCGTCAAGGAGCAGAGCCGCCGACGGCGGTGCCAGCCGTGGAGCACATCTCGAGGCGTGTCGACGCGCGTTCCGTCGCTGCGCGGCAGCGGGGCGGGCCGCCCACCGAGCCGGCCGTCGCGCAGCCGCTGCGCTGGATGTACTGGCTGGTCGTCGTGCCGTTCCTGACCGACATCGCCGAGACCGGCCGCCTGCCGCACTCGGCGCGCGAGTGGATCACCGAGGCGGTCGCCGGCGCGTTGATCGCCGCCCTGGTGCGACACGTGGTGCGGCAGCAGCGCCGGCTCGCTGACCTGGCGCGATCGGACAGCCTGACCGGCTTGCGCAATCGGCGCGCTTTCGACGAGACGGTGCCGGAGGAGTGCGCCCGCTCGCACCGCCTCGGCCTGCCGCTGACGCTCGTGTACATCGACCTCGACAATTTCAAGCACGTCAACGACGAGCACGGCCACGATGGCGGCGACCGCGTGCTGCGCCAACTCGCGGTGGCGATCGAGCGATCGGTGCGCCGGCACGTCGATCGCGCGTATCGCATCGGCGGCGACGAGTTCGCGCTGTTGCTGCCGGGCGTGGCACACCACCAGGCGACCGCGGTGATCGCTCGCGTGCGCCAGCAGGTGCAGCAGGCCGACGCGCTGTGGAGCGAGGGACCACTGGGCCTGAGCGCGGGCGCCGTCGAGCTCGAGCACGGCGAGAGCCCGCAACGGCTGGTGGCCCGCGCCGATGCGGCGATGTTCGCCTGCAAGCGCAGCGGCAAGACCGACGTTGCCGCCGCGGCGCGCGCGCTCGGCTAGCGCGCGCCCGCGCGCCGGCCCCAATCGGCGACCCGCCGCTGCATCGCGGCCAGCGTCGCGCCGTGCTGCGCGTCGGCGAAGCACGCATGGGCTTCGCGCGACAGCACCGGCACGTCGGCGCGCGCCACGTAGCGGGGTGCCGCGCCGTGCGACTGCGCGGCGTCGGGATCGCGCCGCACGCTGTGCACGTCGCTGCGACTGGAACGATCGCGGTTGGCCAGCGCCAGCAGCGCGACGAAGTGGCTGCCAGCGCTCGACAGCCCCTGGTAATCGCCGAGGAAGAGGCCACCGGCGTTCGGCGCGTCGGTCATGTCGAACGGTCCGGCCACGTGGGTCTCGTGCCACTGCACGCCGTCGGCGGAGGTGACGAGCCAGGCATCGACCCACAACGTGCCGGCATCGGGCGTGTCGCTGCGCAGGTCGAAGTGCAGCACGCCGATGCGTCCGTCGGTGCGCACGTGTACCACTGGCGTGAACGCGGCGGCAGCGTCGCGATTGATCGCCACCGGCTCGCTCCAGCTGTGACCGCCGTCGACCGAGCGCGCCAGCGCGATCGCGTCGCGTGCACCTGCGCTGAAGCGCGCGTCCTGCCAGGCCACCCACACGGTGCCGTCGGGGCCGGCCGCCACCGCCGGCAGGATGTTGCCGTCGCGCACTCGCACGCCGCTGGCCGCATCGCGCGTGCCCACGCTGCGCAGTGCCCCGACCGCGCTCGGTGCGCTCCACGTCAGCCCTTTGTCGAGTGAATGCACCGCCGCGATGCGCCGGCTCGTGACGCCGGCGACGATGTCGGTCTGCGTGTAGACGTTGACCAGCGCGCCGCGATGCGCTCCGCCTTCGAGCACGACGATGCGGTTGCCGATCGTGGTGCTGCGTTGGGTGTCACCGGGCGCGAATTCGCGCGGTGCAACGATCGCGCGCGCTGCTTGCCAGCTGCGCCCGCCATCGGTACTGCGGGCGAACATCGTCGGCCCGTTGCCGTGGCGGTCGAGCCGGTTCCAGACGGCATAGACGAGGTTGGCATCGGTCGGGTCGGCGGTCAGCGATGTCTTGTCGTTGTGATGCACGCC
>DASTZF010000354.1:0-13217 GCA_035764445.1 Burkholderiaceae bacterium
TTGAGTGTGCGCGCGCCGCGCTGGGTGCGCCGCGCCGACGTCGACGAGGCGCTGCTCGAGCGCGCCGACTGGATCCTCGAGAAGCTCGCCGAACAGCGCGAGCGCGCGCAGCGCATCGAGGCCGGTCGCGTGCAGTGGCGCGAGGGCGCGAGCATTCCGTTTCTCGGCGAACCGGTGGTGATGGTGCTCGATCCGCGAGTGGCCGGCGCCGTGCTCGATGCTGGCGCAGCAGGGCTGCCCGGCGTGCCGCGGCGCGTGCTGCGAGTCGGGCTGCCGCACGGCGCCGAGCCGGCGCAACTGCGCGAGGCGGTGCAAGGCTGGCTGCAGCGCCAGGCGCTGCGGCTGTTCGGGGAGCGCTGCGCACACTTCGCGCCGCGGCTGGGCGTGCGCGTGCGGCGCCTGTCGCTCAGCTCGGCGGCCACGCGCTGGGGCAGCGCGAGCGCCGACGGCGCGATCTGGCTGCACTGGCGGCTGATCCACTTCACGTTGCCGGTGATCGACTACGTCGTCGCCCACGAGCTGGCGCACCTGCGCGAGATGAACCACAGCCGTGCTTTCTGGGACGTGGTGCGCTCCGTGGTGCCCGACTACGAGCGCGCCCGCCGCACGCTCGACGACGAGCCGGTGCCGGCATTCGATTGAGTGTTGTGGCGCCTTGAAGCTCCGCCAAAGGTCGCGCAGGTGACGCAGCATCCCGAGAAACAAGGATGGTTCGGCGCGCGCGATGCCGGCACACTGTGCGCTCGACGCTGTCGTTGCGAGACGGAGGGGGTTCAGGGAGAGTTGCCGTCTCGGCGAAGATCAAACGGCGGCAGGCTGCACAGGCCTGCCGCCGTTTTCACGTCGGCGCTGCGCTGACACGGCGCTCGAAGCAGGCAGAATCGCTGTTGTCACCTTGGCGACCAGACTGTCGTGACCACCGAACTCGGCGAACTGTTCAATACCAACCGGCAGTGGGCCGAGGCCACCGAGCGCCGCACGCCTGGCTTCTTCACCCGGCTGCAGAACCAGCAGGCGCCGCAGTACCTGTGGATCGGCTGTGCCGATAGCCGCGTGCCGGCCAACGACATCGTCGGACTGCTGCCCGGCGAACTGTTCGTGCACCGCAACGTCGCCAACGTGGTCGTGCATTCGGACCTCAACTGCCTGTCGGTGATCCAGTTCGCGATTGATCTGCTGCTGGTCAAGCACATCATCGTGGTCGGTCACTACGGCTGCAGCGGCGTGCGCACGGCGCTCGAAGGCCGCCGCGTCGGCATCGCCGACAACTGGCTGCGTCATGTGCAGGATGTGCGCAACAAGCACCGCGTGTTCATCGAGTCGCTGCGCGACGACGAGACGCGGCTGCGCGCGCTGTGCGAGCTCAACGTATTGGAGCAGGCGCTCAACGTCTGCGAGACCACGGTGGTCGGCGACGCCTGGGCGCGAAGCCAGAAGGTGGTGGTGCACGGCTGGATCTACGGCTTGCACAACGGGCTGCTCGAGGACCTGCGCATGACGGTGCACGAGCAAAACCAGGTCGGCGCCGCCTACGGCCTGGCGCTGGGCGCGCTGAAAGACCGCTATACCGGGCGGCGCCCGCAGCCGCGAGCCACATGACCGGGTGGCCACCGCGTTTGGCGGCCGCGCACTGATGTTCCCGCACGAGCTCACCGATGGCCGCGCCTTCGACGTCGCGCAGGCGATGCTCGAGGGCTTCAATAAGCACTACCGCTTGTTTCGCGAGTCGAGCCGCGACGCCAAGGCGCGCTTCGAGGCGGCCGATTGGCAAGGCCAGCAGCGCGCGCAGCGCGAGCGCATCGAGTTCTACGACCGCCGCGTCGACGAGAACGTCGAGCGGCTGCAGCGCGACTTCGACATCCAGCACCTGTCGATGGACAGCTGGCAGCAGGTCAAGCTGCACTACATCGGGCTGCTGATCGAGCACCACCAGCCCGAACTGGCCGAGACCTTCTTCAACTCGGTGACCACCAAGATCCTGCACCGGGCGTACTTCCGCAACGACTTCATCTTCGTACGGCCGGCGGTGTCCACCGAGTACATCGAGAACGACGAGCCTGCGTCGCAGCCGACCTACCGCGCGTACTACCCCAGCCGCGACACGCTGCGCGAGACCTTGCTGCGCATCGTCGACAACTTCCACCTGAGCAACGAGTTCGAGGACCTCGGCCGCGACGTCGACCAGGTGATGACGGCGATGCGCGCCCACACCGGCGAGCGGCGGCTGCGCACCAACTACCAGATCCAGGTGCTGTCGAGCCTGTTCTTCCGCAACAAGGGCGCCTACATCGTCGGCAAGATCGTCAACGGCTTCGTTGAGACGCCGTTTGCGCTGCCGATCCTGCACATGCACGGCCGCCGGCTGGTGATCGACACCGCGTTGTTCGGCGAGGATGACCTGCTGCTGCTGTTCAGCTTCGCGCACGCGTACTTCATGGTCGAGATGGAGATCCCGAGCGCGTGCGTGCAGTTCCTGCGCTCGCTGATGCCGCGCAAGGCGCGCTCCGAGATCTACAGCGCGATCGGCCTGCACAAGCAGGGCAAGAACCTGTTCTACCGCGACTTCCTGTACCACCTGCGGCACTCGGGCGACCGCTTCCGCACCGCGCCGGGCATCAAGGGCATGGTGATGCTGGTGTTCGACCTGCCGTCGTTCCCGTACGTGTTCAAGGTGATCAAGGACTACTTCCCGCCGCAGAAGGAGACCACGCGCGAGCAGATCAAGGCCAAGTACCTGCTGGTCAAGACGCACGACCGCGTCGGCCGCATGGCCGACACGCTGGAATACAGCAACGTCGCGTTCCCGCTGCACCGCTTCGAGCCCGAGCTGGTCGACGAGCTGCGCAAGGAGTGCCCGAGCCTGCTCGAGGTCGACAGCGACATGCTGGTGATCCGGCATGTCTACATCGAGCGTCGGATGATCCCGCTGAACATCTATCTGGCCGACGCCGATGTGCGGCAGATCGAATCGGCGGTGATCGAATACGGCAATGCGATCAAGGACCTGGTGGCCGCCAACATCTTCCCGGGCGACATGCTGTACAAGAACTTCGGCGTCACGCGGCAGGGCAAGGTGGTGTTCTACGACTACGACGAGATCGAGTACGTCACCGACTGCAACTTCCGACACGTGCCCGAGGCGCGCACCGAGGAGGAGGAGTTGTCGGGCGACGTCTGGTACCCGGTGGGCCCGAAAGACGTGTTCCCGCAGACGTTCGGCCCCTTCCTGCTTGGCAACCCCGACGTCCGCCAGGTGTTCATGAAGCACCACGGCGACCTGCTTGACCCGGAGTTCTGGCAGCACCAAAAGCAACGCATCCTTGCTGGCCATGTGCACGACGTCTTTCCGTACGACACCAGCCGCCGCTTCGTGCGCCAACGGCGGCGCGAGGTCGCCGGGGCGGCGACGTGACGTCACTCGTGGCGCGGCGCGCGCAGGGTCGCTCGCCGCGGGCGAGCAAGGAGCGTCGTTGAGCTGGCGCGATGCCTTCGAGCTCGCCAGCTTCATCGTCACGGTGGTTGGCCTGCCGTTCGCGATCGCGGTGTTCGTGATCCAGCAGCGCCAGGAGCGCGAGAACGAAGAGGAAGAGGCTTTCCAGCATCTCTCCGACGCCTACAATGACTTCCTGAAGGTCGTGCTCGCCAACGCCGACCTGCAGCTGCGCACGAACGCCGCGCTGCCGAACCCGACCCCCGAGCAGAACGAACGCATGCGGGTCATCTTCGACATGCTGATCTCGCTGTTCGAACGGGCTTACCTGGTGGCGTATAAAGAGGACATGACGCCCACCGAGAAGCGGCGCTGGAACAGCTGGGACGACTTCATGCGCGAGTGGTGCCGTCGCGACGACTTCCACAACGCACTGCCGCTGCTGCTGCGCGGCGAGGACCCCGGCTTCCAGCGCTACATCAAGCGTGTGGCGGACGAAGAACGCGGCACGCCGCTGCTGTCCGGCTACTGAACCACTGAACCGACCCTCAAGGAGTACACCATGGCCGACCCGATCGTCATCGTTTCCGCTGCCCGCACGCCGATCGGTGGCCTGCTGGGCGATTTCGCGTCGCTGGCCGCGTGGGAGCTCGGCGCGGTGGCGATCAAGGCCGCGGTCGAGCGCGCCGGCGTGCTCGGCAGCGCGGTCGACGAGGTGCTGATGGGCAACTGCTTGATGGCCGGCCAGGGCCAGGCACCCGCTCGCCAGGCGATGCGCAAGGCCGGCCTGCCCGATTCCACCGGTGCGGTGACGCTGAGCAAGATGTGCGGCTCGGGCATGCGCACGATGATGTTCGCGCATGACATGCTTGCCGTCGGCAGCGCCGACGTGATCGTCGCCGGCGGCATGGAGAGCATGACCAACGCGCCGCATCTGGTGTTCGCGCGCAAGGGCGTCCGCTACGGCCAGGCACCGCTGTACGACCACATGGCGATGGACGGCCTCGAAGACGCCTACGAGCGCGGCAAGGCGATGGGCGTGTTCGCCGAGAGCTGCGTCGGCAAGTACGGCTTCACGCGCCAGGCGATGGACACCTTCGCGATCAACTCCACCACCCGCGCCAAGGCCGCCAACGAAGACGGCAGCTTCGCGTGGGAGATCGCGCCGGTGCCGGTGGCCGGCAAGACCGGGGACACGGTGATCAAGTTCGATGAGCAACCGTTCAAGGCCAAGCTCGACAAGATCCCGGGCCTGAAGCCCGCGTTCAAGAAAGATGGCGCGATCACCGCCGCGTCGTCGTCGAGCATCTCCGATGGCGCCGCGGCGCTGGTGCTGATGCGTGAGTCGACCGCCGCCAAGCTCGGCGCCAAGCCGCTGGCGCGCATCGTCGCGCACGCGGTGCACGCGCAGGCGCCCGAGTGGTTCACCACCGCGCCGGTGGGCGCGATCCAGAAGGTGCTGAAGAAGTCGGGCTGGGATCCCAAGGCGGTGCACCTGTGGGAGGTCAACGAGGCGTTCGCCGCGGTGACGATGGCGGCGATGGAGGAGTTCAAGCTGCCGCACGAGATCGTCAACGTGCACGGCGGCGCGTGCGCGCTCGGACACCCGATCGGCGCCTCGGGGGCGCGCATCGTCGTCACGCTGCTCGGCGCGCTGAGGAAGCGCAACCTGAAGAAGGGTGTGGCGGCGTTGTGCATCGGTGGCGGCGAGGCCACCGCGCTGGCCGTCGAACTGCTGTAGTGGTCGGCTCCGGCTGCCTCAGCTTCGCCGCTGTGCGCCGGAATGCGGCCTGACGCGGCGGCGGTCGCGACGCGGGCAAGCGCCTTGCTGTGCCCGGCCATGTGCTGCGTGGAGTCGCGCCGATGAACGAGGCCGACGCCCGCCGCGTGGTGCTGGTGCAGGCCTACGACAACGCCGACTCGCCACAGTGGACGCGCGAGGACGCTGCCTGGGCCACACGCCTGGCCACGCAGGCGCTCGGCGCCGATGCCCCGGTCGATCGCCTGCTCGCCGAGCGGGCGCGTCACGCGCTGCAACGGCTGCAGGCGCGCGATCGCGATGTGCAGCGCTGGCTGTCGCGCTCGCTGTGGCGCTGGCATTGGATGGTGCTGGCCGCCGCGCTCGGCGTCGTCGCGGGATTCGGTGCCGACCTGATCGACCGTCACCAGATCGTCAACGTGCTCGCGCCGGCGGCGTGGGCGGTGGTGGCGTGGAACCTCGCGATCTATCTGGCGCTGCTGTGGAACGTGGCGCAGCGCTGGCGCGCGCCCGACGCTGCGGCGCCCGGCGGCTTGCGGCGGTCGCTGCTGGCATGGTGGCAGCGCGCCTCTGGCGACGGCCCATTGCGCGTCGCCACCCGGCGCTGGGCCGAGCTGTCGGCGCCGCTCGCGCTGGCGCGCGTGGCCGCGCTGCTGCACGTGGCCGCCGCGGCGCTGGGCGCCGGCGTCGTCGCCAGCATGTACCTGCGTGGCCTGGTGCTCGATTTCCGCGCTGGCTGGCAGAGCACCTTTCTCGATGCCGCCACCGTCCATCAATTGCTGAGCGTGCTGCTCGCCCCCGCGGTCGCGGTGACCGGCGTCGCGCTGCCCGATGCGCAGGCCTTCGAAGCGATGCGCCTGACGCCCGGGCAAGCTGCCACCGCCGGTGCGGCGCCGTGGATCCATCTCTATGCCGCGACGCTCGCGATGGCGGTGGTGGTGCCGCGGCTCGCACTGGCGCTGGCCGCCGCGCTGCAGGCCACCGTGCGCGCGCGACGCATTCGCCTGCCGCTGACCGATCCTGCCACGCTGCGCGAGGTGCAGCGTTTGCAGCGGCGCTCGAGCGTGGTGCAGGTGTGCCCGTATGCTCAGGCGGCGGGGGCGCAGGCCGCGCTCGGGCTGCGCCGGCTGCTTGCCGGTGAGCTCGGCGACGATCTGCAGCTGCAGTTCGCCGCCGCCACGGCGGTCGGCGACGAGGACGATGCTCCCGCGCGCTTGGCCAACGGCCATGCGACGCTGCGGGTCGTGCTGGTGGACCTCGCCGCCATACCGGAGGAAGACCATCACGGCCGCTTCGTCGCTGCGCTGCGCGCGGCGGGACCGCAGTTGCCGCTGCTGCTGGTGGTCGACGAATCGGCGTACCGACAGCGCTTCGCGAGCATGCCCGATCGCATCGGCGAGCGGCGTGCCGCGTGGCGGCAGTGGGCCGTCGCGCACGAGCTGCAGTGGCGCTCGGCGCCGCTCGACGACCTGCACGCCATCGGTGCCGCCGGCGCGCCGGTGCGAAGCGCGAGCGCGCGATGAGCGCGCCGGCCACGATCGCGCTCAGCCTGATCTCGCACACCAACGCGGGCAAGACCACGCTGGCGCGCACGCTGCTGCAGCGCGACGTCGGCGAGGTGCGCGACGCGCCGCACGTCACCGAGTTCAGCGAGGACCATCTGCTGCTGCGCAGCGCAGCCGGCGACGAGCTGCGCCTGTGGGACACGCCGGGGCTGGGCGACAGCGTGCGCCTGGTGCGACGCCTGCAGCTCCAGGGTCACGCGCTCGGCTGGTTCCTCACTCAGGTGTGGGATCGCTGGCGAGACCGCACGTTCTGGTCGACCCAGCAGGCGCTGCGCCACGTGCGCGACCACTCGCAGGTGGTGCTTTACCTCGTCAACGCATCGGAGTCGCCCGGTGCCGCCGCTTATGTCGAGGCCGAGCTGGCGCTGCTGTCGTGGCTCGACAAGCCGGTGCTGGTACTGCTGAACCAGCTCGGTCCGCCGCGCGAGCCCGCGCACGAGGCGCAGGAGGTCGAGCGCTGGCGCCGCCATCTGCAACCGCTGCGCGCCGGCGTGCAGGTGCTGCCGATGGATGCGTTCGCGCGCTGCTGGGTGCAGGAGCTGGCGCTGCTGCGCGCCGCCGCGGCGCTGCTCGACAGCGCCGCGCGCGCGGCGATGGAGCGGCTGTGCGACGCGTGGTTGCAGATGCGCCAGGACACCTTCCGGCGCGCGATCGGCGTGCTCGCGGCGAGCCTGGCGCGCATCGCCGGCGCGCGCCAGCGCGTCGAAGCGGCACGCGGCGTGAGCGAGCGCATCAAGCGCCTGGCCGGCGTGCTGGCGCCGCTGTTCGGCGGCGCGTCGGGCGACGCTGCGCTCGAACAGGCGCGCGCCGCGCTGGCGGCACAACTCGACGACGAGGTGCGCGGCAGCACCGCCGAGTTGCTGGCGCTGCACGGGTTGCAGGGTCAGGCGCAGGGCGAGATCCTGGCGCGCGTGGCGTCGCAGTTCGAGGTGCGCAGCCGCGTCGACGAAGGTCGTGCCGCGGTGCTCGGCGGCATGCTCAGCGGCGCACTGGCCGGGCTGAAGGCCGACTTGGCCACCGGTGGTCTCACGATGGGCGGCGGCCTGCTCGCCGGCGGCCTGCTCGGTGCGCTCGGCGCAGCGGGGCTGGCACGCGGCATCAACGTGATGCGCGGCGGCGGGCCGCCGTGGGTCGGCTGGAGCGCCAGCGCGCTGGCGCCGATGGTCGAGGCGGCGTTGTTGCGCTATCTGGCGGTGGCGCACTTCGGGCGCGGCCGCGGGCAGTGGGTCGAGGGCGAAGCGCCCGCCCATTGGCATGAGGTAGTTGCCACGGCGCTTGCACCGGTGCGCGACGAACTGCAGACGTTGTGGCAGTCGCGTGCGGCACACATCGACGCCGCCGGCGACGCACCGCGCCTGGAGGCCGCGCTGCAGCCTCTGCTCGAGCGCGCGGCGGCCGACGCGCTGCAGGGGCTCTATCCGGCGGCTGCGCCGGCGCTGCGAGCGGCCGCGTGACGGCCGCGTGCGCCGTTCACGCCGACGCCGGCATGAAGCTCGTCACCTGCGCGAGGAACACGCGCGTGTCGATCGGCTTCTCGATGTGCCCGGCGCAGCCGACGGCGATCGCCTGCTCGCGCTCGTGCGGCATCGCATAGGCGGTCAGCGCGACCACCGGGATCGATTGCAGCGCCAAGTCGGCCTTCAGGCACGTGGTGGCCTCGTAGCCGTCCATCACCGGCATCTGGATGTCCATCAGGATCAGGTCGGGGTGGTGCGCGCGGGCCAGCTCGATCGCCTCGCGGCCGTTGGCCGCAGTGATGACGTGCAGGCCGCCTTTCTCGAGCACGAAGCGGACGAGGTAGCGGTTGACGTCGTTGTCCTCGACCAGCAGCACGCAGCCGGCCATGGTCAGTGCGCCGCGGCTGCCGCGGCGCCTTGCGCGAACGGCCGCCGCCGCAGGTCCAGCGGCACCGAGAAGCTGAAGCGCGAGCCGGCACCGAAGTCGCTGTGCGCCTCGATGTCACCGCCCATCAGGTCGAGCAGCTTGCGGCACAGATGCAGTCCGAGCCCGGTGCCTTCGTAGAGGCGGCGCGGCGTGCCGTCGAGCTGGCGAAACGCCTCGAACAGCAGCTGCAGCTGCTCGGGGCGGATGCCGATGCCGGTGTCGCTGACGGTGGCGCGCAGCCGCGCGTCGCGCACGCCGGCCTCGATGCGCACGACACCGCGCTCGGTGAATTTGACGGCGTTGTTGGCCAGGTTGAGCAGCACCTGGTAGCACTTGCGGCGATCGCCGACCATCGGCAGCGTGCCCGCCATCGCGAACTCCAGCCGCAGGCCCTTCTGCGTGATCAACGGCTTGAGGTTGACGCCGACTTCCGCGGCCACCGCCGCGAAGTCGAATGGCTCGGTCACCACATCCATGCGGCCCGACTCGATGCGCGACAGGTCGAGCAGGTCGTTGATCAGCGCCAGCAGGTGCTCGCCCGAGGCGTGCACGAAACCGAGCTGGCGCCGCTGCTCCTCGGTCAGCGGACCGGCCATGCCCTCGCGCATCAGGCTGGTGAATCCGAGGATCGAATTGAGCGGCGTGCGCAGCTCGTGGCTCATCGTGGCCAGGAACTGCGACTTCATGCGGTCGAGCCCCATCAGCCGCTCGTTGACCTCGCGCAGCTCGCGCGTGCGCTCGGCCACGCGCTGCTCGAGCCGCTCGTTGCTGTCGCGCACGGCGCGCTCGGCGTGCTTGCGCTCGGTGATGTCGCGCAGGAAGCCGACGAAGTGCAGCTGGCCGTCGAGCTGCAGCTCGGAGAACATCATCTCGACCGGGAACACATCGCCCGAGCGGTGGCGCGCCAGGGTTTCGGCGCCGTTCCACACGGCCGTGCGCACCTGCGTCGCCAGGTAGCGCTCGAGTTCGGCCCGGTGCGCGGCGTAGGCGCCGGGGGGCTGCAGCAGCGCCAGCGGCTGGCCGTCGAGTTCGTCGGGCGAGTAGCCGAACAGCTTGCGCACCGCCGGGTTCGCGAAGCGGATCGTGTGGTCGACGGTGACGATCAACACCGCGTCGTTGGTGGTCTCCCACAGCGAACGGAAGCGCTCCTCGCTGGCGCGCAGCCGGGCCTCGACACGCGAGCCGCGTTGCGCGACGCTGCGCGCGATCATGGGTGCCCAGCGCGGTCAGCGCAATCGCGGTGCCCAGCAGCACCAGGCTGAGCAGCCTCACCGTGTTGCGCGTGGCCTGGCCCAGCGTGGCGGTGAAGCGCACTTCCAGCGGCGTCAGGCGCTTGTCGAGGTCGGCCAGGTGCTGCAGCAGCTGCACGACCACCATCGGTGGCGCGTCGGACTCGACGGCGCTGCGCAGCGTCTCGGCGGTGATCGTCAGCTCCTCGATGCGACCGTCGGCCTCGGCCCAGATGGCGATCGCCTGATCGATCAGCGGGTCGTGCCTGAACCAGCGGAAGAGCCGGATCATGCCGTCGATGTCGTCCGGGTGGTTGCCACCGGCCAGGAAGCCGCGGCGCACGACCTCGTAGTCGGGATCGGCCTTTTCGAGCTCCTCGCGCGCGGCGCGGTCACCCAGCGGCACGGCGATCGCCTGCTTGTAGGCCAGCCACTCCTCGCCGTCGCGCAGCTGCGCGAAGCGTTCCAGGCGCTGCACCGCCTGCTTCTGCGCCTTGGTCCACAGGCTCTCGCCACCGATGTAGGCGCGCGCCGCCGACAGCAGCTCCATGAAGAAGATCGCCAGCACCACCAGCACCACCGCCACCGCGACGAACGGCGACGCAACCAGCAGCCGCTTGGCGATCGGCCTGGCCAGCAGGGGCAGCGGTGTCGGGGCCTGTTCCATGCGGTTCGCGCCGCATCGAGATCGCGACGCGCGACTGGTTGCAGCCGATGCGAATTGTCATACCGCCGTGGCGCTGCGCCGCGGCCACTGCACCGAGGTGTGACCGATCGCACGCGCGGGGTTGGCCGCCGGCGCCACCGTTGCGTGGGTGGACAATGCACGCGCCGGCCGCACCGCCTCGTCGGGCCGCGCCGCCGAAGGGATCCGTCGATGCTGTTGTCCGAACACCACCTCGCGGTACAGGACGCTGTCCGCACCTACGTGCGCGAGCGCATCGCGCCGCAAGCCGCGTCGTGGGACAAGACACACCGCTTCCCCCGCGAGGAGCTGCAGGGCCTGGCTGCGCTCGGCTGCTATGGCGTCGCGGTGCCCGAGGAGCTCGGCGGCGCCGGTCTCGACTACCTGGCGCTGGCGATCATCCTCGAGGAGATTGCCGCCGGCGACGGCGCCACCAGCACCATCGTCAGCGTCAACAACTGCCCGGTGTGCTCGATCCTGATGGCGTTCGGCAACGACGAGCAGAAGCAGCGCTTCCTCAAGCCGTTGGCGCGCGGCGAGATGCTGGGCGCCTTTTGTCTCACCGAGCCGCACGTCGGCTCCGAGGCCGGCGGCCTGAAAACCACCGCGGTGCGCGACGGCGACCACTACGTGCTCGACGGCGTCAAGCAGTTCATCACCAGCGGCAAGAACGGCGACGTGGCGATCGTGATGGCGGTCACCGACAAGGCCGCCGGCAAGAAAGGCATCAGCGCCTTCGTGGTGCCGACCCAGACACCGGGCTACCAGGTGGCCCGCGTCGAGGACAAGATGGGACAGCGCGCCAGCGACACCGCGCAGATCGTGTTCGAACGCTGCCGCGTGCCGGCCGCGAACCTGCTGGCCGAAGAAGGCATGGGCCTGAAGATCGCGCTGTCGGGGCTCGAAGGCGGCCGCATCGGCATCGCGTCGCAGGCGCTGGGTATGGCGCGCGCCGCGTTCGAGGCTGCGCTCGTCTACAGCAAGGAGCGCCGTGCGTTCGGCCAGCCGATCTTCGAGCACCAGGCGGTGCAGTTCAAGCTGGCCGAGATGGCGATGCAGATCGAGGCGGCGCGGCAGCTGATCTGGCACGCCGCGACATTGAAAGACGCCGGCCGGCCGTGCCTGAAGGAAGCCGCGATGGCCAAGCTCAACGCCAGCGAGATGGCCGAACGCGTCTGCTCGGCGGCGATCCAGGTGTTCGGCGGCTACGGCTACGTCAGCGACTTCCCGGTCGAGCGCATCTACCGCGACGTCCGCGTCTGCCAGATCTACGAGGGCACGAGCGAGGTGCAGAAGATCCTGATCGGGCGCGCGCTGGCATGAGCGCCGCCGCGCAATCGTCGCGCGAGCAGCTGACGATCGGCTTCATCGGGCTGGGCCTGATGGGCGTTCCGATGGCCCGCCACCTCGGCCTGGCGGGGCATCGCATCCGCGGCTACGACGTGGCGCCGTCGGCGATCGAACGCTTGTTGGGCGAGCTGCCGGGCGCGCAGGGGTGCGCCAGCGCACGCGAGGCGGCCACAGGCGCCGACGTCGTGTTCACGATGCTGCCCAATGGCCGCGTGGTGCACGAGGTCGTGGTCGCCGCCGACGGCGTCGCGGCGGGGTTGCGCGCCGGCGCGTTGCTGGTCGACACCTCGTCGTCCGAACCCTGGCTGACGCGCGAGACGGCGGCGGCGGTGGTCGCGCACGGCGCGGCGATGATCGACGCGCCCGTGTCCGGTGCGGTGTGGGGTGCCGAGGCAGCCGAGCTCGTGTTCATGATCGGCGGCGAGCCGGCCGACGTCGCGCGTGCGCGCCCGTTGCTCGCGGCGATGGGTCGCCAGTTGTTCCACCTCGGGCCGCTCGGCGCCGGTCACACGATGAAGTGCCTCAACAACGTCGTCACCGCGATGACGCTCACCGTCACCGCCGAGGCGCTGGCGGTGGGCACGCGCTGTGGTCTCGATCCTGCGGTGATGACCGACGTGCTCAACGCCTCCACCGGCGGCTCGTGGATCTCGCGCACGCACATCCAGCAGCGCGTGATCAGCCGGCGCTTCGACGATCCGTTCAAGCTCGAGCTGATGCTGAAGGACATCGGCATCGCGCTGCAGGTGGCGCGCGGCGCCGGCGCGACGATGCCGTTGTGCGAGGCGGGCGAGCCGCTGTGGCAGGCGGCCGACCGTGCGCGCGGGCCCGGCGCCAGCATCAGCGAACTGGTGCGCTGGATCGAGCAGCAGGCCGGAGTCGAGATCGCAGCGCCGCGGCGTTGATGGGGCGCTGCGGTGCGCAGCGGCCGCAGGCCGAGCTGACGCGTCGACGCTGCGAACCGCGCAGTCAGGGACGCGGCAGGTACAGCGTGTCGCTGTAGGTGGCGAGCCAGTGCGGCCGGAAGGCCACGAAGATGGCCACCAGCATGCCGGTCACGATGGCCTCTGCCCACGCCGCGAGCCAGCGGCCGAGCAGCAGATCGCTCGCCGTCAGGCCGGCGGCAGTGTCGCGTCTCCACAGCGCCAGCGCGCCGGCGATCGCGGTGGCCACCAGCGTGCCGAAGAAGCCGCGCGCGAAGATGTAGACGAACAGGTGGTGCGGCAGCCAGCGGCGCGCGATCGCGCCCAGCCCCAGCGCCAGTGACGCGGGCGCGAGCCCGAGCCAGACCAGACGCGATGCCGCCTCGTCGATG
>DASTZF010000355.1:0-2327 GCA_035764445.1 Burkholderiaceae bacterium
TTCGGCGTCGGTGGTACCGAAGGCGCCGATGGTGGCCAGGGCCGCGATGGCGAGAACTGTGCGCATGCTGGTATCTCCGCGGTCCGCATGTGGCGGCCGTGACAGAACAACGCGGAGCACTGCAGCATCGAGCACGCCGGGGTCGCGGACGTGGCGTAAAGCTATGTGAAGCGGCCGTTGAATGCCGGCAGCCGGCATCGCAGCCACGACGAAAGCTTGCATCGGCCGTGCGGCAACGCGCCGGCGTGCTTCGCTGACAATGCCGAGCCCGGCCACCGCACCCTTGGAACAGAGAGACCCGTCGTGACGATCGAACTGCACGCCTTCGACACCCCCAACGGCCGCAAGATCAGCGTCGCGCTCGAGGAGATGGGCCTGGCCTACCGCGTGCACGTGGTCGATATCACCCGGGGCGAGCAGTTCGCGCCCGCGTTCGCGAAACTCAGCCCGAACCACAAGATCCCGGCCATCGTCGACCCCGAGGGGCCGGACGGCGCACCGATCAGCGTGTTCGAGTCCGGCGCTTGTCTGATCTACCTCGCCGAGAAGACGGGCCGCTTCTGGCCGCGCGAGCCCGTCGCTGCGCGCGTGGCCACGCTCGAGTGGCTGATGTTCCAGATGGGTGGGTTCGGGCCGATGCCGGGGCAGGTGCACCACTTCATCGCGCTCGAGGACGAAGCCGCTCGCCGCTACGCGCTCGATCGCTTCATGAAGGAAACGCGGCGCCTCTACGCGGTGATGGAAAAGCGCCTGGCCGACAACGAGTTCTTTGCCGGCAGCGAGATCACGATTGCGGACTTCGCGATCGTCGGCTGGGCCTGGCGGCACCCGAGGCACAAGGTCGATCTGGCCGACTATCCGAATGTGCAACGCTGGTACCAGCAGATGATGGCGCGCCCTGGCGTCAAGCGCGGGTTCGAGGTGGCCCTGCGGCGCTAAGGCACACCCCACGACCATGGTGTAAGGCTGATGCGGGCCTGAACGACACCGTTCACGACATGATGGTCCGCGCTAACATGGTTCGCCGAATCGACCACGGGAAGGGCGATTCTCTGAGCAGCGTCGACCTCAAGCAGCGACTCGCGGCCATTCTGGCGGCCGACGTGGCGGGCTATTCGCGCCTGATGGCCGCCGACGAGCGCGCGACGGTGCAGTCGCTCGACGCGGCGCGCGCGTTGTTTCGCGGCCGCATCCAGGCCCATCAGGGGCGTGTCATCGACATGGCCGGCGACTCGGTGCTGGCCGTGTTCGAGACCGCGGCCGGTGCGGTGCTCGCCGCGCTCGACGTGCAGCGGGACATCGAATCGGCGCTCGATGGCGTGGCCGACGAGAGGCGCATGCGCTTTCGCATCGGCGTGCACCTCGGCGATGTGATCGAGAAAGGCGACGGCACCATCTACGGCGACGGCGTCAACATCGCCGCGCGCCTCGAAGGCCTGGCTGTACCCGGCGGCATCACGGTGTCCGATGCGGTGGAGTGCGCGGTGCGCAACAAGGTCGCGGCGCGCTTCGTCGACCAGGGCGAGCAGTCGGTGAAGAACATCGCCCACCCGGTGCGTGCGTTCCGCGTGCAGGCGGTCGCTGCGCCGACTGCGCAACCCGCAGCGGCGCCCGCCGCGCGCGACGATCCCTTCGCCGACAAGCCGTCGATCATCGTGCTGCCGTTCGTCAACATGAGCGGCGTGCCGGAGCAGGAGTACTTCGCCGACGGGCTGACCGAGGACATCCTCACCGACCTGTCGCGCTTTCGCGAGCTGTTCGTGATCTCGCGCAACACCTCCTTCAAGTACAAGGGCCAGGCGGTCGACGTGAAGAAGGTCGCGCACGACCTCGGCGTGCGCTACGTGGTCGAGGGCAGCGTGCGCAAGGCGGGCAACCGCGTGCGCATCACCGTGCAGCTGATCGACGCCGCGGCCGACCGCCACGTCTGGGCCGAGCGCTACGACCGCGAACTCGAGGACATCTTCGCCATCCAGGACGAGGTCACGTCGGCCATCGTCGCCACCTTGCCGGGCCGGCTCGAGGCCGACGCGCGCAGCCGCGCCGAGCGCAAGCCGCCGTCGAACCTGGTGGCCTACGAATGCGTGCTCGAGGCCAAGGTGCTGCACCACCGCTCCAACCGCGGCGAGAACGAGCGCGGCCTCGGGCTGGTACGTCGCGCGATCGAGCTCGACCCGCGCTATGCGCACGCCCACGCCTGGCATGCGTGCATCCTCGGCCAGCAGTGGGCCTACGGCTGGTGCGACGACCGCGCGGCGCTGGAGGTGGTGATCGAGCGCGAGCTCGAGGTCGCGCTCGGGCTCGACCCCAACGACAGCGACGTGCAC
>DASTZF010000356.1:0-12971 GCA_035764445.1 Burkholderiaceae bacterium
GCAGATACGCGTATTGCATGAAGTCGTACGAATGCGGCACGCCAGCGAGCACGCCATCGAGCTTGGCCTGCGCTGCGTATTCATTGGCCACCTTGATCGAGGCGATGTTCGACGCGATCGATTCATCCCACATGCCCACCATCGAATAGATGTGCGAAGGCATGTGCTGCGCATGCGGAGCGCTCGGCGCCAGCTTGGCGTACTTATTGGCCGCCGGGATGCCACGCTTGGCGATCGGCGCGAAGTCGTAGCTATGGATCAGGTAGTGCGTGATACCCGGGTGATCGGGGTACTTCTTGTCGAGCGGCTCCAGGATCGCGATGGCCTTGGTGAGCGGCTCCATAGACTTGTGGTCGAAGGTCTCATTCAACGCCAATGCGTGAAAGACTTTCGCCTCGACGTCGCTAGGGTATTTCTTGCTTAGGCGCTCCATCGCCTGCTCGTAGTTGCGAGTACGCGTGTCCTGGTCGACGCGCTCGTGGTCCTTGTAGAACTCCTTCAGGGCAGCAAGCCAGTCGTGTTCGCGCTGCGTCTTGGCGCCGATCGACTCGCCTTTCTCGATTGCATCCAGGCCGCGCTTAAGCGTGGCCGCGTCCCACGGACCGACCAACGGGTTGGGCCGCTGGCTGATCGCCATGCCCCAATAGGCGATCGCACACGCCGGGTCGTCTTCGGGGATGGCGTTGAACGCCTTCACCGTTTCGGGGAAATAGAACGAATGCAGCATCGCCAGAGCGCGGTCGAACTGCTTCTGGGCCTCGGCCGTGCACGAGGTTTTGAAGAGCACGCGGCCGTAGCCCTTGCGCGCGGCCTGGCTGGCGTCGTCCTGATGGGCAGCGACGGTGGACAGGAGTGCGAGCGCGAAAAGTGCTGCTCCGCACCGTTGAGAACCTGAGTTCATTGTGGGTCTCCTTATTGACACAGCCAAACTTGACCGCGCGTGGCGCCGGCTGCGAGGGGCCGCGCAAATCAGATAACCGCCAGTGCAACTGCCCCGGCTGCGACGGCCCACGGCGCCGGCATTGTTTCGATGGGAATCTTCATTGCAGTCCTTGGATGCGATCGGCGTGAACGACAGCGCCGCATCAACCGCACGATGGCCGACTCCAATGGCCTGAGGCTATGGTTTCCTTTTCTTGTCGTCTGTCTGCTAGCACACAGCGGCGTTGCGCACCAGCGGCGTACTGTGCCGAGTGAATCGGGCGTCGAGCAGGCGGTTCATACCCCGATCCCCACGACCGCTGCACACGTGCCCGTCGACACGGGGTGTAAGGTCGATGCTTGCGGAGTTGTCCATGAATAGCCAACCATCGCCCATCGCTCGAATGGAACGGCGGTGCCCTGCGCCTGACAGTGACCGGGACGGACATGCGCGAGCCGATGCGCGCCCGATTGAGTCGACATGATCAGGCTGCGGCTCGCGCTCGAGCTCGACTACGACATCGCCGAACCGGGCTGCGATTTCATCTTCAACATCCATGCCGCGCACACCGAACGGCAGCGGGTGGTGGAAGAAAGCCTGACGCTCAGCCAGGACGTGCAGTCGCGGGTCGAGACCGAGCCCGCAACCCGCAACCGCTACCTGCGTGTGAAGGCCTTGGCGGGGCCGTTGAAGCTCGGATACGGCGCCACCGTCGACTTGTCGCATCACATCGCCGACCCGGGCCAGATCGGCGAGGTTCCGGTGGCGCGCGTGCCTGCGCAGGTGCTGAGCTACATCTACCCGAGCCGCTACTGTCAGTCGGATCGCCTGCACAAACTCGCGATGCGCGAGTTCGGCCACCTGTGGCAGGGATATGGCCGCGTGCAGGCCATTCGCGACTGGGTGCTGCAGCGCACGACCTACGCGCCGAACACATCGAACTCCAACACCTCGGCGATCGACACGCTGCTCGAGACCGCGGGTGTGTGTCGCGACTTCGCGCACCTGATGATCGCGCTGTGCCGTGCCATCAACATCCCCGCGCGCTTCACGACAGGCATCGATTACGGCGCCGACCCTGCACTGGGCCCGACCGACTTCCATGCCTATGTCGAGGTCTATCTCGGCGACCGCTGGTACTTGTTCGACCCGTCTGGCACCGCGATCCCGATGGGGTTCGTGCGGCTCGGCACCGGACGCGATGCCGCGGACGTCGCGTTCGCGACGATCTTCGGCACGGTGACATCCTCGGCGCCGCGCATCGCCATTGAGGCCATCGCCGGCGTTGACGGGCGACTGGTCACGCCCCACCACTGCACCGAGGCGCTGTCGACCGACGGCTAGTGGTCGTCTTGGTTTGCCCGAGTGGCACCAATGCCCAGACAGGCTGCATGGGGTCGAGCCGCAGCGCTCCGGCAATTAAAGAGGCCCGCACAACGCGCGTTGCCGGGCCTCATGCCGAACTCCAGACTTCCGGTGCATGCAGGAGTGCTGCGCGACGAAATTTGCGGCCTCAGGGACCGCCGATGGAGCTTCTTTCGGCAGGGTGAGCATCACCCTTCGGCCAGCCATTGTCAGTGCGCCGCCGCACAGACTGCAGCCCGTGCAAGTCCCAGTCTTCGCCGCGGCGACAGCTTGCGCCTCTGCACAGCGATCTCGCGACCTTGTTGCTTCACTGAAGGAATCCATTTGAACTGGGACTTGATTCAAGGCCACTGGAAGCAAGCCGCGCGCAAGGCCAAGGAGCAATGGGGCAAGCTCACGGACGATGACATCGAAGTCGTCGCGGGGCGTCGAGGCCAGCTCGTCGGCAAAATTCAGGAGCGCTATGGTGTGGCCAGGGACGAAGCCGAAAAGCAGCTTTCCGAGTGGCAGCGCAAGGCGACCGGTGCGTGGTTCACCAGGGACGAAGACCGCACTTGATCGCGAACCCTTTCGGTGCGCCCCGCAGGCACCCGCTCCCGTGCAAAGAGCTCATGACATTTCGGGAAGACAGCGACTGGTTCAAGGACCGCATCGCGAGAGCGGAGTCCGAGCGTGATGCCTGGCTCTCTGCTGGGCGCGAGGCGAAATACCTCGAGGCCTACTTCATGGTCGAGGCGTTGGAGATTCAGCTCGACGAGCGGCTGAGGCGACACTCCGCGCACAAGCCGCATGATTGATGCGTAGGCCAGGGTCGGACCTCATCGTCGCGAGATAGGGCGCTTCACGCGCGGAAAGAAAGAGCCGCTTGCCTTGGTGAGCAATCGCGACCCAAGCATCGCAGCGGCGTTCCGGCCGACCGGTGTTTGCGAGCACCAATGACGTGGGCTCGTCCCCCACAGGCGAACACCGTGCCCCTGACCGCTGCGAGTGGCTCGGCAGGCCACGCGTATGAAACACTCGCCACCCACTCGCATCATGCGAGCGCCACGATGCGCGATTCGGTGCAGGGCTTCCACGAACAGCTGGAGAACCTGGCCGAGCTGGCTCTGGTGGTGGTGGTGGGTGCCATGCTGGCGTACGCTCCGCCGCCGTCGGCCGTGTGGTGGTTCGTGCCGCTGCTGCTGCTGGTGTTGCGGCCGTTGTCGGTCATGACAGCGATCGTGGGCGAACAGCTCACACAACCGCAACGCTTGCTGATCGGATGGTTCGGCATCCGCGGCATTGGCTCGGTGTTCTACCTGCTGTTCGCTCTGCGCCACGGCTTGGACGCGCGGTTGGCCGACACGCTGGTGTCGTTAACGCTGTGGACCGTGGCCGCATCGATCGTGGTCCACGGCGTCACCGCCCATCCCTTGATGCGCCGCTATTTGGTACGGCGAAAGAAGCCGCCGCCGACCTGACACACAGTGAGCGGGGAATGTTGGAACCCTTCGTGGAGCAACCTGCATCCACCCCACCGGTGAGGCGCAGCCACCGATCAGGCCGGTCAAGGCCGTTTTGATCGCCGCGGCTGCCGGTGCTGCGCTGATGGCTTTGGTGGGTAGTTGCGCAGGTCCACTTGAGTGCAAGGTCGTGATGGGTCCCTTGCTTCGCTCGCCAACCAGCTCGGCCTGGACCCTCACTGCATCGCCGGCGCACTCGAGTTCGTCGGCGACGATGTCGGGGCGGCCAGCGTCTTCGTCGCGAGCTGTATGACCCGACCTTCGGTGGGCTTGTCGAAGAACGCATAACCGGTCTGCTCGCGCTTGGCGCAGTACATCGCGGTGTCCGCGTGCTTGAGCAGCGCGGCACCCGTGCTGCCATCGGCGGGGCATGTCGCGATGCCGATGCTGGCACGCACGACGAGCCCACACTCGCCGATCTGCATCGGCGCCGACACGGTGTCGAACAATTTGCAGGCCAGATGCGCGAGCTGCTCCCGGTTCAGCAGATCGGTCAACAAGCAGGCGAACTCGTCGCCTCCCAGACGGCTCACCACGTCCTGTTCGCGCAGCGCTGCGCGAAGCCGCGCCGCGACGATCCTGAGCAGCTCGTCGCCCGTGTCGTGGCCATGCCGGTCGTTGATTGCTTTCAGACCATCCAGGTCGATGTACAAGACGACGAGTCCTGGATGCGCAGGCTCAACCTGGGTCAACGCCTGATCAAGTCGCTCGCCAAAGCAGCGCCGATTCGGCAATCCGGTCAGGCTGTCGTGCAAGGCGAGATGGCGTTCACGCCGCTCACCGTGGCGGGTGTCAGCAAGCTCGGCGCGGGATCGCGCGAGTACGGCCTGCACATCGACAAGCTCGCGTTCGAGGTGCGCGCATCGGCCCAGTTCTGCCGTCAGTGCCGCCTGCAACGCGTCCAGATCGTCCGCACACGCCACCACGTCGGCGTCGACACGATCCAAAGAAGCACCCTCGCGCGACGCATCATTGGCGCCAGCTGTCACGCTGACGATCGCGCGCAGTCTGGATTGAACGCCACGCAGCAGCATCTCCCAATCACCCGTCGCGACCTGCGACGAACGTCCGCGCCAGTCCCCGCGCGACGCCGAGCGTGATACGTGTTCCCGACCGCGCAGCGCTGTCAACGCGTTGTTCTCCGACATGCCTCGTGCCCGCAGCTCGGACCCATTAACGTTGCCAGCGGCTTCGGCCCACCGCCGGGCCCTTGCGGGCCGGTTGCGCGCGCGCGGGCGCCAGCACCGTTGCGGCCTCTTTGACAGAGACCGGCTCCGATGCCGCCACTTTGCCTGGTGGCGGTGAACCCTCGGCGGTGAAGTCGGCCTGCTGTTGCGCCAGCGTGCTGGGCTTGATGGGTCGCTTTGGTTTGGGTCGGATCATCATGACCGTTCTCTCCGAAATGCGGCCAAGGGGTAAAGCTGCGCACTTGGCGTGACCTTGCTTGTAGCGCGCGACGTGTGATCAGTCTGTTCGCATGCGCACAGATAGGCCCGGCCGGGGTGACGGTGATTTCTTCAGTCGTGTGTATGCCAGCGCACAGTGCCACAGCTCGCAATCGAATAGCCTCAACGCCTTCGGTGAAACCAGGAGTCACGCCATATCTAAGCGCCAGCACGGAAACAAGGAAGCCAAGAAACCCAAGCAGCCAGCTCCCGCGATGAAACCGCTGGTGCCGGGTGACACAGGGCCAACTCTGGGCCCCGTGGTGCCCGATCGGCTCAAGGGCAAATGATCATACGAGCGTGGCTGCGTGTGTCGCCGAGCGCTTGGCTCACATTTTTCAAGAAAGAGGCACGACCATGAAGCTACCCATCGAAACCAAGCCAGCGCTATGGGGCGCTGCGGGCGGCGCGATCGCGTTGGCGATCGTTGGATTCTCCTGGGGCGGGTGGGTCACCGGCAAAAAGGCCGAAACCTCGGCAGCGGAGCGTGCCAACGCGGCGGTGATCGGTGCTCTCGCGCCAGTGTGCGTCGACAAGTTCCGGCACGCGGGCGAGGTCTCGGCCAATCTGGCCGCGATGAAAAAGGTCGACTCGTGGGCGCAGGGCGAGTTCGTCGAGAAGGGTGGCTGGGCCACGGTGCCTGGCGAGAATCCACCCGAGCGGGTCTCGGCAGTGGCCAAAGCCTGCGCGCAATTGCTGAGCAGTACTTAGTGCGGGAATGCCGGCGCCTGCCGGTCTCGACGCGCTGAGATCCTGATGGCCTTTCCTTCATCGGCATGGCGCTGATCTGGTCGGCCTGGGCCGCTGCGTGTCGGGCCATTGGATTGACCCGCAGGCCGCAAACGATCCGGCACCCCATCCGTCCGGTCGACGAGGTCGAGCCATCGCAATTCGTCGACACCGAGGCCACGTGGTGGTCGGTTTGACCGCGCCCGGCTGCTCATCAGCGCCCGGCTCGCGGGCGAATGCGCTGTAGCCACGCTCAGGCTGCGAGCGCACACGGCACCACGTCGGGCACGAACACAGCGCCCAAGCGCCACGATTGCGCTGTCTCTCATCGCAGTGTCCGCAGGTGGTCGTGCGGACGAGCCGCCGCGAAGCAGGTGACGAGCACGAGTTAGAGTTCGACGCAGAGCAGTCCGTCCTGCGAGACCGCGTCGATTGCCACAAGCTCGCACCATTGTCCGCTCGGTGATGCAGCGAATGCCGTTTGCGGACGCACTTGACGCAGTGGCGCGATGGTCTCCTGAGCAACCAACGTGGCTTAGCGAACAGAAACGAGGCCCCTCGCAGTCGCAAAGTAGCGCCTGCCGTAACAACCGGGCTCGATCATGACATCGCGCATTCGGACTTCGACTACAAAGGCTCATCCGTTACCGTACGGTGGGAAGAGCTGAAGCGAGCCAATCCTCCAGGCAGCTTGTTCATCGCGGGCTACGCGCTCACGTCAGGCAATGGAAGGCAAACAGATTGGCTTCAATTCAACTCCCCGACCTTTCACACCCACGACACCGCTGTCGCCTACGCGCTGGGCGAGGCCCATCGGTTCATCGATTCCGCAGAAGGTACTTGCTCAGTGTCTGAAGGCGGGTAGCTTGGTGAAGATTGAACAGGCACCCAAGGAAGAACCCGCTTGCCTTGGTGAGCAATCGCGATCCGACGAACGTGGAGATCTGCGTTGGGTTCGTTGGTCCACGCAACGTCGCGCCCGGTGCACAAAATGCAAAACCCCGACGAGATCGCAGCCAGGCTACTGGGGTTGCCCATGAAACACTGGACGAGCGCGCCAAGAAAGTTGCGCGGCACGTGGCCGGGCGCAAGACCATCGCGCGTGATGTGGTCAAGGCTTTCATCGATGGGCGGACGAGCCGCGGCCCGCGCGCCGCCGATGCGGTGGCATCGTTCGGCGGATCGTGGACGTTCGTCGGAATCTTCGGCGCAACGCTGCTGGTCTGGGTGGGCTAAGCGCCCGCATGCCCCCCGGGGCGACCTTGGTCCAATGTGGCTGCCAACCTGAAACGGAAGCTCATCATGAAACGCCGAGACTTGATCGCCACCGCCCTCACAGCGCCACATGTGCTGCTCGCTGGTTGCGCCAGCCCGGCGTCACCGAGCCCCGGTGGAAGCCCGGACCCCGCGAAGGCGCAAATCACCGTGCTCTACGATGCCTTCGGCCGCGATCCGACGCTGCAGAAGGATTGGGGCTACGCCGCGTTTGTGGAGGTCGGCGGCAAGCGCATCCTGTTCGACACCGGCAACAACGCCGAGGTGTTGGCGAAGAACGCCGCGGCCAAGAGTGTCGACCTCGCGCGGCTCGACTTCGTAGTGATGTCGCATCGCCACGGCGACCATATGGGAGGCATGAGCTACCTGCTGAGCGTCAATCCGAAGGTCAGGATCTACGCGCCCAAAGAAGGCTTCGGTGTCTACGGCGCCGACCTGCCGAGCGCGTTTTATAGCAAGGACGAGTCGCTGCCGGCCGAGCAGCGCTACTACGACGGCAAGCCGCCCGACGTGATGCGGTTCGGTGGCGCATGGCCGCAAGCCACCATCACGCTGGTCGACAAGCCCACGGTGATCGGGCCGGGGATTCATCTGATCTCGCTGGTGTCCGACAAGCCCGGCACGCTCGAGCTGCGTGAACTCTCGTTGGCCTTAGAAACGCCCGACGGCATGGTGATCGTGGTCGGCTGCTCGCATACGGGGATCGACAATATCGTCAAGGCGGCCGTGGCGATCCAGCCGAAGATCCAGTTCGTCGCGGGGGGCTTCCATCTTGTGGTCGCCAAGGAACCGGACATCGAGGCCATCATCACGACGCTGCGCGATACCTACAAGGTCGCCTACGTCGCCCCAGGGCATTGCACCGGCGAACCGACCTTCACGGCGCTGCGGAAGGCCTTCAATGAACGCTGTCTGTACGCAGGACTGGGCAGCACGATCGCGCTGGGCGCCGCGCCACGTGCGGTCGGCGACGGCAGGACTACAGGACCAGCGGCGCTGAGTGACGACGATCTGAAGAGCTATCAGACCCTGTTCGCGGCAAGCGGCGAACGTCAACGCGGAAGCTTCGCCAACCTGCAACGGACGGCCACGCCGGGCGGCGCCTACCTCGGGCAATGGCGGCGCAGCATGGTGGGCTGTTGCTGAGGCTTGGCGGCGTCGAAGTCGCGTAAGACGTCACCGGCGCCCGCATTGCCGCAGTTCATCAACTTCAGCTCGTGGCCGAAGCCGACCGTTGGTTCGCCGCAATTCGTTGACACCGAAGCCGCGCGGTGGCGGTTTGACAGTACCGGCCCATCGGTAGCCCCTGGCTCGTGCACTCTACGCGCTACAGCCACGTTTCTGGGGTTGGGAGCGCCAGATGAATCGCGGGATGTTTCAGTTGATCGAGATGACGCTCGGCTTGCCCAAAGTTGCACCGATGGTCCCATCCTCGGCAAGGCTCGGCGACACGAAATCGAGCGTCATCACGTCAGCCAGCTTGACGCACGAGCCGGGCCGGATCGGCAGCTCCTGGTCACGCTGCATCGTCACCCCGTCGACCTCGGTCGATTGGCTGGTCAAGGCCTTCAGCAGATAGCCGTCGGGTTGAGCGCGCAGTTCGAAGTGGCGCCGGCTCACTTGCCTGGCCACCAATGCGTCAGGTAGGCCGAGTGCCACATCATTGGCGGTCGTGCGGTCCACCTGCTCGCCGCGGCCAAAGCACACCGTGTCTTGCGTTGGCAGCACGATGCGCTCGCCCGATTCACGAATAACGACCTGGCTCGGAAACCGCACCGGATCACGCCACAGTAACGCCATCAGTTCGACACTGCGCGCAATCCCTTTCAGGCTCACCGGCCCGAGCGGCCGGCATAGACGCCGCAGGTCCAGGCTCAGTTCCTGGAACAGATCGCGTGACAGCCGGATCTCGCTTGCCCGCGCGGTAGCGACCAGTCGCGCGCACAGGTTGACTGCGTCGCCGGTGACTTGCACGCCGTCGGTCAGCACATGACCCCAGTGCAACCCGACACGCACGCTCAGCTGGTGCGGCCGCGGTCGGCTCGCGTTTTCGTGGGTGATGCGGTTCTGCAGTGCCATCATCGCCTGCACCGCTGCAGCGGCCGATTCAAAGCAGGCAAAAGCGCCATCGCCGGCCGTGTCGACGATTCGCCCGAGGTTCGCCCCGGTGCCTGTGGCCATGCTTTGTTCGAGCAGGTCGAAGTGCAAATGCTGCAGCCGTTGCCCGGCTTCGTCGCCGAAATGGGTGAAGTACGCACTTGATTCGACGATGTCGGTGAAGGCCAGAGCTACCAGGCGCTCGAATCTGCGCGCCAACTCCTGAGACAGCGCAGTCTGATGACGGACGATTTCTTTCATCGTCATGCTGGAGGCGTCAAAGGTAGGTGTCATGCAACGGGTTTGCGCGAAGTGGCCGATCTCAAGATGCGCGAGGCCTTGAAGGCCCGCTCGGGCGCTGACCTCGACACCGCTCTATCGTTTGCGCGCTTGGCGGCGCATCTACAGCGTGGGCTCGCGAGCGGCGCGCTGCCCCAGGTGCCGATCGAGCAGCAGCTCCATGCCCTCGACCTCGAAATAGGCCTCAAGGTACTTTTCGCGGTTTCCGGCAGCTCGCCAAGCGTCCCGCTTGGTTACAGCCTGCGCGATGCGTTGCTTGAACGCGGCGATCTCTTCCTGCAAGGTCATCACCACGCATTGTTCACTCGTCCTCTGCTGCGGTCCGTGCGGTAACGTACCGACGATGGCGCTATTGCGGGAGCCAACGCCTGTCAGCGTGCGTTGTCGAGGGCGTGGCAACGGCTGGCGCATGTCAGCGGCGCTGCTTTCTCGCGAGCTTTCGAGCAGCGCGTCGCTGCAGCTGTCGCTGAACCGCTACACGTCTACGTGCTGATAGCGCAGCTTGCCACCGCGGCCGCCCGCACGCTCTTTCTTGACGTCGAGCCGCGACTGGCTCGCCGATTGCCACGATGCCCCGGGGGCCCCGCGCGTGCGGTTGCCATGCAGCGAATCAACCCCGCGACGACACGGTGGGTTGACCCACTAAGGAGATGCCATGACCGAAATATCGGCAGTCGGGCCATGTGGAACCCGCCACGAACTGCGCTTCATCAGTCTGTCGGACAGGGGTCGCGGCTACACCTTCGCGTGCGACGCACAGGGGCACGTCGACATCGATGCACTCTCGGATCGCGGCCGCGCGAGCTACTTCTTCGCACGGGCCATGGTTGGTTTCATGCTGTCGGCTCCGACGGTGTCGAGGCTGCCAGACGAAGCTGCGGCCCATGGGCGCCTATGAGACCTGCGGAGCTTTGGCTTGCTCGACCTGGATTCGAACCAGGGACCCTACGGATTAACAGGCTGGGAGTCGCTCGGCCCGCTAGCCCGCATGAATGTCGCTTTTGGGGGTTCGCACTTCCAATACTTCTTGGCCGTTTCGCCGTACGAAGGCGCCGAATGGGCCTGGATCGCCGTCGGGATATTGGAAGCGTTCATCGCCGATTTCTCCGCTGAACTGTTGCGCGCCGCAGCCATGATGCGCTTGTCTCGCAAGCGCGTTGCCATCGGCCGCGGGCATTCGCAGCGGGCCTTCGCAAACTATGGGCGGGCAGAGTGTCGAGGTGCTGTCGGAAGGGACGGAGTACGACCTGCTTCCCGCCGAAACCGCCAAATAGGGCTGCTCGCAGCCCAGCGTGGTTCTGCGCACAGACGTGAGAGCCACGCGGGTGCAGAGTGCCTGCTGGGCATCGATGCAAGGAGCCGTACATGATCAACAAACCCGAAATGCCGGATCGCGAACGCCAGATGGCGGAGTTCTCCGTCGGCCACGACGGCCTTCGCTATCACTACAACGGCTACCGCTACGACAAGTGGCAGGACGCGGTCGCCTACGCGAGACTGATGCGCGAGCGGCCGTCGCAAGCGAATGCCCGGGGCTCGTTCGTACCGAGCAAGAAGGTCGCGCCAACGACCGAGGCGGAACAGGCGCAGATGGTTTCGCTGGGGATCCGCTTCGACGATGGTGCGTATCGCTTCCGTGACTTCCGCTACGACGGCCTGGCGGACGCCGTGAACTACGCGAAGCGCGAGCCGCCGCGGAACGAGGATTGACCATGATCGAGCAGCGGGTCGCGACGCGGTACGAGTTCAAATCCAAGGCGACCGGACGCCTGATTCTGCTGGGACCCAGCGGCGAGCAGTTGCTGCGCGTCATCGGCAAGGATCCATCGGCCCCCGGCATCATCGCGCCGGCAACAATGCCGATGGCCATCGCCGCGATTGCCACCGCGATCGAGCGCGAGGAAGTTCAAGCCCAGCGCCACTCGGCCAACGGAGCGCTTGTGACCGACGGCCACGACGCGTCGCGCGGCGACGGCGTGACGCTTCGACAGCGCGCGTGGCCGTTCGTCGAGATGATGAAACAGGCTCATCACGAGGGTGAGGCCATCGTCTGGGGTGTCTGATCGGCGCGGCTCGGAAGGCTGTCGACAGCCGAGTGGCAGCGCCGTCGGGCTGGACGAAACAAAGCCAGCCCTCCTGGAGCATTCGGTCGATGTCAACGCGAGCGATGGGGAAAGGGTCAGCGTCGGCTTCAACGCGATGTTCTCTTCGTTCACCGAGTGCCTGAGCAAACCGCTTTGGTGAGCGAAGTCGCCGACCTTTCTGCAGCCAACGATTCTTCGAGAGCCGATTCATGAAGACCGCTTTGCAAATTCTCAGATCCAAACTCGACCAGACCGTCCACACCATGGGCCCGAATGCGTCGGCGTACGAAGCGGTCAGCCTGATGGTCGACAAGAACATCGGCGCGCTAGTGGTGGTCGAGCGTGACCAGGTGGTCGGCATCGTTTCGGAGCGCGACTACGCGCGCAGGATCGTGCTGATGGCGCGCTCTGCCAAGGACACGCTGTTGGGCGACATCATGTCCAGCCCGGTGCTGTATGTGAAACCCGACCAGACACTCGAGGAGTGCATGGCGCTGATGACCGAGAACCGGCTGCGCCACTTGCCGGTGATGGACGGCAGCCGGCTGATCGGTCTCATCTCCATCGGAGACCTGGTCAAAGCCACCATCTCCGAGCAGAAGTTCACCATCGAGCAACTCGAACACTACATCTCTGGGCAGCTGGACTGACACCCGGTGGCATCGGCACATGCGAACGACGATCTTCTAGGTTGCCTGCGACAACCGAAGAGCTGAGCCCGCGCGGGGTCACCGCCGCGACGCGGTCGCACGTGATCTGCACGTCACCGCACGCACGCCCGCGCGGCGCATCGAACCCTGTTCTATGGCGCTGGCGATGGCGCTGATGCCCCCGTGCACGCACCGGGCTCGACCAGCGGAAGCAGCGCCGGCGACAACGACTTGAGCACCTGAGCTGCCAGCGCACTGGTGAAGCGGTACCGCGCGGCGTCGGGTTCGTGCACATGGATCATCACGGTGCCGAAGTGGCGCTCGCCAAGCACGAAGACGAAGCTGGCCGTGCGATCGACGGCCCGCGACGAGATCAGAAGGCCACCCTTGCCGTACACATCGAAGCGATGGTCGCCAGTGCCGGTCTTGCCACCCAGCGCGATCGGCTGGCCGTCGCGGCCCACGAAGGCGCGAGTCAAACGCCGCGCCGTGCCTTCTTCGACCACGTCGACCAGGGCACGGCGAACGATTCGCGTGAGTTCCGCTGGCAGCACTCGCTGCGGCGCGGTGGCGCGGTATTCGAAGTGGGTCTCGTACGGCGT